>JACPLG010000002.1 GCA_016186625.1 Candidatus Levyibacteriota bacterium
ATCTCCTCATCCGATGATGTTATTTCATTAGTTTTGCCCAGACTTTTTGTTATCATATAAAAATTAAAAAGAACATCAATAAAGTAAATGGCGCTAAGTACTCCTACCAGAATCTGAAGAGTAAGAAGGGGATTTATATATAGCCCCAGGACAATGTCAGTTAGTAACAAAAGAATAATTAGCTTTTGTGATAAGGTTGCAGTTTTAAGCGCAGTTGTGTGATGGGGGATTGTAGTATGAGTGATATATTTTCTTTTTCTATGTCCAACACCTGCTCCAAGCATGGAATATTTATCCGAAGGAGGGATATGGGCGGGATGAATTCTTTTTACTCTAACTCTTAGCGCGTTAATGCCAATTTCAGCGGTTTGTTTTACAAAATTAACATTGGATTTACCATTTTTTCTTTTATAAAAAATAATATTGTGCTTTTGAATCTTAAATCCGGCCTGTTTTGCCCGATGTAAAAATTCAAGGTCAAATGTCCAGGCTGAGTGAGGCATGAATTTTACAGTTTCCCAAACCCGTCTTGTGAAAACCTTTAGCCCGGCCTGAATATCATGATCCAGTCCAAAAAGAAATCTTCCAAAAGCAAACCTGAAAGTTTTACTAAATATCTTCCTAAGAAGGGAATCTCGATAATGTTTTCTGTTTGCAACTATTAAATCAAAATTTTCAAGCTCCTCAAGCATGCCAACAAAATTTTCCGGGCCGTACTGAAGGTCTGCATCAATCATTCCCACTGCGTCATATTGCGCGTACTTGATTCCTTCATAAATTGAAAAAGCCTTTCCTCTCTTTCCCTTTTTTTCGACTAAAATAATTGGATAAAATATGGCAAGATTGCTGATAACATTTCTTGTTTGGTCAGTTGAGTGGTCATCAACAAAGATCAGCTCGTAGGTAATTTCCGCTTTAGAAAGAGAAGCGTGAATTCTTTCAACCAAATGTTTTATATTTTGCTCTTCGTTAAAGACAGGAATAATTATGCTTATTTTTTTATCTGGGAAATTATTCATTTTGATCCTTTTTGAATACTTTGTGGTCTTCTATAAAATCTTCTAAGGAGGAATCGCTTATTCTGTAGTGGCCGCCAAAATCAAACGCGGAAATTTTACCTTCTTTTATATATTTGTAAATTGTAAGAACGCTTAATCTTAAAATTCCGGAGACTTCTGCAACAGTTAAAAATCTCTTTCCGTTTAGGGATTTATTACCCATAGTATTTGGAGACAGGGCTGCAATATAACATAAACAGCTTATGTTGTCAACTATTTTATTATTTCTTTTAATGTCTGGTTAATTATACTAATAGCCTGTAGCACTAAGTGTTCTTGGGTTATTTTTTGTTATATGGGGTTTGCTTAACCAGTTTCTTTATAAAAATAGAGATCAAAAAAGAGAGCTGGAAAGTAACCTAGCCAGTAGCATGTGGATCTTACCCATTCAGGCATGCAGGAGAATTAATTTGAGTGTCTTTTTACAAGTTTCAAAACATTTAGTGCGCAGCCCCATGATGCACTAAATCCTGACCCACCGTGACCGTAGTTATGAATTATTATTTTCCCGGAGAAATTTTCTGCTTCAAGCCGGATTTCATCTCTTGCCGGGCGAAGCCCTACAGATTCGCCGATAATTTCTACATTTTTTAAAAACGGACTAATCAGCGCACATTTTTGTAAGATTTCTTCTCTGTCTTTCGGGTCAATTTTAGTATTCCAGCTGTTTGCTTGTCTTGTCCCGCCCAAAATAATGTCATTAGTCCTGGGTGCAGCCATAGCAAAATTATTCCATCCCGAGTCATCTATAATAATATAGTCAAGACTATTTGGTTTGATTTTTACAACTTGGCCGCGCGATGGATACAGCCTTTTATCATTCAAAAGTTTTAGCGAGCCAAGTCCAGTACAATTAACAATAAGATCACTTACCAAAAGAGATTCTTTTATATTGTTTACGGATTTTTTTACCATTTTTCCGCCTAATTTTTTAAACATAGCTACAAGGTAGTCCATATAGATTGATGTATCAATCACAAAAGTGTCATAGGTATAACCGTATTTATATCCATCTGGCAGGTTTTCCGGAGCTAATTTTTGAAAACTATTAATTTCAGTATGCCACCAGCGTTTTTTGTATTTTTTATCAGTAATGTTGACGACTTTTCTTTTTATACATCCGCTTTTAGGATCAGTTAGCAATTCTTTTCTAAAATATTCAAAACTTTTTTTTGCCCAGATGCGGGCTCTTTCATAAGGTTTGTGATCAAAGGCATACCAAAATGCACCAGCCATATTTGAAGTAGTATTTGGCGGAAAATCTTTAGCCCAAATGGTTACGGAATATCCTTTTTTCAAAAGCACAATTGCGCTTGAAAGTCCTGAAACTCCGGAGCCTAAAACTAGCACGTCTTTATTCATATCCCGAAATTATAACATGGTAGTACAAATGAATTGGCATTATGTTTGATTGCATTGACATTGTTTAACAACTTTGCTATAAACAGTCATCACATTTGATTCCATATCAAATGTTTTTGTTTTTTATGACTCAAGAACATGAAGTAGCTATTGTAACTGGTGCTAAAGAAGGCGGCATAGGATTTGCAACAGCAAAAAAACTTGCCCAAAGATTTGGAGATGGTGGAATAGTCCACTTAACTGCGCGTGACGGCAGAGATGCAATTGCAGGAAGAGACACACTTAGACGTGAAGGATTATCGGTTATTTCGCATAAGCTCGACGTTACTCGACAAGTAGATGTAGATAGGATTATGGAAAAAATTTCACGAGACGGTAGCCCAACAATACTGGTAGATGCTGCAGTTATCTTTGATTCAGAAGACCGCGGAGAAAAAATTACAAGAGTCTCAATGGATTCAGTGAGAAAAACTTTTGAAGTAAATACTCTTGGAGTTTTGAGAATGATTCAGGCGGTTATACCCGGAATGGTAGCAGCAGGTTACGGCAGAATTGTAGAGGTAGTCGGAAGCTGGGGAAAAAATACCAGAGCATTAGAAGAGCTTCATGGAAGAGGAGGAGCATATGGTATGTCTAAAGCCGCTGATATATATTTAGTGGCATCTGTTGCTTCACAAATGGAAAAGCAGGGATACAATGATGTTCGTATAAATGGAGTTGATCCGGGAAAGGTAAGAACAAATATGAACCCAGGCGGGACACTTCTTCCAGATGAGGCAGCAGTATACGTAGAAGCTCTTACCAGACCGGAAGTTAGTACGTCCGGAGTTTTATATGTGGGATCACAAGTTGGAGATTACGGTACTTATGTTAGAAATGACGGAGCTTTAGCTCACCCGAGATAGTAATTCTTAATCGAGTAAGCAAACAAAAAGGTCTACCTTGTGGGCAGGCCCTTTTTGCTTTTTTTTGGTCCGCTTCACTATTTTCTAGTAAAGCATTCCTAGTCCCTCAAAAGTACTAGTAACTTTTTCGGCAAGTCCATACTCATGCATATAGCACGGACAATATCAGAATAGAACATTTTTTTATCATTTGTCAAGTGGTTGGCAGTCTTAAGAAAAGTTTACTATTAAACGAGTAGAGAAAAGAAGATCTTAAAAAGACTCTCAAAGAATTCAAAAATATTTTTGTTATCGTTTTGCCTATTTTCATCACTCGGCGTCGGGGTGGGTGATTTTGTGGCAGTAGGAGAAGCGGAGTTTTGAGAAACAACATTTCCATTGACTTTTATCTCAGAACTCCCATTATTTGCATTAATCTCAATGTTTCCAGGCTCCTTGGTTGAATACGAAGTGACATTTCCATTTGTCTCAATTCTTATGTCCGTAGATGATTTAACCTCAGAAATGCTTGAGGATGAAACGTTATTTTTTATTTTTACAGAGGCCTTACTTTCTGCAAAAGCAGGAGGAACAATAAAAAGAAAAAGTATCAAAAATAGAGCAGTTTTTCGCATCGGAATAACATTATATCACACCGCTGAAAGAGTGATATATTTTCTTTTACTTGAATTCTAATCATTTTTTGCTACGATTAACTTATAAAACATCCTATTGAAACAAAGGCTGTCATTTTCTAATGAAAAGGAAACATAATTCATTCCCATTTTTCTCAAAATTCTTTCTTCTTTTTATAGTTTTTTTGATTTTTCTTTTCTTTTCCAACAATACATTTGTTGAGATGCGGCTTTTCCCAAGGAAAAATTATTATCAGAATCCAAGCTCACCAGCCTCTAAACAGGCAACGGAAGATTTACGAAACAAGAGCCCCTTTAACTGGTCGGTTGAAAAGGTTGATGAGAATATTACAAAAATTGCAATCCCACCGGATCCTCGGATGTCAACCGCGGAGGAACTAAATGAAGCAATGAGCAGTTACAGAAAATCACACAACCTTCCGACTCTTTCTCAAAGTGATCTCTTGTGCTCAATTGCCCAAAACAGGGCAAATGAACAATTGGCCAACGGAGGTTTAGATAATCACGCAGGTTTTGAGAAATACGCCCAGAATCAAAATGAATTCTCAAGAATGGGAGAAGTTTTGTTTGGGGGTGCTCAGCCGCAATACGGGGTCCATATTGTTGAATACGGTTGGGACCGCTCTCTAACAGGGCATAGAGAAGCCATACAAAACCCTGCCTGGAACTACGGCTGCGGAGGAGTTGCAGG
This sequence comes from Candidatus Levyibacteriota bacterium, assembly GCA_016186625.1. GTDB lineage: Bacteria > Patescibacteriota > Microgenomatia > Levybacterales > UBA12049 > 2-01-FULL-39-10-A. Next base: position 4,652 of record JACPLG010000002.1, read on the forward strand.
ATACTATGCAGTTTTTATCTTCGGAACTCCGTAACTGTCCCAATAAGAACGTTTCTTAATTGATAGTATTGAGGTTAGATAAAAAATAAATGAATATGTTGAACAAAGTCATCATTTTAGCTACAATTAGGTTTATGTTTACCCCGTTAGAGAACGGGTATAATTTGTTATGTCAGATGTTAAAGATTCAGAAAAATCTCTAACGGGATTTAAGCCCGTGTCGCCCCAAACGGATTTCCCTGCGCTTGAAAGAGAATTGCTTGATAAGTGGTATAAGAATGGGATTGTTGATAGATATCTTAACAAAAATGATTCTGCAGAGCAGAAGTTTTCCTTTCTGGACGGACCAATAACCGCAAATAACCCAATGGGAGTTCACCACGCATGGGGGAGAACCTATAAAGATTTTTGGCAAAGATTCTGGAATATGAGAGGGAGACGCCAGAGGTTTCAAAATGGATTTGACGAGCAAGGTCTTTGGGTGGAGGTTGAAGTAGAAAAAGAATTGGGACTTAAATCAAAAAAAGATATTGAAAATCTGCTTCCGGGAGACAAGTTTGCCAGTCTTGAAAAATTCATAAATCTTTGCAAAGCAAGAGTTAAGAAGTATTCGGCGATTCAAGCAGAGCAGTCGAAGAGATTGGGATATTTTATGGATTGGGACAATTCCTATCATACATCAAGCGATGAGAATAATTATGCAATCTGGAATTTCTTAAAGGTGGTTAATGAGAAAGGGTGGCTTTATAAGGGGCATGACAGTGTTGCGTGGTGTC
>JACPLG010000007.1 GCA_016186625.1 Candidatus Levyibacteriota bacterium
ATTATTCCTGATGACTCTAGCACCCGGGCTGTATTTGATAAAAACCTAGCGCAAGGGGCTGTTAGAGCCTGCTCGGTCTTTGCAAGGGAGGCGGCAAATATTGTAAAGCTAAGCGTTGGTAAAGATAAAATTGTTTTTTCCTCAAGCGCATCCTCCGTGGGGGAGAATGAAGTTGAGGTTGAAGCAAAAGTAGAAGGGGAGGAAAACGAGATTGCTTTTAACGCCCGCTATCTTTTAGAGTTTTTAGGAAGCATAGATGACGAGGAAGTTTTTTTTGAAATGACAGGGCCATTAAATCCGGGGGTTTTTAAACTCCCCAAAGACCCCGACTATCTTCACATCATAATGCCTATTCGGGTTCAGGGGTGACAAGATTATCAACTGATCCGTATTCAGGACTCCCCGTGTTTTCGAGATTGTCCTCCGAAAGGTTAAGTTCGGGGGCTATTCTGTCAAAAAAACTCTTTCTGTCTTGGGGTAAAAAATAAACCAACCCTGTAATTAAATCATTTGTAGATTGAATCATTACGCCATCATCTAAATAAACATACCACGGGTAACCTCTGTAATTTTCGAATATGTGTTCCTGTGCAAATATAGCTCTATTGTTTTTAAAAATTACCTTATTTTTGACCTCCTCTAAAGGGGTAGCATAGTAAAAGTAGGTTTTCCCACTTTCCTTAACAACCTTGTAAGGTTTCCCATTTATTTTTTGCACATCGTTTTCAGTACTAATCCCAAGTTCTATATCTTTTAATTGACTATAATCTTCTTCAAGCTTGTAAGAGCCTTGGGGGCCTATTGGAAAGAAGTCAGTTTTAGTTATAAAATTAATGAAAAACAGAAAAAATACAATAATAAAAATTATTATTAATATAAAAAAAATGTAATTTTTTTTATTATTTATTTTTTTCATTGATTTTTACTTTATTATTCTAAGTTCTTATGTACAAAATTATACATATAATCGCAAGTATCAGGAAAGTCCCAAATGCTTTCCCCGCCGCCGCCGTTACTAGGGCAAACCGCGTCGTTTCTACATAGTATGGTATTTGATACAGCATCAGCAAAAGACTCCCTTTTCCTTTTTTCCAATGGGTACCCGTCTTTGATTAAAAGGTTAGACGCGTATGTTTTAATAACACCATGATTGTCAAAACAGCCTCTGTCTTCTCCCAGGGTATATGCATGGCTATAAAAAATGTTTACTTGATATGGTATAAGGTAATTTATTACGTGTGCGGGCTCATGACTAAAAAAATAGTTCTTATACCGCGTAGAAGATCTAAAGATGTTTTTATAAAAATCCATTTGTTGAACGCCGTATTCATAATATACAACTCCCCACGCGCCATCGCCCCTTTTACTAGCCTGCCAATATTGAATTGCAACGTTTGCTCTTCTAAAAAGCGATAGGAAAGTTTTATAACCCGACCACTTAACAAAACCTTCATAAGTGTCTCTAAGATCAGATTGGGGTGGATTGCCATATATAGCCCTTATATTAAATTGATTTTTTAAGCATGCTTCATAGTTTCCGGAACCACAGGAGAGAATGGGTGGCGGGTTTGCGCCACTCCCACCGGGATCGGGGTCGCGGACGGTTCTACTCTCATCTCCTTCTCCCACTATTACTGTGGCGGTATCTTTAATATAAAATTTTTCTTCTTGGGCAAAAATAGCCCGGCTTGTCATAAACCCGAAGAAACTCAAAAGAGCGAATAACAGGGCAGCTTTTCTCATCTAATTTATTCTATGCATAAATTTGTCCTGTGTGCAACTTTTTAGCAGCCCTGGGGAAGAGGATCAAATACCACTTGAGGAGAAATTATTTTTGATACTTCAAAATTCAAATAAAACCTTGCCGGCAAATTACAAAGACCCTGGCTTGAAAAACCCTGAGATTTTAGATAGGCTTCAGCCTCTCTTTTTGCAACTTCAATATCAGTTGTTAGAATTTCTATTTCAAAATCATCCATGGCTCTTACATATTCTATTACATACTTTTCTGTTCTTATAATGAGCCCACTTTCGCCAGCCTGGGAAATAACCCTGTTCTTAACAGCCAGATCAGGGGAAGTTAAAGGGACGCGATTAACTAGCTTATCAAATGCTTTTCCCAGAGTCCCTGATTTATACTTAACTCTTTGGACTGTTTCTGGGGGGGTAGTTATTGGCGCCTTTTTTTGAGGCCCTCCAATTTCTTTTTGGGTCAAATATACGGCCAAGATTACCATAATAATTATTAAGACAAAAGAAAAGGCAAGTAACAAATAATCTTTATTAGTTTTAATTTTCATAGTCAGTTTCGCGAGATATATTGATCATTACTCGTACACATACTTCTATTGTCTCTACATACTATCTCTTCACATGCCCAATAGTCAAAACTTTCATTTATAACTTTTTTGTTTCTGTTTACCGCTCCTCTTGTTTGATCCTCCCATGGGCCGCGTCCTCCTGCATAATAAGGGGCCCTGTTGGGTCTGCTTATACTCATCTGAAATAGTCCCCAGGCTCCGGTTACTTGGGGAGTGCAGATGGTTCTGTCCGCATTACATCTGAAATAAGCATTGGGCCTATGGCCGCTTTCACACTCTGCAATAAGATACCAAAACTCAGCATTAGGCCGATCAATCCGATCCAATTCATCCTTAAGGCCATTTTTTGTGAAGTCACATTCAGGATCTCCAAAATTTCCCTGCGGCGAATTTTGCTGAGTATATTGACCCGTGCAATCATCCCCAACTGCAGGATCTCCACGCCCTGAGTCATCAGACAGCCCCTCAATAGAAAGAGTGATGTCTGCTGTAATATCACGAAGTGGATTTAAGACATATGTAAAATTATAAGATGTTTGAGTCTCATTTCGGGTAGCAAAGCTACTGTTTTCCGAGAGTGCCCAGGATATAATCCCTCCTTCAGGATCCAGGATATAGTTGCCTGTAGTCTGTGCCTCAACCAGCTCTGTTCCTGAAGGGAAATCGCTTACTAGCGTTAGATCATCAAGGGAGACTGAGGACAAAGAGGAGTCGTGGATAAAAATTATATCGCATCTGATATTTGACCCGCTTGGTATGCTTTCCGGGGCCTCAGGGGGGCATGCTATAGAATAAGCTATTCCCGGATATGGGCTTTCCTCAGGAAATTGTCCAGCGTCTGGTGGTGGAAAGAAAACTCCGGCAATTGATGCAAACAAGATTATTACTACAGATAGGGCAACAATAACTCCAAGAGCAGGACCAGATATAGGAAGCGATCCTATGAGTCCGAGAATTGTTCCAATCAAAGCTGAAATTTTGCCAATAATAAAAGGAATTTTGGCCGCAAGAAAACCTAAAGCGGCTGTTGCAGCCGCTCCAACAGTAGTAACTATCCCCGAAACAAAACTTAGGGCTGCGCTGGCAACGCCTCCTACGGCCCCTCCCAAGGCTCCCTGAGTAGCTCTTTTAAAAAGCCATTGGAGATAGGTTGCGGGATTTAAAAGATTGCTTATTTTTTTCCTTGCCCGGTTTGCTCTTGCGGCAAATCTGCCAAGACGGGTATTTGCAAGCCTATTTTTAACTTTATTTATTGCCCGGCCCGGCGTTCCCAGAGCAGAGCTAAATCTGTCTTTGGCCCGTGAGATTAGTCTTCCGGCTCCCGTCTGGGAAAGCCTGTTTGCGACTGCAGAGGGGAGACCGACTGCTGCCCAAAAGCTTTTGTTGACTCTTGACAATCCTCTCCCTGTCCGGCTTTCTTTAAACTTGTCGCGTGTCCTTGAAATTTGTTTTCCAAGCCTACTGTTGTGATAGGTTCTTCTAATCCTGGATCTATTAATACTTTCCTCATCCAATAGCCTTTTTCTCTCAACTGCTGCCCCAAGAGCGGGGTCATTATATTTCTTTGCCCACTCTCTGGCTCGATCATGAGAGTGCAGAAGCATAAGATCATTCATTTCCCTATCGGCAAGTTCTTTAGCTTGGGGATCCGGCGTTCTTTCTAGATATCTTTGTCTTATACTTTGAAATTCTTCATAAGTGAGGTTTCTTCTTTGTAGCTCATGCCTGTCAACTGCTTGAGCCAGATGTATGTCACCGGGGTTTTCAGAAAGCCATTTTTTTGCTTGCTTGGTATTTCCCCCTGCCAGCAAATCGTGATAATATTTTTCCGCCCTCCCGTACGCCTCTTGTCTGCTTGCAGGCCTATTTGGATCAGGGGTTTTAGGAGGCTTTTTTAATATTTTCTCTTCTTCTTTTTCCCACTGCTGTGCCACGCCCTCAGCATAATTTGTTGCCCTTTTTTTAAAATCTTCATACTTTTCAGGCCTTGACAGGGCAGCAAGCCCTATCCCAACAGCAGCCGTTCCAACTCCTGTGCCAGAGGGAGCCTGTTTTGGCTCAGCAGGCAGAGGCTCCCCAAGTGGAATTTTTATTCCTTCAGCCCCAAGGTCCTGCCAGTCAAGACCTGCAATAAATGCACTCTGGGGATTTAGAATATTATTTCTGACGCAAACATTTATAAATTCTTGGTAATCTTGTTTTTGAAGTGCCTCAAGAAGAGCTTGCCTTTCTTGAGGATTAAGAGGACGAGCAAGTGAAGCAAACCATCGCCCATTTTTTAATCTTAAATCATCAGCATTATCTGCCATAAAGACTAACTATTTTGTCCGGGACTAATTGTCCCTGCGGTTGTTTGATTTTCAGCTTCATTTGCCTGGGGAGAAACTGCCTTTTCAAGAGCATCCATTGGATCAAAAACTTTTGGGCCCGCTCCGCCTTGATTCATTATAGCCTCTTCTTGCTGTTTTTTGATAAGCTCCTCAGGATTTGAGGTAATAAGGCCATGTTCAAATGGAGCAGCCAAAATCCTGACTGCCACATGAGAAAGCCCGGCAAAGAATAAGCCTTCACCCACGTTTGCTGAAAGAAGAAGCTGTTTCTCATGATCTGTCAGGTAAAAAATCTGCGAGACCAGGTCTATTTCCGTAGGGCTCTGCTTTAAAAGAATCTGAATTGAAGAATTAGAAAGAATTGCCTTTCCATAGTCTGTTGAAAGAAAGTCCTGAACGTCCTGAGTGGCAGTAGTAAGAGCCAGATAATATTTCCTTGCGCGCTTGGCAATCCCGTGAACAAAAGAAGCAGAATCCTGGTATTTCATAAGGTACCATGCCTCATCAAGGACTAGCAAGCGTTTTTTTAGATCTTTTCGCACCTTTGTCCAGATAAAATCCAAAATTATATGCATGGCAACGGGCCTAAGCTGATCTTCAAGTCCGCGGGTAGAAAAAACAGTCAGAGGATTTTTGATATCAAAATTTGACTGCTGGTTGAAAATTCCTGCCATACTTCCCTTTATAAATTTTTCAAGACGAAGTGCCAAATCTTTTGAAATCTCATCCTCATTACCTAGAAGGACCTTGTAAAGGTCTTCCATAAGGGGAGGCTGCCTAGTTTGGGTTTTAGGATCCGGTGTTATGCCTTTTTGCCTGTAAACTTCCACCAAAGCTCTATCTAAAATGGCATCGTGTCCCGGATCAAGCTCTCCCATAACAATTCTAAGGAGGCCGTGGAGTGATAAAATTTTAAGACCCAATTCATTTTCTCCCTCCTCATATCTTCCCGTCAGATCGAACGGGTTAATTTTAATAGGAGAGGCCGGAGTAAATTCCACGTATTCTCCGTCCAAAGCTTTTGTAAGTGGCCCATATTCGCCTTCAGGATCAATCACAATTACCTCAGTCCCAAACATAAACTGTCGCATAAGCTCAAGCTTGATTAGGTATGATTTCCCGGATCCTGATTTTCCAAAAACTACCTCATTTGCATTTTCCAGGCTGTAGCGGTCAAAAATAATTAGAGACCCATTTAGCTGATTTATTCCATACATGATTCCCTTATCCTGAGTAAGAGTTGCCGAGGTGAAAGGAAAAGTTGAGGCAAGACTGGTTGTATCCATGTTTCTTGGAATGTAGAGCTCGTCCTGGCCAAGAGGAACAGTGGACTTAAATCCGTCTTCCATCTGCAATGTTGCGGGTTTGGCGAGAATGAGGATTGAGGAAAGTAAAGTCTTTAGTCTTTTTGAGGCTTCATCCAATTCTTTTATATCCTCAGACGCAAGGGTGATATAGAGGCTGAATTGAAAAAATCTCTCAATACCTTTTGCAAGCTCTTCCTGAACGCTTAGCGCATCTTCCAAAGAAGCCTGAACAGTTGGATCCAAAACTTTATTGTTTTTTGTCTGCTCCATTAAAGTTGCCTCCATTTCGGCAATTTTTCTTCTCAAATCAGAGAGCACGTCCGGCGCATAAGTTGGATAGCAAAACATAGAGATATTAAGAGAATGATCAAAGTCAATAAGGGGCTCCAGCCAGTTTGGCGAAACATAGCGAGGATACCCAACTACAAAAAAAGTTTTGTAAAATATTTCGCCCACCCTGATATGGCCAAAATCAACTTCAATTGAAGAAGGAGCAATAATGTCAGTGACTTGACTAGAAAAAGATTGGGCAAAAGCCTGACTATTCTTATCTTTGTTTCTATTAAAAAACCTCATACGAAATTCATATTAAAAATTAAATATCAAATAGCAAATATACATTTTATTCGACGATAGAAGATGGACGGTAGAGGATGGTTTTTTGAAAATTGAAGTTAGAAGATAGGTTTTCTCTATCATCGATTTTCTACCTTCTACTACCATCTTCCATCTTCCATTATCCATTGTCATTTCACCGGGAGTCCTCCACCGTCAGAGTTGTAAACTTCATAATAAAGCTTTGTCAGCTCATTTTTTTCCAAAATTTTTGATTTTAAGCCAATTCTTTGAAGCTCCTGGGTGATAGAAACTGCTTTTGAATTAAGCAAGTTTTTTGCATCCGCAACAAATGCTTGCTTGTTTCCGATATCGCCTATTCCCGCTGCTCCTTTTTCAAGCGGAGAATATGAGAGAGCAATATAAAATTTTTTATCAAGAACTGCATTTTTTTGGACCAGCTGGGCCACAAAGTCTTTATAAAGATTTATGTGGGCTGAAAGCATCTGATTTTGAGTTTTTGCAGCCTGTTCCTCCAAAAGTTTTAAATATGAACTAATGTCAAGGCGTCTGCTTAAAATTACAATTTGGATTGAAAAAGACAAAGAATTAAGAAGTGAAGCATATGAGAAGATTTTTACCTGTTGTTCTTCTTTTGATTGGAGTGTGAAATTTGTTGCCACAACCTCAATTACTAGGCACGCTTGGGAGCCTGAAAGAAGGACAATGTTATCCACAATATCTTCAATTTCAATAAACTTTTGGGTTGTAGCTGTAATTTTATGGGCAGAATTTCTCATATTAAAAATTAAATATCAAATAACTTTCAGAACACTCAGATAGCCAGAATGTCAGACTTTCTGAATATCAGATTATCTGAATCTCTGGATCACTGAGTTTTCCGAGTTTTCCGAAATGAAATTCATATTATGCGAACAATTCTCTTCTTAGCTCTTCTCTTGCGTCAATTGAGATAATTTCAAGAGGCATTAGGGGAGTTCCCGCTGCCTCTATCTCAATAGTGTCAAATTTGTGTGCGCCCGTTGGATCTTCAAAAGAAATAATATATTTGCCGTTTTGAAGGGGAGTTGCTGAAGCAAATTGTCCCAGCGCATTTGTCTTAAAAGCTCTGACCGGATTTTCCTCAGGATCTTTCACATCAACAAGAATATTTGGCAATGGATTGCCACGAGAGTCTTTAACAATTCCCACAATTATATTTGGGTCCTGAGGAGCTTGGGGTAGGCCGGCTGCTCTTTCAGAACCAGCGGGAACTTTTTTCACCCGCTGGGTTTGTTTCACAGCCGGGGATACTGTCGGAGCATATTTTTCCTGCTGTGTTCCTTCAAGACGGGATTGAAGAATCAAAAGCTGTTTTTCAAGTGCTTCTTTTTGTCTTAAAGTTTGGGTGAGTAATTTTTCAAGGTCTTCAGATTTTTGATGGGTTGCTCCTAAATTCGTAGTACTTGTTTGTTTGCCTTCTTCCTCGTGAGCCTTATCAAGCTGTTGTTTTAAGCTTGATGCCTCCTCTTCCAACTTCTTTTCATTCTCAAGTATCTTTTCTTCATCCTTTTTCTTTCTCTCATTTACCAAATCATCAAGATTTCCTGATAAAACCGGCTGGACTGAAGAATCTGAAAACTCAATGACCTTTCCATACGGGGCTTGGGAGGGAAGGGCAGAAGTTTGAGCCAGAGGTTGCACTTGGGGTTGAGCTTGAACCGTCTGGGATTGCTGCGAAACGGGCACTTCTTGGGCTGAGACTTTCAAACTTGAAGGCTGAGCCTGTGTTTCACGTGGACTTTTCAGTGTTTCAGTGGTTGCAAGATTCTTATCGCCTCTTTTATAAATATATTGGGTTGGGGCAAAGACTGCCCTAATAAGATTTCCAATCATAACGTCCATGGGCCTTCCGTCAACTGGAAGAAAAGCAAGGCTAGCGCCAAGTCCAAGAAAAAGGATTGCTAAAGGAAGCCTTATTAAAATAAAACCAGGCAGAATAAAGAAAATAAACCAGGCAATAACTACACCGGTTGCCAGATAGGCAAACTGCTTGATAGTCATGCTGCCAATCAGCTTAAACTGAAACCCGGTTATGTCTTGTGGTATAGGATGATTATCCATATCAGCGATTGTTACATTGTTCTATTGCTACATTGCTAAACTGCTTCATTATTCAATTTTTACTCCTTTAATTTAATATTCGTGAATTTAATCAGTTGGTGGATTTCTTTTGGAAGCTCTTGGAGCTCTTCTAAAATGTGCTCATATTGAGCCTGAATTAAGAGTTTTCTAATTCGCGATTTTTCGTTCCAGTCAAATCCCTCTTTTACTGAACCTAAGCTAAAATAATAAAATCTCACCTTATCTTTTTTTCCAAATCTTCCGAATCCTTCGGCGATATTTGCCGAAATCGAATCAATAGCAGTCACAAATTGAATACCCACTGAGTTTTTTGCAAAGTAATCCCAGGCGATAACGATATCCCAAATATAATTAGAAAGGTTCAAAGCCCTTTTATAGCAATCAATATCATTTAACTGCAAATACTTTCTTACCATGCCTTCAGCAATCGAACAATCGATCAATGGAACAATTTGGTTATTCTATAGAATAACCCGTGAAAATTATGGATTCAAGGCTATCAAAATGGGTCAAATTAGGAGAATTTTAGCCTCGAGCGTGAAAATACAAGTTTAGACTGTGGTCATTTGCAAATCCAGGTTGTCTGACCAGGCACTATAATAACTTGCGTGCATTCTTTTGCGCCGGAGCACCATCCTCTGTGGTGTGTAACACTGCAACGGTATTGACAGGACGGTTCGAGTCCTGGCCTGTCTTTTCTTGGTAAACACTCTCTTCCGCCAGTGCAAAATCCATCTGGGTTTGTTCTACTACAGGGTTGAGAAATGTCTGCGGGCACGCACTGGGTGAAGCCGAATCTTGTTATGCACGCAACTCCTGTAGTTCTTGCTATAAAGGCAACTATTGCAAATGAGAAAAGTATTAGGACAAGGCCGATAATTGCCCAGGTAAGGGTTTTTCTGGCTCCTTCCACCTGCTTGGGGTCACCGCCTGAGAAGACAAATTTAAAGCCTGAAATGACTATAAGAACAAGGGCCAAAATTCCTGCGCCTACAAGAAGCCAGAAGACAACGTTGCCTATAATAATTGGAATACAGTCAATTGTTGCTACCTGATCGGCCCCGCCCACCAGACAACGAGTAGGAAGCTTTGTTGGCCCCAGTTGGGCAAATGTAGGAGTTGCAGAAAATAGAAAATAGAAAATAGAAAATAGAAAAGAGAATATAATAAATAGCTTTTTCATTAAGGCAATAAATAAAGCGTAGCAGAGGAGAATTTAAAAAACAAGAATTAAGGTCTCAGGTTTGGAATTTGTAGCCCCTGAATGCTTCCAAGGCCAAAGAATGTAAATACAAAGTTAATTATAAAGAATGCCAGAAAGACTATTACAAGTCCAACAAGAGCTGCAACAATTGTACCTCTGGCTTCTTCAACTTTTGTTTTATCTCCGCCGGAGAGTATCCAGCGTATACCGCCCCAGATAAGAAACGCCAAAGCAATTAAAACTGCTAAAATAAAGGCCAGTGTGACCAGCTTTCCAATAAATCCTCCTGAAAGAGTAAAGTTGCACAGTGTTCCAAAACCCACCCCGCCTCCTCTTACGCAAGGATTTACATTTGTTTGAGCGAAAACAGGAAGAGCAAGGCTAAGGTAGGCGGCAGCGGAAGCTCCTATGGCAGTTAATTTTTTCATTATTAATATGATCGTAGGAACTTTTTTGAAGTTTGTCAAGTACCTAAATTAATTTTATAGGTAGTACGCGATCCGCCGATAATCGCTCTGTGAGGCGTGAACGAATAGTTCCCAAAAGCTGAACAGCAAGATATGGCGGGTCAAGAGGGAGATTCACTAGCAGATTATGATAGATGCTACCGTCAAGTTGTGTTGTGTGGGGTCAAGAGGCAGCCTGAGGTTATATTGAAAGGTGAAAAAAATAACTTACCTACTCGCGCATGTGCCAACTGGTCGCCCAGTGGGCATACAAAAACCGCTACGACACTGGCTGTGATCAGTACAAGCGCTGCCGTTTGTTAAACCCCCTCCTCCACCGCCCCCGCTGAGACTGGGAATGCTAAGGTTTCTTATGCTTTCAAGGCCAAAGAAGGTGAATAAGAAGTTGATTATAAAGAATGCCAGAAATACGAGTATCAATCCCACCACAGAAGCAACAATTGTACCTCTGGCTTCCTCAACTTTTGTCTTATCTCCTCCTGAGAGAATCCAGCGGATACCGCCAAATATTAAAAATGCCAGGGCAATTAAGACAGCCAAAATGAATGCCAATGTTACCAGCTTTCCAATAAATCCTCCTGAAAGAGTAAAGTTGCACAGTGTTCCAAAACCCACCCCGCCTCCTCTTACGCAAGGATTTACATTTGTTTGTGCAAAGACAGGAGAAGTTATGGCGAAAAATGAAAAAATAAAAAATAAAAAAGAGGAACCTGCGGCAATTAGCTTTCTCATACTTAATTCGATCGTAGAAGAATTCCTCAGGTTTGTCAAGGAGAGAGCTAATAGCTAAACTAAAAGGATGCAACTTGTTAAAATAAATAAATTTAATTTTCTGATATTAATTTCTGCTTTCTTGCTCTTTTTTGCAATAGGAACCCTTTTTCTTGACCCTGATTTTGGGTGGCATATGAAAATGGGGGAGCTGATGCTTGCAAAAGGAATCCCCAAGAATGACCCCTTTTCCTACACTATGCCAAGTTACCCTTTTGTGGATCATGAGTGGCTCACGGATATTATTCTTTATCTTATCTACCAAAATATCGGATATGCCTCACTTGCAGTACTTTTTGGCCTAATAGCAGTTCTATCAATACTAATAATGTTTAGATCAAGACAAGATCAATCCTACTTCCTCGTACCTTTTATACTCGGCGCAGGATCACTTTTGCCATCCTCGGGAGTAAGGCCCCAGGTTATCTCCTGGCTATTTTTTTCTATTTTAGTAAGCTTCTTTTTTGATGAGAAAATCTATAAACGACTTCGTATATTTCTTCCAGTCTTTTTTCTTGCGTGGGCAAATCTTCACGGAGGATTTGCCATAGGAATTTTTACGCTCGCAACATTTATATTCTTTAAATTTCTGAAGGATAAAAAGATAAATTTTATAGATATATGGGTAGTTATTTTTTGCGCTCTAGCAACTTTAATAAATCCCTACGGTATAAATCTTTGGAAAGAAATTTATATGTCAGCCTCAGATTCATCTCTTAGATGGGGAATCCAGGAATGGGCTCCGGCATTCTTTTTCTTTAATGTCCCTCTCATAACACTTGTTTGCCTTTCAGCGTTTCTTGTCATAAGATTTAGAAAAAATTTTGGACTTTTTGAAAAAGCTCTCTATTTGGGTTTACTTTTAGCCGGATTATCAAGCGTTAGGCACATGCCATTTTTTGTCCTAGTTAGCCTGCCTCTACTTTCAAAAAGCATAGGTTTTTTGGGCAAAGAGGCAGAAAGAGTCAAATATGGAAGGCAAAGGTTTAAAAAAGCCTACACTTTTATGGTGGCTCTTTCAATTTTTACCGTAATTGTGCCGCTTGTGTCAGGAAAAGATCTCTTATTTTCCAGACAAAGCGCATATCCTGCAGATGCTTTAGGCTATTTAAAACGCAATCCTGGTAGCGGTAATTTATTTTCAGAATATGGTTGGGGAGGATATCTTATATGGAGGTATCCCGAGAAAAAAGTTTTTATAGACGGAAGAATGCCCAGCTGGCGGTGGCAGGCTGATATAAAAAATGAAAGCAATTACGCCTTCAAAGAATACAAGGATTTAATGAATGGGAAATCAAAGCTTAGTTATGCCATTAATAAATATAATATAGATACATTTTTACTTCCTGTTCAAGTAAAAAAAGAGCTATCATATCCTGAACTTTTATTTGAGCGGCTTGAAAATAAAATATTTAGAAAAGAAAAATATGATAATATTTATATCCAGCTAGAAAGGGAGGGCTGGAATGTTGTCTACCAGGATAAAGTTGCAATTGTTTATAGAAAGAGTAGATTATAATTATAAAATCCGAATATCGAAATTCGAAATCCGAAACAACAATGGTCAGAATACTCGGATGATTACTAAGATAGTTCAGAAGACTCAGAATACTCAGACCACCGGAGCATCAGAGAGTCCGACTAACAGAAAACCAGAAGACCTGTTATTATAAGTTAATGATCAGGGATGTAATTGATCTTGAAGTATATAAAGAATCGCTACGACTTCTTAAAAAACTTTATCCTCAAAAAAGTACCCAAATCTGAATATGATTCTGTTATCCAATCTAAGAAATGTGGAAAATCAATTCCTTCGAATATTGCAGAGGGGTGGGCGAAGAGATCATCTGAAGCTGAGTTTAAAAGATTTTTGAAAATTGCAATTGGCTCAAGCGATGAATTAATCTCACATTTGCGAACAATCGCCATTGCAGTCCCAAGATTATTAGAAGAGGCAAAAGAGCTCGTTGAAGACTACAAAGTATTATCTAAAAGAATTAATAAACTTCATTCGATCTGGAGATCTGGCACATTCTGATTTTCTGACATTCTGGATTTCTGAGTTTTCCGAGTTTTCAGAAATATTTCAAATTGAAAATTAACAGTCTTTTGTCCAGCGTCTATCTTGGAACTGTGATTCCCAGTAGCTTTACGCCAAGAAAGTCGCCGATTGTATTTATTATAAAAAAAGCAAGAAAAGCAATTATGAGTCCAATTAGAGCGTAAACTAGTCTATTTCTGGCGGCCTCAATTTTTTGTTTGTCTCCGCCGGAAGTTATCCACTGGATCCCTCCCCAAATAAGAAAAAAGAGAGAAGTTATGCTTATGGCAATAAAAAGAACAGTTACGCCCCATCTAAGAACATCAACAGCTGTTCCAAGGCCGCCGCTTGGCATCCCTCTAACAGGGTTAATGGAATAATCCCCGGGTAAATTAAAAGCAAGACGTTCCATAGTTAAATTCAAAAGTCAAAAGTTAAAAGTCAAAAGTTAAAGTAAAAATGTTAAAAGTTTTTTGCCTTAAGCTTTATAACTCCTGAACCAAGCATATTTGCTATTTCTGTGACTTCTGCCAGTAATTCTTCTATTTTATAGGCTTCTGTAAGCTTAGCATCACTTAGAAGATTAAGCCAATATTTAGTTTCATTTGCACTTTTTAAAGCAATTTCATAATATTTTTTGAACTCTAATCTGGAGCTAGATGCGCGAGCTTCTACTAAATTCGCTCCAATAGAAGTTGCAGAACGGATTAATTGGTCTGCTATTATCCATGCGCTTCTCTTGTTGGGTAAGCTATCTGTTAGCTTGATAACATTTAGACTGAATTTATAACAGCGTTCAACAAGATCGATTTTGAATTTTGAATTTAATTTTTGCATTTTGCCTTTTGAATTTTGACTTGTATTACCCGCCGAAGCCGGGTAACCCCAGTATATCTCTTGTAATAAGTTCAAGTATAACAAGGGAGAATATGATAAAGAGAAGTCCAACAATTGCAGCCGTAAGCTGGTCTCTGGCATTTTTTATTTTCTCAGGATCTCCCGCAGAAGTCATAAGACGGTATCCTGAGATAATTATAATAAGAATTACAATTGCTCCTGAAATACTTAAAACAAATCCTAAGACCCAGCGTGTAAAATTATTTGCAGAAGTACCCACCCATCCAAAAGCAGTCTTTATTCTCACACACCCTCTCTCAAAACTACTATTCGCATCACTACAAGGCTTTGACAGAGGCTGATTGGGCTCCGTTACTGACCCCGGCCTAGCTGTTGGAGGCGTCTCTTTTGTCTCGCATTTTCCATTGATATCCAAATAAGGGTCTTTATCTCTATTAAATAGATGACCATCTCTATCAAGGCAATATCTCGTAGAGCAATCAGCTTCATCCCCCTCTCTACATTGTGCATTTGAGGTGCAGTTGTTTCGCACATTTTCGCACTGTCCAGGATCTGGCAAATCTGAGGGAGAGCAGCCTCCTATTTGGCGGCAAACTGGCTCTGAGTCAGTACACACCTCTTCATTTACAACAGGAATAAGTAGATCCATTCTTGCTTCATGGTCTGTGCTCTCATAAAGACAATAAGGCGGCGGAGGATTACCGATACCTATTTGATCGGGGTCACAATCATAGGCTTTCCCGCATTGTGCTGCAATCCCATCAAATATTTGTGGAGTTTTGTAGCCACTTTTTAAAGGGCAGAAGTTCTCACATTTATCACCTGCTGCGCCTAAAGCTGTTTTAGGGTTTAAATATGCAAAGGAGGCTAGCAGAATAAAAAAAGAGATTAATGCAAGCAGGATTTTTCTCATCCCGTTAGAAAACCTCCTTTCTAATGTTGACTATTGAGGTTTTAGTTTGCTGATTTAAAAACATTTTTCTAACGGGACTCACAACTTTATCGTAATTAAAAAACTTGATTAACGCAAGTTTTTTAATTAGAAGGTAGGTGATAGAGCATAGAAGGTAGATTACGGAGGGTAGAAGATGGAAAATGGAATACGGATAAGGAATTTGAAATTTTTAGTTTTCAATTTCCCGCCTGCCATTGCAAGCAAGGCTTTGCGGGCAGGTCGAATTGAAAATTGTTTTACTGCGTGGTGTGGTATAATCATGCCATGAAAAAAAATTTTCCTTCATTAATAAAACAATACGCCAAAATGTCTGGAGATACCAAAATTAGACTTGGTCTTTCTCTCTCTCGAACAGTCAGAAAAGTAAGACAAGACGGCATTAGTGATGCTCAGAAATACCATGGAAACGGAAACCGATCAGGGATTACTCCTTAAAGAAATCACTTTATTTTTAGGCAAGAATAAAATCCCCTATATGATCACAGGTGCATGGAGTGTAATTTTTTATGCAAGGCCCCGCGCTTCTCATGACATTGATTTTGTGGTAGAGATGCATGAGAGAGATTTAGATAAAATATTAAAGATTTTTGAAAGATTACCCAAAGAATTTCTCGTGCAGCCCGAGCAGATTAAAGACGCCATTTTAAACAAGGGAATGTTTAACATTCTTCATTTGCCAACAGCGTTAAAGCTCGATTTCTGGATGCTGGGAAATGGTAAATTCAATAAAAGCCGTTTCTTACGAAAGAAAAGAAAGAGTATTTTAGGGCAATTTATGTATATAGCAAGTCCTGAAGACACTATTCTTAAAAAGCTGTTTTGGTACGAGGAATCAAAAATAGAGAAACACTTAATAGATGCTGCATTTGTATATCAAATTCAGAATAAAAATCTCGACAAGGCTTATCTATCCAAATGGGCAAAAAAACATAAAATACAAAAGTTACTGGGAGAATTAAAATCGATAGACCTGGAGTCTTACTACTAAATATTTTTTAAATCCCAACTGTAATTATCTAATCCTAAACAATATCCAAATTTGAATTTTAAAATTTTTTGATCATTTTAATTTGTTTCGGATTTCGTATTTAGGATTTCGAATTTGAAATTTACGGATTAAATTTGAATCCTCTTCCTTTCACGGTCTGAATGTGTTGAGGTTGGTTGGGGTTTTCTTCTATCTTTTTCCTGACTCTAAAAATTAGTTGGTCTAGGGCTTGTTCACTTACCCCTGCTGTTGAGGAAAGGTCTGCCCAGACAGCATTAATTATCTCATCTCTTTCAAGGATTTTTCCTGAGTTCTGTGCCATGAATTTTAAAAGTTTAAACTCAGAAGAAGTGAGCCCTTCGGATATGATAATCTCGCCTTTCCTGATTTCATTAGCTTGTTCATCGAAAACAATGTCTTGGCTTTTGGTTTCAATTTGATCTTTTGCAAAAGCTTCAAGCAGAGGTACGGTAATTTTTCCATCCTTAATTAGACCAACTTTTTCAAGATGGGCAAGCTCAGAACTAGACGCTAGACGCTGATCACTAGACGCTAGTAGGCCTTGCTCATATGGGGAGAGTGAGCTCCAAATTTCATCCAAAACGGCACGTACTCGGTTTTGATTCATGAGAAAACCGAGTAAATTGTTCGATTGTTTCATTGTCTCATTGCTGTTTAAACAGGATTCGATGCTAACTAGCCATAATTTACCTAATCCCCCTGTAATCTTAGTTACTTCATCAAGGACTTTTTTATCTACACTTTTCCCTGTTGTTTTTTTAAGATATGAAAGTCTGAATTCCCTTATTTTCTCATCTCCCAGAGTTAAATAGACCAAATTTCCGACTAAAAATTCATAAAAAGAGGAAATAATTTCTGTCCCAACAGTATCCTCAAGCGGGCGATTGAGAGGAAAAACGCATGAGAAGCGGTATTTGGCTCTATCTCTAAGGACTCGTAAATGGTCAAAAAAGACAGGTTCCAAAACTCCCACGTATTCTTCAAATCGATCGAACAGTAAGATTAGGCTCAGTTCTTTTTCAAGACAGAGGTAATCAATTGTTTTCTTAAGGCCCTGGAAAATCACCATTTCATCGCCTGATTTTAAGCCTTGGTCAAACAGCTCCTTAACACTCTTATGTTCCTCGTTCATTTTTCGGGCAGACAATGACTCAAGGATTTCAAGGAAAATATATTTTGTTGAGTCTGCTAAAGGCCTTTTTTTAATTTCTGCAAAATTCATCATCACAAAGTGAAACCATTTCTGGTTTTCTCCCAGATGAAGCTTGCGAACTGAATGATTGTATGCCAGGATCCGAAGAACATTTGATCTTCCCACTCCCCGAAGTGAAATCACCTGGCAGGAATTACCGCTTTTAAAAAAAGAGAGAATCTTCTCAATCTCCTCAAAACGCGAATCAGCGGGATAGAGACTCTCGAAGTGAGTCGTTTCCATTGTTCCATTATTCAATTGTTTCATTGTTCTAAAAGCTAAGACGCTTAATTCGCTTTCTAAAAAGGTTTTCGGTGTATCCGCCTTCCTCTATAAAGCTTTTTTCCAAAGACTGAATTTGCCTATCCAAAAGATAATTAGCTTGATTTATTAGGCAAATTAAGCAGTTAGCCGCAGTTTCGGGAGACTTCAGATAGGACCTATAGGTCTCATATGACTTATCAGTCTTATAGGTCAGATTTCTAATTTCCCAAGCACGCGGATCATCCTTGTCCCAAATTTTAAGTCCTCGTTGTCTTAAGAAATCCTCATAATCTAGTAGAAGTTCTTCAAGAGAGGCTCTGGCAACGCCCACAAGCTTTATTTCTGATTTCTTTGAAGTACCTGATGCCTGAGATCCCTCTGCTATATTTTGTCTCCCTGATCTTGCAGCCTGAACCATTTGGTCATAAGTTCTTGAGGTTTTCTTTATATATAAATTACAGAATTCAGCAGTCAGATCATAAATCAAAGTAGCTGTTTGATAAGACTTGAGATTTCGGTATCCTCCATGAGCTTTCTGCTTTTGCATGGATCAATTATAGTTCATTAATCTTTAATCTTAAATCATTAATCTGAGGAAATCTGTAAAGTTTTTATAAGGCAAATATCAAGGCAAAATGTTTACTTAGAGATAGAATGCTCGCATATGACAAATGAAATGCAACCCGTTCGACCCGCTTCGCAGCGAGGCGAGCAAGCTCAGGGCGAGCAAGCTCGATTGACAGGGCAAAACATTAATCCTACACTGAGAAGTGAAGGAAATATTTTCATGCCGGATGCAGCTACGGGGATAAAAGTGGAAAATCCAACTACAACAGAAGGAAAAGACACTCCCGCGGAAAAAGCCACTGATGATACGCCAAAGTTTAATGGTCAAGGAAAAGACGCCGATTCCAGGACAACACTAAAGGTTATAAGCGAAGAAAATAGTGTTCCGCAAGATGTAAGAGAAGCCGCAAGAAGAGAGTTGGAAAGAGCAAAAGAAACACACAGGGAATCTATCAGAAAAGAGTGGCAAAAGGCAAAATCAGAAGCAAAAGAAGGAGTACTAGATGATGATTCAATTGAGGCTGCCATTGAGGCGGGGCATGGCCCAGATACTCACACTTCTAAATTATTAACCAACTTAACTGCAAGGCAGGTAATTGAGAATGCCAATCTTGACAGAGAAAGCGAAATGACACCGCAGGAAGCAAAGGAGCTTCTGGAAAGAGACAAATTATCAGAGAAGGATCAAAATGAGATTCTTGAAGCTCACCGAGAAAGACTGGATAAAGCAGAGACATTACTTGGCAGAAAGATTTCAGTTGGACAAAAACTGGCTATTCTGCGAGCCCATTATGTAGGTTTGGGAGAATTGGGCAAAAATGGAAAGGACGCGGGAGTTTTTAACCTTAAAAAAGATCAGATTGAAAGAAGAGTAGTAATTCTAGAGAAGGCAGGGTTTAATAAAGACCAAATACGCGTACTCATAGAATCCGGCCTAATAGCCATGGGTGCACCACCTCCCGCCCCGGGAACTGAACAATATTATACCCAGCAGATAGAAAATGTCATAAACGACTTGGACGCACTGCTAACGCCCAGAGCTGGTCATTTTACCGATACCTTTGTTGATGACACAAGTCAGCAAATACACGAACTATATACAGTTCCACGCCAAGAGCGGGAATCTGCTCGAATATGGCTAGATCGTCATGCAAACGAGGTTTACAAATATGGATCAGAACATCCAGGGCCCGCGGCGAGAGAAGCCCGAGAATTAATGGGATTTATTCGAAGGATAGCAAGTATAGACGATATAAGGCTTGGTAGAGAAGAGCAGAACGAAAGATTTAGAATCGAATTTGATACTCTTAAAGCAGATCCAGGCGCACGGGATGCGTTAGTTGAGAAAGTAATAGAGTATGTAGCAAGTATTAATCCTTCTCACCGCGAAATACCAAGCGATATTTTAAAACGAATTATCCAAACAGAGGATGAGGGAAAATCACTTGAGCGATTAGTTATTAGAATTGTTGGTACTCCTCTTCAGTCAGAGACAGGAGAGTATAGCCTTGGGTTTTATGGCAACATCAACCTAGAATCAATAAGTAATCTTTTGCAAGCAATGTCTGAAAATCCAAATCTAGAAGGTTTACAAAATCTTCCCAGGGGAGAACAGAGACGAGTGATGGACGCTAGATACTATCAATTGCAAGAAGTCCACACAATTAAAGAGGGAGTAAGATATATCCATGAACTTAACAAGTATACTGTTACGGATCAGTTGGAAAATGCTAGGCAATTAGGGAATCAGATGCCCCCAGAATATCTTAATAAGTTTCAAAGGCTAAAAGGTGTGGGAACTGTTATGAGATATCTTGAGTGGGCTCTTTCAGAGGTAGTTTCAAGAGAGGGTATTCTAAACAATGAAAACTTTAATAAATTAACAGGACAGGTTAGAAACCCAGACACAGGAAAATACGAAGTTAGTCAAGAGAGTTCAGTTTTTCAATCCTTCAGAAGATACATTGACATGCTAAGAAGTGGCCGGGATATAAATGGCGCCATTCTTTCTCCCAATGACCTTACTGAACTTGCCGGTTTGGAAGATTGGGAAATAAGACTAGCCTACAATATTGGGAGAAACCTTTATAACGTTGAGCATAGAAGCGTAGAGTGGGCTGCACAAGGAAGTCCCAGACCCGGATATAGCATGTGGAAATCTCCTGTTATGGAAGGATTTGCAAGGATCTTGAATTTCGGAAAGTGGTTGAATTTAAGATTTGCACTCGGAGAAGGTAGAGGAGGAATGGTTTTATTTAAGCATGTCATAGAAGTTATGCAAAGGCTAAGGCGCAATAAAGGCTATGAGAGAAATAACCCTATGACACTTGATAAAATCAAAGGTGAAGATATTGCTATGTTTGAACTGGCAAATATGACTGCGCCAAGAGGCTTCTGGGCTTCGTGGAGAGCAATGGGTGGTCTTTTGGAACAATTTGCAGCGAAATTTCATATTCGACCAAACACGCTCATTAGCGGTTATGACGTAATACATGATAAAGATGTATTGAATCCCCAGGATACTAATTTAGCATTTATATTAGATTTCCAAGCTTTATCACTCAAAAGAGGCAACGAAGATCCTATAAAATGGGACAAAGCTACGGATGAGATGAAAATGGACTATTTAAGAGCCGTTTTTCTAAATCCGGAAAACCCAGCCCAACTGCGCCCTGATCTTAGGATTGGACTTGGCGCAATTCTTAGAATAGCCCTGACTCCAGAAGGGGGCAAAAAACATCGGGAACTAGATAGTCTTAGGGAGACTATTAGAACCAAGATCTGGGAAAGAGTAGCAGAAGATAATCCTCTAGCTGTTGCTCCATATCTGCACGGATTGAAATATAAAGGCGGGAGAACTGTAGATATATATAATCATAATCCAAATGTAAATTGGCTGGAATTTTCCAGAAAGCTGGCATACCTAAATGAAATAAGACTCGCTCATATTAGAGGCTATAGAGACCCAGCTACAGGCCGGATTGTAGCGAGTATAAATTATACACTCCAAGACGCAATAAATAGCGTGAGAAATGCAACCCAAGGCCGTCCCGATGCCTCCCTTTATAACTTAACTGGGGCTGAAAATGATTTACTGCAGCATATTACTTTAGAAGGAAGGACAGCTGCAGCAGATCTTGCAAATGTGGAATTCCCTTTTATCCCTTTCCTTAACGATATACTTTTTGAAAGGGCTGATTATGATGAGCCTGGAGCTCAAGCTGTGGGAAGGCATTTTAATGACTTGGCTCAAATTCATGGTTCTAACCAAGCATCAGCCGACATGTTAGTCTTTCCTGCCCAATTTATTCAAAAGGATCCTAATGCTACAGTAGAAGCATTTAAGAAATTTGAGCAAGGAATAACAGCAGTACACGGAGATAAAGTAGGCAAAGCTAGGTTATATCCGTTTGTTGAATCGATACTTTGGTTTCATAGGAGAGGAGAAAATGGGGGCGGTCGAGTTAGAAGGTTTATTAGGAAGCAGGATGAGATTCATACGATACTGCAGAAATTTAGAATCCCAAAGATTGGATACAACTCAGTAGCTCAGCAAGAGCTCAAAAGTTACAAACCTGAAACCCTAGACCTTGGGCAAGTTTTTGATTACATTGATTTACTTAGCGCTGAGGGACTGATGGGTGAAGATGAACAAGATGAAGCAAAGAAAAGGCTTGGAGGCGCAGGCCGCTTTGGATGGCTCTTTATACTTAGAATGATCTGGGAGGGAGTTCAGAGAGGTACAAAAGCAGGTGCTGTAATTGGAGGAGCAGAGCTTCTTAAAAGATCATTTAATCCTAAAGGGGCTGTTGAATAATCATTAAATTTTAAAGATTTGTCTCCAAACAGCTTGTGGACCACCTTTTACTCCAGGCGCGGGAGTCTTCATTGAATAAGCAGCAGTACCTCTGGCAAAAGCTCCTATGGTGGCACCTGCTTCACCTGCGGGTTGGAAGACAGGGCCGTAGTTAACTCCTGTTGCTTTTATAGCGCTTCTTGTTACATTAAGAACGTTTGGAGTGAGGAACAGAAATCCTAAGGCAATAATTCCTGAGAAAATCGGTGATCCTGCGCCTGCGCCACCTCCCGCCAGAGGAGGAATAAATATCGGGCCAGTTGCACCAAAGAGGCTTGGGTCTGCCGCAATCTGGCTAAATACTTTACCAAGAATAATCATTGAAAGCGCAGTTGGGAATACAGCCAAGTTGGCAATCATGTCCTTAAACCACGCGCCTACTCCAACAGTTGATCCTGGGAAGAGGCCAATAAGAAACCAGAAAGGCGCAAAAACTATGTCAATAAGAATAGTTATATAAGCAACAATTAGTATTATCCAAAGCCTTATTGCCGTATAAATTAAGGCAATAAATATTATTAGTGCGGATAAGACTCCCACAATTAGCCCTACTACTGCTGCAAACATATTGCCAATAATGTCAAAAAAGCCTGGTTCAAATTTGAAATCGGATGGTGGTACTCCCCCGGGAGAACCATTCAGCGCTACCTCAACCAGTCTTCTAATTGTATCCGAGCCTTGGGCAGCAAGTTCAGGAAATCCTCCCCCACCTATAACCTCTAAATCCGGATCTCCTGGCCAGAGCCTGTTTATTAAATCAAAAGGAGTGGGGGAAGTTGCAATTTCATTAAAGCCGATTTGCTGCGCGGTGGCAGAAGGTTGCCTGATAAGATCAAAAAGGATACCCCCAACTAAATAAATTGCAACGTACATAACATCAACCAGAAATCCGGCAATTGCAAAGGAAAATGTGACCAGAAGTATTCCTACAATTATTCTGGGAATCTGGTTCTCAATGGTCATAACAGTTCTGGGATCTATATGGACCCTAAGCATTATGGCAAGGCCAATTAGGACAAAAATTAGAACAAATAGAAGATAGGCAATATTTCTCATGGCAACCCAGATTGAAATAAGGGGCCTGATGCCACAAAACCCTACTCCTTGCGAAGCGCCTGCGCATAGATTGGTCTGGGCATATGCTTTTTTGGTTATGCCAAAATTGCCAGCCAAATAGTTTATATACTCTCCGGAGCTTACTGGAGGGGTGAAAGTGTAGGCAATAAATGTTCCTATTATCCCAACCGCTCCATTGCCGTTTTCCACAAACCCGATTTTTCCTGTCACAGGATCAATACCCAAACACTCCTGGCCACTTCTTACTAAATCCATACCTGAGAGCTGGCAGACCATGGCAGCCATCACCTCAATTACTACAGACTGAACATAACTGTGCTGGTCTTTGGGCACATCCGGATTTAAGTTGGGAGCATAAGCGGCTGATTGCTGATTGCTGATTGCTGATTGCTGATTTCCAACTACTACAGTAGCGTTGGTTTGAGCATAGGCTGTTCCAATATAAAATATAAAATAGAAAAAAGAAAATAGACCGAAGAATAAAACTAAACGCTTAACGCTTAACGCTAGACGCTTCGCTTGGGCAGCAATTCTCATCAATTTTAGTTTGATTTATTTTGAGCTAGATGTCAAGCAGCCCTACACTAAAGTTTCGGATCTGCGAGCAGCGTCGGATCGGCGAAAGACGGGCGGAGAGGGTGGGATTCGAACCCACGGTAGCATTGCTGCCACAAAGGTTTTCAAGACCTTCTCCTTAAACCGCTCGGACACCTCTCCTTAGGTGTATTTTACCAGTTTTTGAGCTTGGGTTAAAGTAAGACTGAAATTTAAGCGGGTCTTCTTTGTGGCTGAGAAGTCTGTTCCACAGTACCTCTTGCCTGTTTGAATGAATCCATTACGGTATTTGCAAATAAGACTAAAAAGATACCTAATAAGAAACTTCTTATCCTTCTTTTCCTTTTCTCATGTCTGATCATTAAATAATGCTGGTTTGCCCCCTCATATCTTGCTTCAGCTCGATCAATTTTACTTTGATCGCCGGATCTAATTGCCTCATCAAGCTCTGATTTTAATTGGTCTCTGTATGCTTTTGCCCCTTCATCAGCTTTTGCCACTCGTTCTTCATACGAGCGAGTTGAGTCTGTCTTGGCAGCTTTTTTCATTGGCTCAAAAACCCTCTCTTTATATAGCTCAGCATGCTGTTTTCTTATTTCACTTGAACTACTATCAGCATTTGTTCCTCTTCCAAATAAGGTACGGATTCTTGAACCCAGATGTCCAAGCTTTCCTCCAATCGCTCTCTCAGCTTGTGCCCTGATATAAGAGGAATTAAGAAGCTCATCATTTTCTTCAGCCTCTTGCAGTCTTGTTTCAAACAATTTTCTATCTTGTGCATTTAAATTTCCTTCTGCTTTTTCCTCAGCCTCAGCCAACTCCTTTTGAACATCTGCGGCAAAAGAAAATATAGGTTCGGCCGTTTCATCAGGCTCCGGAGGTTCTGCGGCAGGTGTGTCTGGCTCATCGTCTACAGGAGGAGCCTCGGCAGGTACTCCGGCGACATCCTGATTTTCAGCTCCTACAACATCTTTTGGAGCTTCTTCAATTTCCGAACTTTCTGCTACTGTTGGGGCATCCGCCTCATCTTGAGCTGATGTAGGCGATTCAACTATAGGGCCTGCTGCTTCCGTGGCAGAATCTGACACCTCCTTAAACCTGAGCTTTGCTGCCTCATGTCTTAATCTAGCCTGTTTAATAGCAAGTTCGTTTCCAGAAGCAAGCGCGTCATTGAGTTCTTGTAGCGTACTATCTCTGGCGGAGGCTACATCAGCAAGCTTATCTTCCACAGGACGATAATTTGCTTCGGATCCAACAGGAGTCGGTTCCGCAGTTTCTATTGTGGGTTCAGCTGGAGTAGTTTCTGGGGAAGCATTTTTGTCTCCTGCTGATTCAGGTGTCATTGGTTCAGCGACTGGTGGAGGAAGAGATGCGGGGTCCACATCTGCTACTGTTGCCAAGCCATTATCAACAGCAGGCGGCGCAGCTTCTTCAGACTGGCCTCCTATTGCTGTTTGAACTCTCGCTGCTAGAGCTTCACCAGCTGTGGTTTCGGCGTGGCTTGGCCCAGCTGGAGATCCGCTTTCTGGAGTCGAACTTCCGGCTGCTTCCACAGCGCCTGGTGATGCTCCTGCTTCTGCCGGTGGTGGAGCGACTGTTATGTCTGGTGATGGTAATCCTCCCATATACCCTTTCTTTAGTCTAAGCTTACTTAGCTTAGTTTGTCAAAGTATACAGTGAGGCAAGCCCGACAGCTTGATAACAACTTTACAGAAAGATTATAAGATTAGACGGTAGATGATAGATAATTGAAGATAGAATTTTTGAAGATAGAAGATTGAGGATGGATCGATTTTCTATTTTCCATATCCAAATTCCTACTTTCTATGTTCTATTTTCTATCGTCGAACTCTCCGTCAGGGTTTTGGCAGTTGAAATTGCTGAGTCAATATTGCCCTGTCTTATAAAATCCCGCATTTGATTTAAAACCTGGTCTCTTTTTTCATCAGTTGCTTTTTCAAGCTCATCAAGATAAACTTTCTCAGCCTCAGGATATTTTTGTCCCAAGTTTTTAAGCTTTTGCAAAAGATCAGCCTGGTCTTTTATAGGAAGAACGGCAAGGAAATCACGGGCCAGTTGCTGAGCCGCCCCAGCCTCAATTTTATTACTCTTAAGATGCTCGATAATAAGTTGGAGCAACTCTTTTTTTACTTCTTCAACCTCTTGCGTAATATCCACACATTTATTTTACCAGAAAACTCGGAAAACTCAGAGTTCCGGAAATTCAGGTAACCAGAAAATCTGATAAGCTAAAAGTGTGGTGCGAGATGTTACAGATCTGGAGATCTGGTACATTCTGATTCTCTGATTTTCTGACAATCTGAGTAATCACCTGAGTATTCTGAACTATTTGTCTTGACGTTCGAGTTCACTTGAGATACATTAGAGATATGGAAAATGAAACTGAGGGAAAAGAGTTTGAAAGGAGGGAAGAGGCACCAACTTCAAGCAGTACTCTTCCCCATGAGCATGAGCATAGCCTCAAAACCCTTCTTTCCTGGTCTGCTCCGGGACGTCCTTTTAAAGCTAGGTCAAAGCAATTTTATATGACCGCACTCCTTATTGCCTTTTTTATTGAAGTAATACTTTTCTTATTTTCTCAGTACATGCTTATGTTTGTTGTTGCATCTCTGGTCTTTGTAGGATTTGCTTTTGCCTACGTTCCTCCCAAGAATTTTCATTATAGAATTTCAACTGAAGGACTTATGATTGAAGACCATTTTTATATCTGGCATGAGCTTTATGATTTTTATTTTACAAAAAGACAAGGTGTTGAAGTATTAAATATTAGGACTAAAAGCATTTTCCCGGGAATTCTAACAATCTCCTTGGGGGATGTTACAAAAGAGCACGTAAAGGATGTTTTGCTTAGATATCTGCCTTTTAGAGAGTATATTAAGCCTACTTTTCTTGAAAGATCTGGAGATTGGCTCAGCCGCAATTTCCCCCTTGAAAGACCCCAATAAATTTGTTTACGTTGAGCCTGCGAAGTGCGGAGGGGGCGGGATTTGAACCCGCGATATCCTTGCGGATATACCTGCTCTCCAAGCAAGCGCACTAGGCCACTATGCGACCCCTCCAAAATGAATTTAAAATTTCAAATTTAAAATTTTCTTGGCTTCTTCCCAGACTTTTTTATCCGAGGGATAAGTAAGTCTTTTTGAAACATCATTATAATCAATCCACTCAACTTTCTCCATCTCCCAATCATGATTCTCCGTGTTTCCTGAAATATATCTCATTATGAAAAAATATACCGTTTTTTTAACTTTCTCTCCTTCCCATAGGTACCAGTAAGTAGAGGGGGCTAGCGATTTCTCAATTTTAGCCTCAATTCCCGTCTCTTCCTTAACTTCTCTAATGGCAGTTTCCTCTTTTGTTTGATCTTTATTACCTCTGTGGTCTCCAATCAGTCCTTTTGGAAAAACCCAGCCGTGATGGCCGGAATGCTGGCAAACAAGAATCTTAATTCCTCTATTTTTTTTGTAAACAATCCCACCAGCTGAAAATTCAAATTTCATACTTTGCGGTGGGAGAGGGATTTGGACCCCCGTGAGATTTTCATCTCGCATGGTTTTCGAAACCAGCCTGTTAGACCACTCCAGCACCCCACCTGTTTACATTGAGTTTTTCGAAATGCACCCTCGAATGGATTCGAACCATCGACCTTAGCGTCCGCAACGCTACGCTCTATCCAACTGAGCTACGAGGGCAAGTATACATATTTTAGTCGATTATCTGAGGCTAAGCAAGTTTAAATTACCGAACATAAGCGGACTTGGGCGGAGGAGGTGGGATTAGAACACACGCGAGTCTTATTCAGGATCAAGGGTTTAGAAAAACCTCGCAATGGAACTACTATGCGACTCCTCCTCAAAAGACGACTAGATAGTTGAGTAATTATACACCATGAGAGCCTTGTTTGCGACCTGTCAATAAATATTGAAGTGAGTTAGCAATTGCTTATAATGTTGATATGCTTAAAAAATTTTCAATAAGCCTCAGGATAAGATTACTGATCTCAATTGCAGTAGCTTCCTTAGTTATCGCTCCACAAATCGTTGCATTTCTAATTACTCCAAGTATGTACGTATTTAATGGCATAAACACAATTTCTAATTTCAACGATGTTGAAGGAGTTTACTTCTCAGTGATTAAACAGTCTTCTGAGGGTGGCTTCAAATATATTAATCAATTTGACTTTGGCTCAACCCCATTTTTTCTTTACCCCGTTTATTTAGTCCTCGGAAAAATTGCAGCACTTGGTAATTTATCAATACCATTTGTATACCACCTGTCTTCTCTCATTCTCTCTTTCACTTTTTCTATGTTCCTCTTTAAGTTTTTATCCCTATTTTTCACTAAAGTCAAAGAAGTATTTTTAGCCTTTTTATTAATTAATTTTGGTGGAGTATTGTTAATGATTGTTCCCGAAGCTAATGTTTTTGTTAGCTACACCTTCCCGCATTTTATAGTTGCTCAGATGTCTCTTTTTATATCCATCTATTTTCTAATAAGATATGCTTCTTATCAAAACCCCCTGAACCTATTTGTCATTTTTTTTGCAACTTTTATCCTTTCTATGGTTCATCCCTGGATGAGTCTTCTTTTAGGAGTTTCATATTTTATATGGGCAACTTACTTATTCCAGAGAAACGGTAATCCTAGATATTATTTGCCAATGATTGCAATCCTAGCCGCTTCAGTTCCTTGGCTGTATTTTTATAGTTCAAATGTTTTTTGGACAACATTTCCCTTAAAGTCAAAAATAGTTTTGTTGCCTCTCATTTTCGGGCCCTTTTTATTCCTGGCAATACTAGGTCTGTTTAATATTAAATTCAAGAAGAAAATAGACTCTTTCATATTCTTAAGAATTTGGCTTTTAACTCAAGTTGTCTTCATGTATCTTCCTTTTGCATTCCAAAGGAGGTTTTCTGAAGGAATCTCTGTACCAATTGCAATCTTTGCTGTATTAGGCATAAAGAAACTGATAAATTTCCATGCTCCTTCTAAGCCACTAATAGTTATAACTCTGCCATTTTTATTTACCTTCATTTTTGTCTATCCTTTAATTAATATTTTCTGGTTAATAGATAATAAAGATGTATACAAAACTCCCGGAGAAATAAATGCAGCTAAATACCTAGATCAAAATGGTGGGTTTGATAAAAGAATTTTATCTTCTCCTTACAATGGTAATTTCATTGCAGGAAGGGCGAAAATCTCAGTTTACCTAGGCCATGGAACACAAACACCTAATTTTGACCAAAAATTGATTATTACTGCCAGTTTCTATAAAGGAGAAACGAGTAAAAAGGAAAGGGAGGAATTTCTTAAGAAAGAAAGCATTTGTTATATTTACGTAGGTCCTCAAGAAACTCAAGTTCTAAAGATAAACTTAGATAAAGAGACGTACATTCAGAAGGTTTTCCATGAAAATGAAATCTCTTTGTATAAACTCAAAATCTGTTAGTTTTTTTAGACCTCGTATTTATAGATTTTGGCTCTCTCGTGTTCGAATGAGGACATCTGAAGTTGCGTCATTTTTTCAAAATAGCGCCTAATGGGCCGAAGGCTGTTTCCCGAAGCGCAGATAAAAATGACGTCATTTTGCCAGACGTTTTGAAGAAGCTCTTTGAGAAACTCTAAAACTCTTTCTTCAACCTGTTTTAGGCTCTCGCCTCCCGGAGGAGGAGTGTCATAGCCCCTGTGCCAGGCTGGATATTCTTTGGGGTAAAGCTCGGCTGTTTTTTTCTTACTTTTTCCGGTAAGATCCCCATAATCCCTCTCTCTAATTCTTGGATCTGCAACTACAACTTCTGTTCCGCCGTGTGGCTCTAAGACAATTTCCAGGGTGTGCTTTGTCCGTTTATTTGGAGCGCAAAATGCCTTGGTAACTTTTTCTTTTTTTAGCTCGTCTCTTATTTTTTTTGCTTCCTCCAAACCTTGTGGCGTTAAATCCGGGTCGCGGCGTCCTGAAAAAATGCCGTCTTTGTTGTCTGTTGTCTGGGCATGACGGAAAACAAATAATTTTGCCATGATATATTAGGGTGTAGGGCGTAGGTGGTAGGGTGTAGTTCGAATCAAACTAAACGCTATACGCTAAACCCTATTCGCTAAATGAAATTGCTTGATCTTATTTTCCCAAAATATTGTGTTAATTGCAAAAAATTCGGCGATTATCTTTGTCCTGATTGTTTTTCCCGTCTCTCATTTGATACAAAAAATATCTGTTTGGCATGCGGAAATCCTTCTTTTGACGGTTTGACTCATCCAAGGTGCAGTAGCCGTTATCGAATAGATGGCTCATTCACAGGAGTTGTTTTTAATCCTATCTCAAAAAAGCTAATTTATCAATTCAAATACAAGCCTTATTTATCCGGTTTGTCATCGTTTTTAACAGATTTACTTTATGAATCTCTTATTCAAAATGAAGAGTTTAATAAGGTTCTTCGTTTGCCATTGATGCTTGTTCCAATTCCTCTTAGCCCGAAACGATTTAAAAAAAGAGGATATAACCAGGCTGAAATTCTGGCAAAAAGTCTTTCCAAAAAGTTTGGTTCCCCGGTTGTTAATTACCTTGTTCGAACGAGAGAAACTCGTTCGCAAGTTGGTTTAACCAAAGAAAAGAGGAAAGAAAATGTTTCCGGCGCATTTGCATTGAGGAAAAATGTTCGGGGTCCTGCCACTCGTTTCCCTCCCGCCAGTGCTCGTTCACGAAACACTGACATCCGCGCTGTCTGGAGCCCTTCCACTCCTGTCACCCCTCACATTTTAATTGAAAATAAAAATATAATTCTAATTGACGATGTTTTGACAACTGGTTCTACTTTCTCCGAAGCTGGAAATGTTTTGAAAAGAGCTGGAGCTGCAAAAGTCTGGGCAATTGCCTTTGCAAGGGAACAATGATCTTAGCTGTTAGCAACTAGCTTCTAGCGTCTAGTTATTGTTGACTTTGGACGGCGAAATATGATAATATACGCACATTGGGGATGCATCGCATCGACAAGATTAGTTCTTTAAAAACTGCAAGCCGTCAACGATTAAAAAGACGTTAACTTTGATCAAAAATTAAATGCTATAAAAGCGTTTAAAGCTAATGTTTTGGCTTTTGCCAGAACACTTAGCGCTCCATTTGCAGCACCGGCATTAGCCTTTGCTTAAATAGAGCTGTTCATTATATCTTCCTCAGGTGAGACATTTTGAGCATAAACTTAGCCTGAGAAACTGTAAGGAAGGCGGTTAGGTCCTTATTGTATTTATAACCTCGGCTCTTTTTATGGATGTTGATTTTCAAAGAAAAGAGTGATCAAAAAAATAATCAACTATGCTTGTAGAAGTTTTTAAACGCAATTCTTGCACTCGGGATCACTTCCCGACATCTCCACAAAAAGCCCTGACATAGTGTTCAGGGTTTTTTATTGGGATCCTGCGAGTTCTTGTTCTATATCTCGATTAAGATCTGCTCTTTTTTTAGCCTCTTTTTTGTCATATTGGCGTTTGCCTTTTCCAAGGCCTACCTCAACTTTAATCAACCCGTGTTTGTCATAAAGCGAAATAGGCACCAAGCTGGTGTTTGATCCTTCAGTTTTTCCCTTGAGTGAAATTATTTCTTTTTTATGGAGCAAAAGCTTTCTGGTTCTTGTTTCCTGATAGTTTTCCGGCCGGGCGTATTCGTATGGAAAAATTTTGGCATTAATTAGATATGCCTCGCTTCCCATAATGCGAACAAAGCTTCCGGTCAGGTCCGCATGACCCATTTTAACAGCCTTAACTTCAGCTCCATTAAGATTTATGCCAGCCTCAAACTTATCCCCGATAAGATAATCATAAAATGCGCGTCTATTAGTGATTTTCATATAGTTCAATTGTTACATTGTTCGATTGCTGCTCGGCTTGCCTCGCTTATTGTTGAACAGTTAGCAATTAAACAATAGAGCAATGGAGCAATTGCTTTCCAATCATAGCCCAAAAGAGGGTTTACTTCAAATCGATTTGGTAGACTTTGCCACCGGAGAGAATAAAGATTTTTTTGCCGGTTTCGTCAACATCAAGATCTTTTGCATTTTTTATGACACCGGCTGAATAAGCAGACACAAATTTACCATCTTTGTCAAGAACGATCACTCTTGAATTACCATTGTCCAGAATATAGATATTGTCCGAATCTTCGTTGGTGGCTATTCGAGAAGGTTTGGACATTGCTTTTTCAACCCCTGAAACAGAGAATGAATCCTCTTTCCCTCTTGTATATTTTTTAATAGAGCCATCATCAAGGAGAATATAGACTGATCCATCAATTGCCATGGCAATACTACTTCCCAGATCAGGAGCCTCTGAAAAATAATCAGTTTTGTTGTAAGCGCTTTCTGAGGCTCCAACAAATTTCAATATCCCATCTCGCCTGTCTAGCACATAAACATTAGAGCCAAACAGACCAATTCCGCCCTCCTCTTTCCAATCCTTTTTTATGATTTGCTCTTTTTCATTGTTTCCTTTATCAATTCGAGACACTCCAGAGGAGTCAACAAAATAAATAAAATCCTCATTTTGGGCAAAATATGTGGCTTTTGGATTGTCAATTTCTACTAAGAGGAGCTTGCTTTCAGACTTTTCTACTTCTTTTGCTGAAACAATCTGTCCATCGGTGCTTGCGGAAACCTCTTTATTAACCTGTGCGAGAAGGTCTTCAATTTGTTTATCTTCCGTTGAACCCTGCCTAAACCTGTCTTTGTTTTCATCCAATATTTTCTTGGCTTCCCTAAAACTTTCCTGTGCAAGAGGCGCATTTAAATCTTTTAAGTTTTGTCCCTCGTCATATTTTTCCTGAGCTGAAGTAATTACGCTCTCAAAAAGTTCTTTGTCCGCTTGAGACTGTCTTCCTGTGAGAGCTAAAAATGCGCTTGCAGCAATAAGAACAATTAAAACTCCGGCAATAGTTAGCGCCACTCTTCTTCTATGAGATAAGGGATAAGGCAGTCTTTTTACCAAACCTAAGCCAAAACCAAACGAGACTCTCCTTCTTCTGGGCAACTGATCAGATAAAAATGGAGAAGTTGGCTCCATTGCCTCTTCTACCTCATCAATTGGAAAAGTCTCCGGCTGGGGTTCTTGTACGGGCTCTGACACTTGGTCTATATCCTCTGGAGGAGTCTTTGCAAGAGTCTGATCACTTGAAGTAATTTGCTCTTTCTCCTCTAAGGCCTCGTCTTCTATTTCGGTTTCTGGCTCTTCGGAGGGAGGAGTCATTTCTTCAAGACCGGCCTTTTTATATAAAAGTATAATTGATGAGGCAGCGCCTTCCGGCTTTTCATGCAAATGTGGCGCTAAGCTTTCCGCAATATCCTCTGGGTTGTTATGATCAAGAGACGAGGCTAAAATAGACTGTGGAATTACTTTCTGGAAAGATTTTGTCTCAAGAATAATTATATCTTCCTCCTGAACGTATCCCGAAGCAGACTTAATAGTTTGGGTTTCATCAGCCTCAAGAACAGTCCCAATTTTGTCCCCACTCTTAAGAACAGCTTTACCGCCACCTGTAGCAAAAAGATAAAGGACATTTTCACTAAGATAACAAAGAATCATGGAAAGTTTGATGTCTTCTCTTATTTTCCCAACAGTAGTAGTGATGGCTTGTTTTATGGACTGAAGATCTTTTTTTTCAAGTGTAAAAAATTCGCTTTCAAGTGTTGAAATTAAATCTTTGCCAATAGAATTTAGATGTTCCCCTCCGGCCTCTGGGATAATATCAGTCTCAAGAGAAAAGGCAGCAAAGAGGCGTCCTGCGCTATATGCCTGAGACCAGGCTCCTGGCGTAGGTGTTGCGACAACTTTACTAAAATTTAAATTTGTTTCTGCCATTTCGTCGTCGGATCACAGCTTCCTGTCTTCATTGCGAACTTTAGTTCGCAATTTTGACTTCTTGCTGGATCCTCCTCTTCAAAATCCTTCGGATTTTGAGAAAATCTCGCTTACGCTCGATTTTAAAAAATTATTGCCTTATAAACAATAATTTATAAAACAATAAGGGCAGCAACAAAAATTGAAATTCCAATAATAACGTTAAGTAATGCAATACTGTTGAGTAAAGACGAAGAAGTTCCGTCATTTACTACTGCCTGCATTGCCCTAGATTGCTTATAAACAACAAGAAGAAACCCAACATACATTCCGTTAACAATAAGGAATATAACTTTAATTAAAGTTAGGGCAGAGAATATGTTAAAAATTTGATCAAACATGAATATGTTGAACTTTTCCAATCAAATCATTAATGATGTTAATTATTCTCTCAGGATGGGGGACAGCAAGAAATTCGAAGTTTGCCGCCGGACCTGCCGTATGTATATGGACATCTCCGTAGTCAAAAATCGAGCGAATTATTCCTACCTGTTTATAACCAACATCTTCTACCTGGCTCAACTTGGTAGCATCTACATTTTCAAACACTAAGCTTGAAAAGTCAATATCTATTATTCGTTTGTCAGTAACCAGTCCAATGTTGTAAAACCAGGTTAAATAATTAACGAATATAAATCCCACTACAAAAAAATAATAAAGAAGAAGAATCATGAAAATATAAATAGGAGGGAGAAAATTAATTGGTAAACCCCCAAATTGCGTAATGGCAATGAAAATAAACGGAGAAATTACCAGTGCTAGGGCTGAAACGATCCAAGGTACATTGGTAATAAAATGTTTTCGCAAAAATAATAAAAGCTCTTCATTTTCAAGTCGATCGGCAAAGGTCACTCCAAGAGGCCTTTCACAATACGCTGTAGTCAGATGATTATGAGAATGACCTTCGTTACCCTCAAATTCTATTATTTGTTTTCTTAAATCTATGCTCTTTAGTTCTTTGTTTTTTCTTTTCTCTTCCGCCTTGCTCTCTGTTATCTCCTCACTTTTAGGGTTGTCGTTTTTTAATGTATTTCCGACAAAAATATCAGGCATTGTAAAAATAGTAAATAGTAAATAGTAAATATTTTTCAGAATACTCAGAAGTTTACTCAGATCGTCAGAAAAAATCAGACAATCAGATAATCAGAAATCCGGAACTCTGAAACACTGATTCTCTGAAAATATCTGGTACTCTGAGTTTTCCGAGTTTTCTGGGCAGGGAGAACGAGCGACAGGACCCCGAGCGGAGATCGATGATTTAACATGCGACAATTATAGCATTCTCCTGCAATTATTTTCTCTCAATATTATAAAGGGGACCGACTATTTGAATATTGGCTGGAGCGCGCAAATTAAAGTATGTTTTAAAATCAGAGCCGGAAAAAGTTTGAGAACCTGAGTTGCCAACTATTGTTATTGAACTTACTCTTCCACCACCAAAATCGGCAGAAACCGTTACGCTTGAAACGCTGGTAAAAGGCGTCCCGCCACGACTTCCTAGCTCTTGTCTTACTCTTGCGCCGTCCCAAGTGTCAGTCCCTGCCGGGTTGGGCTTATCAATTTGATATAAATGTTCTCTTGTCCCGCCATCTCTGGCAACTAGCATTAAAACATTTACAATGTCGGCTACCTCTTCAGATTTTAGCCAAGCAGTTTTATTGTACTCCGTCCTAGATCCCCAATCGCAGTAAAACCATGGAGAATCTTTATCATAAGCATTTGACGAAAGATCGGAAAATCCTGAGGCTGATCCACTGGTAGTATCTGTTGCGTGTTTTGTCCAAGAAGTATCATTCCAGCCAATTTCTCCTGTTGTAAATATATATCCGCCATGTGTTGAAGAGTACCAAGACTTTATCGGGTTTCCACCCTGAACCATTACCCATCCCCGAGTTTCATTAACAGCTTGTTCCCAGCGCCCGCCCTTGGGATCTGGTTTAAATACCTGACAACTTTGAGTTGTACAAATTGACCCCGCTCCGTTATTTGTATAAGCAAGCGCATAAGACCGCGCCGCAACGGCTTGCGCTTTTAAAGCCTCCATCTCCCAAGACTCTGGCATTTCATAAATTCTTTTAACATAGTCCTCTATGTTATACGCTCCGTATCCATCTACATTGATATTGATATCGGCTGAATAGTCTTTCTTAAGTTCAAAGTTTTGATAATAAGCATTTAGTATTGTTTCTGCATTTTGCCCTGCTTTTGCTCTTCCATTTGCGCCATATTGATTTAAGCCTGTCCTATTGGGAACTCCATAAGTAAAGAAAGCGAATGCATTCGAAAAACCAGGATCTTTGTCTCTATCATCAACACAGCCTGCAAGGATTGTTCCCGCGGATCTTGGAATATTAAGGCTTGCAAGTCGCTGCGATAATATCTGTTGCTGGCGGGCTGAAAGGGCTGCAATTTGACCGGAGAGAACTGCCTGGTATTTTTTTGCATCAGTTACAATCTTATCAAGTCTGACTTTTATTTCTGCTAATCTTTTCTGCTCATCTTCAAGACTTGCCTTTTTTTCCTCGAGACTATTTATAAGAAGGGCGATGTTGGTGATTATTAGTTTATCTTTGTCTGCCGTAGCTCTCTGATAGGCAAGCACTTGGGTTAATTCGCTAGCTGAGCTTGCCGAGAGAAGAAGAAGCAGTGGGGAATTATAGTAGCTTTTGATGTAATAATTCCTTATTGCCAGGTTTAATTTTTCTGTTTGTTTTTCTAAATCTTTATAACCTTTTTCAATGTCATTCCTCTTTCTAATAAGATCATTTTCAATAAAGGCAACGCGATTCTTAATTACATTCAATTGCTGCTCAACTGGAGCGGTTGCGGCTTTTGACTGATTAAGAGCAGCTGTTAGCTCACTTATTTGTTTATTAATGTCATCAAGCTCATCTCCCCAAACCTTAGTAATGCCAATAAAAAGAGACAGCGCAAAAAGAAAAGAGAATAAAAAAAGAATGTGTTTGGGCATCAACGGTATTATACCAAATCAAGTGTTGATGATTGAAATTTATTGTGATATAGTAAGCCAAAATTATGGAAGAGATCTCTTATTCCGGAGGGAGAGTTCCTATAAGAAGAAGAGTCCCAAAAAGACTTGCTCTTTTTGGCATATTTTTTCTTATCATACTTCTACTTTTGGGAAGTGTTGCATATTTTGCTACCAGAGGAAGCTCCAACGATCAAGTCACAGAGTCGATTACTCTGCCAGAAGAGTCCGAACCAGAAATAACCGAAGAAGAGCCGACTCCGGAGGAATCTCCCGAGCCAACTGAAGAAGAAGAGCCAACTCCTACTCCCACAAGAGCTTCAACGCAAACCTCGTCTGGCACAGTTTCGGTTCAGAACGGAAGCGGGGAAACAGGAGTTGCCGCAGCTGCTGCAGCGGTTCTTCGTGACGGCGGATTTTCAATTGCATCAACTGGAAACGCGGATAATTTTGACTACACTGATGTGACAATCCAAGTCAAAAATTCAAAAAAGAGCATTTTATCTTTACTTCAAGATGCCCTTTCTTCGGATTACACAATTGGTAAAACCTCAACAGACCTTCCGGAAAGCTCAGGCTATGACGCCCTGGTTATTATTGGAAAATAGGACTTTTTAAAGCTTTGATGTCGCTTGCAAAATTTTCTTGGAGACGCTCCGCTCGCGTCGGCTAGGTCCTTTAATCCCGACGCTGCTTCGCTTGCCCTCCTGCGAAAATTTCGCAAGCTCCATACGCCTTTTCCCTTTGGTACTTGTGGTACTTTTGATACCCGTGATACCCTTACAATATGATTATTCCCACAATTCTAGAAAAGACCTGGGAGGAAATAGAGGAAAAATTTGAAATATATAAAAATTTTGCAAAAGTAGTCCACGTAGATTTTATTGATGGAAAGTTTACCAACAATTTAACTTTCCTTGATGTCGAGCCTTTCTCAAAATATTCCAAGTATTTTGATCTTGAAGCGCATTTAATGGTCGAAGAACCTATAAGCTATTTGGATGAGTTGTCATCGGCAGGATTTAAAACTTTTCTTGGACAAATTGAAAAAATGATTGATCAAGTGGAGTTTGTTGCCAAGGGAGAAATGCTAGGCGCAGTAGGACTTGCACTTGATATTGAAACGCCCAGCTCTCAAATAAAAGTCTCATATGAGGACTTGGACAGAATTCTTTTAATGGGAGTGCATTTGGGAGCTTCGGGTAGACCATTTGATGGAAGAGTAATTCCTAAGATGAAAGATATTTCACAATCTGGTTTTGTAAACATTCAGGTTGACGGAGGCGTTGATGATAAAACTTTGCCAATGCTCCGACAAAACGGAGCAAGGTTTTTCTGCGTCAATAGCTTTCTTTTTAAAGGCGATCCAAAAAAACAGTTTGAAATTCTTGAATCACTTTGAGCTAGGGGTCCTGTCGCTCGTTTCCCTGCTCAGAAAACTCGGAAAACTCAGAGTACCAGATATTTTCAGAGAATCAGTGTTTCAGAGTTCCGGATTTCCCGCCTGCCATGGCCTGCCAGCCCGCTTGCCAAGCGAAGCGGCCAGGGGCACTGGCGGACAGGCTGATTATCCGATTGTCTGATTTTTTCTGACGATCTGAGTAAACATCTGAGTATTCCGAAAAATATTTTCTATGTATATTTGCTATTTAAAATTTGATATTTAATATGATTTAGGGGTTTGGTTTTTGCTCCGAAAGACTAATTGGTCTACATAGTACCCTATTTTCTGTGCCTTTTATAAAGTATTCGTTTTTCCCTCCACACGGCTTGACCACAATATTTTTGGGTGGAGATAAGAGTTCGTCCTTAGGATCACTACTACTTAACAAATTATTCATTATCTTATTCCAAATAGGAGCAGCCCCTGTAATTCCTGAAGCAAGTCTTGGATTCATAGGGGAGTTATTGTTATTTCCCACCCAAACAGCAGTTAAAATATTGGGAGTATAGCCTATTGTCCAATTGTCTCTTTTATTATCCGTTGTCCCGGTTTTAACAGAAACAGTATGTCTTGGTATATTAAGTGGAGAATTATAACCAAACTCCATTGCCCGAGAATTATTATCAGATAGAATATTTGAAATTATAAATGCAACCTCTTCGGGAACTGCCCTTTTCTTTTTAATTTCTTTCTTCTCTTCGAAAACCTGTCCTTGATAGTTGGTGACTTTAAGAATTGGGTTAAGCTCTATTTTTTCCCCTTGGTTGGCAAGAGTTCCATAAACAACTGCCATGTCGGTCATTTTTACCTCAGCAGCACCAAGAGTTATTGCAAGTCCGTAATTTTGCGGATCTTTCCACGAAGTAATTCCCATTTTTTTGCCCAAATCAACCATTGTCTGAATTCCAATTTTATTAAGAATTTTTACTGCAGGGATATTGATTGAATTTCCAAGAGCATTCCTAAGAGTTACAGTTCCGTGGAATCTGCCGTCATAATTAACTGGTGAGTAGACAAGCGCTCCGGCGGGAGCATAGGAAACAGGGGTGTCTTGGACTGTTGTTGCAGCAGTGAAACCATTAAGAAGCGCTGCTGAATAAGTGACAACTTTTATTGCTGATCCGGGCTGGCGAAGTGCTGTTGTCACATTGTAATTCCCACTATCCTCCGCAAAATAATCTTTCCCTCCTACCATAGCCAGGATGTCTCCATTTTTAGGGTTTGTGATCAGTGCTGCGGCATTAGTCAGGTTTAGATAAGCTGAGTTTTCAACTTCCGCAGTTACAATCTTCTGGGCCATATCCTGAGTTTTTAAATCAAGACTTGTAATAACAGAGAGCCCACCCCGCTCAACAATAGGAAGACCGTAGCGTTCAATCAAAAGCTGCCTAACATACATTACAAAGTGAGGAGCCTTTATGCTATTTTTATTTTCTCTAAATTCTAATTTTTCATTCTCCGCTTTTTTTGCTTGTTCCGAAGTTATGAAATTTAGCGAAACCATTTGGGCAAGAACCTCTTTTTGTCGGGCATTCCACAAGTTAGGATTTTGACCATACGGAGAGTATGTTGAAGGAGCCTGGGGAAGTCCTGCCAAAAATGCGCTTTCCGAAAGTGAAAGCTGTGTTACATCTTTTCCAAAATAAGTTTGAGCAGCGGCTTGGGCTCCCCAGGCAGTGCCTCCATAAGGAACTTGGTTAAAATACATTTCCAAAATTTGGTCTTTGGTATAAATCCGCTGTGCCCATACTGAAAGGATGACTTCTTTTATCTTTCTTTCAAGTGTTCGCTCAGGGGTTAAGAGCCTTGATTTTACCAGTTGTTGGGTAATAGTTGAGCCTCCCTGAAGAGGACGGCCCGTTAGATCAACTATTGCAGCCCTAAGTATTGCTAGGACGTCAAAGCCTGGAGTTTTGTAGAAATTCTTGTCCTCAATTGCTATTGTTGCATTTTTAAGATCCTGGGGAATTTTAGATAAGGGGACATTTGTTCTATCCTGATTGGCGTAAATTTGATAGAGAAGAGTTTTGTTTCTGTCATAAATTTTTGTTGTTTGAGAAATTTCTTGGTGAGCAAGAGTAGAAGGGTTTGGCAAGCTTCTAATAAATATTATGGAAACTATGGGCATAAAAATAAAGAAAAAAGAAAAAATACTCCCAATTAAGATATATTTGAGTCTGGTTTGAAATGGAAGTCTAAGAGGAAGTCTTGGACGGCCTCTTTTTTTATGCTTTAAATGAAATTTTGGGAGATGCGGCCTTGAAAGTTTGATCTGCTGCATTTTTACCACGGGAAGTTTGAAAACAGGAAGTTTAAACTGTGGCAGGCGGGGAAGTTTGACTATTGGTTTTTTAGTTTCTTCCTCAGTGCTAAAGATTATCTGTTCAACAATTTTTTTTCGCCGCAAGTGTATGAGGATTTTCCACAGGAGAGATAAAAAAAGAAGAGTTACATCGCCAATAAAAATTAGTATTTTGGCAGCAAGAATGATAAGGTCCTCAACCAGTTTCATACTAGATTTTAAATGAGCAGAAGATAAAGCCGTATTCAGCTTCGATTAGTGGGACGAAACTATTTGGATTATACAAAAAGGATTACTGCTTGGAAAGAGGGATTTTAGGTGATTACCTGCCTGTAAATCTTGCGTAAGTAATAATAAGGAGTCCGATTGCGAGAAATCCTAGACCAACTCCTTGGAATAAAGTTACTTTTTCTTTAAAAAAGAAATAGCTTAAGATTGCAGATACTAAGATTGATCCGCCAAAAACAATTGGAACAACAACCGCAACTTTATTTTGTGAATAACTTTTAGTTAGAGCAATGCTAAAAAGAGCAATAAAAACACCAGCGATTAATGCTGCAATGAGTCCCAGCCTTTGGTTTTGAATATTTGCTTTGTTTAATATCGGAATTGCTACAAGTGTAGGAATTATTGCTGACACAATGTTTATAAGAGCAGCAACAATAGTAGTATTTGCCATTCTTGATGCAAAAGCCCCAACGAGGATTGCCGAACTATAAAAAAGCGTTGCGAGGAATATATATATCACTAGGAAAAATTATATCAGATTGAGAGATTGGCTTTTGGGCAATTACCGTGACCATCCCTCCATACTTTTGATCTTCCCATGTTTCCAGACGTTCGAGGTAGTGATTATTTCTTCCCTTCCCCCAGTCTTTGCCATAAATAAGATTTTGTTGACCTGTAGTAGGAATAACGCGCGAATAAACTATACCAAGCCCCCTTCGTTGAAAATATTCCAAAAGGTGAGTCTGTCCGAAGAAAAGGATTTTGCCCGGTTCTTCCTCAACATCTTCCCTGTGATGATGTCCATGATGAGTGACAAAAGCTCTTGCTGGTCTAGATCGTAAGGCTTCTGGGTTCTCGCTGCTCTCTATCATAATCTGATCATATAAGTAGTCAGCGCTACCAAAGGTTCTGATGTAAATATGCCCGGAAGGTTTAGTAGCATTAATTGCCTTATCTATTACAGAATATGCGGCCTCAAGACTTGGAAAATGAAAAAAAGTATCAGCTAGCATTACAGTATCGTATTGATTCTCACCAAGATCAGCTCTTGTTATATCTTCTTCGCGCAATTCAATGGGGAGGTTAAATCCAGAAGCCATATTTCTGACTAAATCTACAAATGTAGGATCATACTCGTATCCGACAACATTCATTCCTTGTAATGCAAAAAATAGAGATGATCTTCCTTCACCTATGCCCAAATCAAGTAGTTTACCTGCGGGAACCAAAAGCCTATCTTTAAATTTCCAGAATTCTGGATCTCCTGCCATGTAGTCCCAACCGTTATCGGGAGAAAACCTAGCCCCCCTATTTCCAATTAGAAATAAGAAGGTATATGCAGAATCCGGCCACGTTTCAGGTTTGGGAATTATTGGCTCAATTTCCGCTCTATTCATAGAAGTGAATTATACCAAAAGTGCCCTATAGTAGCAATGTTTTAGGGGTTTGGGGTGGGGGAAGGTGAGAGTTCGGGATGAGGAGAATTACTCTTTTTCGAAAAAATCTTTCTCATCTACGCCAGCTTGTTTTATAATGTTTTTTAAAGTTCCGACTCTGATTTCTCTGTGATGAGGTATAACACAAGTTTTTCTTGTTTTTTCATTCCACCATATTTCGTGTGAACCGCCAGTTGATCGCCTAAAAGAAAACCCTAACTTACGAAGTTTTTTAATTACCACTCTGTAAGAAAGAGGTTTTACTCCTGGCATAAATTAATTAGTTGAAACAACTAACGGGAAGGTAAGAGTGATATTTGACGAGGGTTTTTTGGAAGTATTTTTTAATTTCAATGGTACTTTTAACCCTTCTTCTTTATAAAGTTCGATTAAAGAAGATGCTACATAGGCTATTTCGTTGATTGCTTCTTCTAAACTGTCTCCTTGTGCGTAACAATCTTTCCACTTTGTGCAAACTGCAATAAATGCTCCATCCTCCTCATGGATGGTAATTGGTAATTCATACTCAGCAATAGTTAGAGTTTTACTTTTCATGCAAGTTATTATAACACAAAAAACTTAAGGTGTAGGAGTGGGAGAAGGGGAGAGGTCGGGGTGAGGGCAATCAACACAATACCTGTCTCCAGTCTCGTCCGTTATTACATAATGTTCTTTTAGCTCCAGATTTTCCGTTTGTTTTGGATCCTTTGGAAGGTCCTGGGTATCTTTATCAACAAAAACATTTTGTTTTCCCGGATCTCTCTTTTTAGGATACATATTTCTTATAAAATAATCTGATCTTGTTTCGCATCCTGCGCCCTCCGAAGCGAAATACCCGGAGTATCTGCACGCACTTAGCCTTACTACATTTTTTGGAGGAGACCAAGGTGAGGTTTTCTTGCCTTTGAGTAAAAATTCCGTAATCTCCCTCCAGATAGGAGAAGCACCAGTTACGCCTGAAACCACTGCGCCCATTGGGCTGTTATCATTATTGCCAACCCAAGTTGTCACAACATATTCTGGAGTATATCCTATTGTCCAATTATCTCTATAATCATTTGTAGTTCCTGTTTTTACCGAAACGGTTTGACCAGGTATATTAAGAACAGAATTTGTGCCAAAAGCAATAGTTCGAGCACCATTATCAGCTAAAATATCTGAGATTATAAATGTAACTTCCTCAGGTAAAACTTTCTCACCAAAAATAGGCGACTGGTCTCTCTTCCTCTCAAGTACTTTTCCACGAGAATCCTTTATTTCTAAAATCGGATTTAAATCAACTCTATAGCCTTTATTTGCAAAAACCCCAAAAGCAGTTGCCATGTCCATCATAGTCACTTCCCCTCCTCCCAGTGTTAGAGAAAGCCCATACCTCCCAGG
This sequence comes from Candidatus Levyibacteriota bacterium, assembly GCA_016186625.1. Classification (GTDB taxonomy): domain Bacteria; phylum Patescibacteriota; class Microgenomatia; order Levybacterales; family UBA12049; genus 2-01-FULL-39-10-A. The sequence goes on from JACPLG010000007.1 coordinate 43,154, forward strand.
ATCTGTAAAAGTTGTTATTCCCATGGCAGAGGCTGTTGCCATCATAGCCTCAACCGTATTTAGTTTTAGCATTTTAACCGCCGGAATATTTAGTGAGCTACCAAGAGCCTCTCTCATTGATACTACTCCATGAAACTTTCCGTCATAATTTCTCGGGCAATAGTATGGATTTGGCGGATTTGGAAAACAGATCTCCTTATCAACAAATACAGTTGCCGCAGAATAACCATTCAATAGGCCGGCTGCATAATTAATAGGTTTAATTGAGGAACCGGGCTGGCGCCTTGCCAGTGCAATATTTACATTCCCATCAATTGATGAATCAAAATAGTCCTTACTTCCAACAAGAGCCAAAATATCTCCTGACCCGGGATCAGTTACTACTGCTGCTCCATTTGAAACTCTTGCCCCTCGGAGCTTCGCAACTTCTGAGGCAACTGCAAGCTCCGCAAATTCCTGAATAGCAGAATCAAGTGTAGTTCTTACTTGGAATCCACCTTCTTCCGTGAATTTTTCTCCATACTTTTTTTCCAACAGATCTTTTACATATAAAACAAAATGAGGAGCTTTTATGCTGTCAGAAATATTTTTATATTCGAGTTTTTCTTCTTTTGCCCTTTTCTCCTCCTCCTTAGTGATATAGCCCTGCTCTCGCATTCTTGAAAGTACGAGTTCCTGTCTTTTTTTGGCAAGCTCAGGACGCGAACCAAAAGGCGAATAAAGAGTAGGGCTTTGCGGAAGTCCAGCAAGAAGGGCTGCCTCGGAAAGAGTCAGATTATGGGCGCTTTTTCCAAAATAAGTTTTTGCGCCGGCCTCAATCCCATAAGCAGTGCCCCCGTAGGGGATTTGGTTAAGATACATCTCAAGAATTTGAGACTTTGAGTAAAGTATTTCTGTTGCAAAAGCCAAGACAATCTCTTTTATTTTTCTCTGAACAGAACGCTCAGGAGTCAGTAGACTGCTTTTTACAAGCTGCTGAGTTAAAGTGGATCCTCCTTGGATGGGCTTTCCAGATATATTTGCAACAGAGGCTCTTATAATTCCTCTAACATCAATTGCTCCGTGGCGGTAAAAATCCTTATCCTCAATTGCCACAGTTGCGTCCTGGACATGCTTTGGAATTTCCGAAAGCTTAATTTGAGTCCTGTTTTTATTTAAATAGACTGTATATAAAAGCTCACCGTTGCGATCAAAAATCTGACTTGACTGGGGAATATTAACGGGGCTATTTAGTCTGGTTGGAGAGGGAAGATCTTTAAGAATAAAAAAATAAGACAAAGCAATCAAAAATGCAGCCAAAATAAAAATAACAAGACCAAAAAATCTCTTTTTCCGAAATTTTGCGTAAAACTTCCCGAAGCCTTTCATTTAGATACTAATAATATCATTCGGGTAGCATTAGAAACAACAATTTATCCAGCACCTTTTTTCTGCAGAAAAAAGGTGCTGGATTTATTATAATAAGTTTATGATTCCACTTGATAATATTCAGGATTTTCTCACGTTTCTCTCAATTCCTTTTGTTAATTTAAATTTTGTTGATCTAGCAATTATTTTAGTAATTCTGGTTTATGCTATTGAGGGATATGCACTTGGATTTATTAAAGGATTCTCAGATTTCATAAGCTTTGTTTTATCATTCTTATTTGGCCTTACATTTTATAGTATATTTGGTGATTTTTTAGTAAATAACTTTAATATTCCAAAAGGTTTTGGAAATGCTTTAGGCTTTTTCCTAGCTGCTTTCATTGCTGAGGTTGCACTGACTTTAATCTTAAGATTTGTGATTTTACCATTTATATTAACTAAACTTGAAAAATTAAAATATCCAAGACAAATTGAAAAGTTAACCGGGATAATCCCCGGAGTTTTTTCCGCTGTTGTACTTCTGGCATTTGTTTTAACAATGGTTGTTGCGCTTCCCCTTTCGCCATATCTTAAAAATTCCGTTTCTGTATCTAAATTGGGAGAACCCCTTGTTTCACAAATTCAGGGATTTGATAAACAGCTTAATGAAGTATTTGGAGGCGCAGTTAATGATGCTCTTACTTTCTTAACAATTGAGCCAAAAAGCGAAGAACTTTTGCAGTTAAACTTTTCTACATCAAATGTCTCTTTGGATAGAGATTCAGAGATTGAAATGCTTGGGCTAGTAAATAGCGAGAGAGAAGCTGCAGGGCTGGGTGTACTTGATGAGGATCCTGCGCTTCGGGAAGTTGCCAGGAATCATTGTCTGGACATGCTTGAGCGCGGTTATTTCTCTCATTACACACCAGAAGGAAAATCTCCATTTGACAGAATGACGGAAGGAAATATTGACTTCAAATTTGCCGGAGAGAATCTTGCTCTTGCACCCAATACTAAGCTTGCCATGAGAGGACTTATGGGCAGCCCAGGACACCGTGCAAATATTTTGTCAGAAGATTTTGGTAGAGTAGGAATAGGAGTAATTGACGCAGGCATATACGGAGAAATGTTTTGCCAGGAATTCGCAGACTAGTGATTAGATATTAGTTACTAGATACTAGTTCGATTATGGTAAATTTGCCGAGTTTGGAGTCTGCCAATGTTAGAAACAAAAGAGTTTTTGTAAGGTGTGATTTTGATGTTCCGCTATCGCAACAGCCAACTGCCAACAAACAACCTGCCTCGCCGGCAGGCAGGCAAACAACTATTGCGGATGATATGCGTTTGATTTCCGGGGTTTCCACGATTGAGCATCTACTCGAACAAGGAGCCACAGTTATTGCTGCTGGTCATCTTGGACGGCCCGCTCGCCATCGCTACGCTCAGGAGTTAGCGGGCGAACCCGGCGACCAATTTCAAATTACTGAGCCGCAGTTCAGTTTACTTCCTATTGCACAGTGGTTTGCGGAGGAATTCCCGGGGACAAGCGTAAAGCAAACCCATATTGGAGGATTTTCAGCTTGGAAACTTAAGGAAAATTTTTATATTCTTGAGAATCTGAGGTTTTATAAAGAGGAAGAGGAAAATGACAGAGCTTTCTATCATAAATTAGCTTATCTTGTAGATATCTATGTTAATGAAGCTTTTGGCTCATCTCATAGGCCGCATGCTTCAATTGTTGGAATCCCTTCACTTCTTCCTCATTTTCCCGGCTTCCATTTCCAGAAAGAAGTAAAGATTTTAAGTAGTGTAATTGATAATCCCAGAAGACCTTTTACTTTTATTGTGGGAGGAGCAAAAATCGAAACCAAACTTCCGCTAATTTCAAGAATGCATAAATTTGCTGATTATGTTTTGGTGGGAGGGGAACTAGCTGAACAAGATAAAGTTTTGATAAAAGAACAGCATGAGAGTATGTCTTCAAACAAAGCAATGCTTTTTGTTGCGGATCTAAACTCTGACAAAACAGATATTACGCCAAAAAGTCTTGAGAATTTTTTACAGATTGTTCCGCGCTCGAAATGTATTATCTGGAACGGGCCGATGGGATTAATAAATGAAAAATTAAAAATTAAAAATGAAAAACTTGAGGAAGGGGACGGGGGATATACGAGTTTAAAACTGGCTGAAGAGATTATTGCAAGCGGAGCATATAAAGTTGTTGGGGGAGGAGATACAATTGGACTTCTTAACAAACACAAACTTTTGGGAAACTTCGATTTTGCATCCGTAGGAGGCGGTGCAATGCTTGAGTTTCTCTCAGGAGAAACTTTGCCAGGAGTTTTAGCTCTTCAAAATTAATACTTGATGATTTAGGCAACCCCTTCTATAATTTGTAAATGACACCTGTTGACTTTCCTAATATACGGAATATTACCATCTCCGGTAGAATTGCTTCCGGCACCACAACCTTAGCGAATAACCTTATAAAAACATTAGGATGGGAACTTTTGGAAGGTGGAGAATTGTTTGGAAAATTTCATGAAGAACACCTCGATGATAAATCGGAGCTTGCCGTTTCCCGAAGACCTGATGAGGTGGATTTAGAATATGAAGAAATGATTAAAAAGATTTTAAAAGAGAAAAATCATCAGATAATTCAGAGTCATCTAGCAGGCTTTGACGCTCAAGGAATTCCGGGTGTTTTTAAAATTTTAGTAACCTGCGAGGATGCAAACGGCGAGGACAGGATTGATATAAGAATCGATAGACTTGTGAACAGAAAAGGATTACACGTGGATGATGCCAAACACGAAATTCGGGAAAGAGAAAAAAGTAACTTAGAGAAGTGGAGAAGAATGTATGCAGGGGAAGATCCCAACTGGGTTTATTGGGATCCAAAATATTATGATTTGATAGTCAACACTTATGATCATAATCCTGAGGAAAGTCTCAATTTAGTTCTGGAAAAGATAGGATTTAATAAATAATCACTAACTTCTGACTTCTAAGACACTTCGTTCTAAATCGCTAATTGTTAGAGCAATAGCGTCTCAGGAGCAAGAGTGAAACGTCTTATTAGTTGATCAGGACTTGATATTTTTATCTTCTGGTGGTAGAGTAGGGTAGATTCGCATTGGTATTAGAGGCAAGGATTATGAAAGTAGCAAATGCGATGAGTAAGAAAGTTGACTATGTTACTCCTGAAACCAGAGTTAAGGAATTTTCAAAATTGATTTTTTCACATCACATCAACGGTGTCCCAGTTCTAAAACGAAAAAAAGTGATTGGTTTTATCACCGAGAGAGATATTCTCAAGCAATTTTTTCCTTCCATCCGAGAATACATGGAAGACCCTGTAAATGAAGCAAACTTTGAAAAAATGGAAAAGAAAATCTCAAGAATTTTTGATCTTCAGGCAAAAAAAATAATGAGCAAACGCCCCGTTACAATTCTACCAGACGTACCTCTTCTTGAAGCACTGTCAACAATGTTTACCAACAAAGTTGGAAGACTCCCGGTAGTTAATAAAAAAGGATATATGGTAGGTATCATTGCAAAAAGAGATATATTTAAATATCTTGTTGGTAAGAAGCTAAAATGACCCGTTCGACATGCTTCGCAAAGAGGCGAGGGTCTAGGTAGTAAGATATAGCTATGAAAAAAATATTTTTGAGCTTTATTTTCTTTTTGATTGCATTTTCAACTCCTGTATATGCGCAGACTGAAATTCCAATACCAACTGTTAGCACCAGCCCTACTCCAACACAACAACTTATAGATTATCAGCTGCCATATCCAGGAATTCTTCCAGGCAGTCCCCTTTATTCTATAAAAATGATAAGAGACAGGATTATAGAATTTCTTATTTCCGATCCTTTAAAAAAAGCGGACTTTTATATTTTGCAAGCAGACAAAAGAGTAGCAGCTGCAATCTTACTTTTTGAAAAAGGAAACAATAGTCTTGGACAAACAACAATTTCAAAGGGCCAGAACTATTTAGAAAAATCTTTAGAAAAAGCAATGGCGGCAAAAAACTCGGGAAAAGATGCCAAAGATGTTTTAGCCCGAGTAAAAAACTCGGCAACCAAACAAAGACAAGAAATAGAAAATCTTAGTAAAAAATCTAATGAAATAAAAAGAATACTTTCGGGAGATCTTGGAAGAGTTCAAAGATTCGAAAAAAGTGTAGAAGAGATTAAGCCATAAAGGCAGGCTTAACTCAACTTTCGCGTCATTTTTTTACTCGCCACATAATTTAAATAAGCTATTTTTTTACCCGAATTTTAGTAAATTTTTTCTTACAACTTTAATGAGATCAAAAAACGAGGCTAAAAAATGACTTGATTAGTTTTGATGTACTTATTGTTAGTTGACACCCCACTTATAGGGGCATATGATCGATCTTGACACTAGATTTAGTGTATCGGATTTAAGTTCGAGCACAGATCAGTAGAGCACTTTAACTTGCCCTATTTGCTATTTGATATTTACTTTTTAATATTTCTATGAAGTGTCCATATTGCGGATCAAAAGATACTGAAGTAGTTGAAACCAGAGACTCGGAAGATTTGGAAACCATTAGGAGGAGACGAAACTGCGTTAAATGTGAGAAAAGATTTACTACATATGAGCGAGTCGAGAATGTTAATCTGGTTGTTATTAAAAAAGACGGAAGGAGAGAGCAATTTAATAGAGACAAGCTCAAAAATGGAATTATTAGATCCTGCGAAAAGACCAAAGTTTCGGTTGAAGACATAGAGAAAATTGTTACAGAAGTTGAAAGAGAACTGCGAGGTGCAGACTCGGTTGAGGTAGAAAGTAAAAAGATCGGGCAGATGGTTGCGGGCAAATTAAAAAAGTTAGACAAGATAGCATACATCCGTTTTTCAAGTGTATTTAGAAGATTTGTAGATATTGAAGATTTTGAGAAAGAAGTAAAGAAACTTATTAACTAAGTCAAAAAGCAAAATGCAAAAGTCAAAATTTAAAGTAAAAAGTAAAAAAGTTTAATAATTTTGAATTGTACTTTTGAGTTTTGATTTTTAACTTTTGAATTTTATGAAATTAGACGGTGTGAGACAAAAAGTATTTTTAGACAGATACTCTTTAAAAGATAAAGAGGGAAAACCTCTTGAAAAAACTCCGGATGAGATGTGGCGGCGCGTTGCCAAGGGAATTGCAGGACAGGAAAAGAAAAGTCTTCAAAAAATCTGGGAGAAGAAATTTTATGATGCTATATCTGGGTTTAAGTTTCTTCCGGGCGGACGAATTCTTGCAGGAGCAGGGACTGGATTTGATGTAACTTATTTTAATTGTTTTGTAATTCCTTCCCCAAAAGACTCCCGTGACGGAATTTTAGATAACCTCAAAATCATGATTGAAATTATGGCACGCGGCGGAGGAGTTGGAATTAATTTATCTTCTCTTCGTCCAAAAGGAGCAAGAGTTAAAAAAGTAAACGGATTTTCCTCAGGCCCTATGAACTGGGCTGAGCTTTATTCTTTGGCAACTAAAGATATTATTCAGCAAGGAGGAAGCAGGCGCGGCGCTTTAATGCTTATGCTTCATGATTGGCATCCGGATATTGAGGAGTTCATTACTGTTAAAGAAGATCTAAGAAGAATTAACGGCGCAAATCTATCCGTCTGTGTTTCCGATGATTTCATGGAGGCAGTAAAAAATGATTCGGATTGGAAACTGGAATTCCCGGATTTGGATGACCCCAAGTATGACAAAAAATGGGATGGAGACTTAAAAGCCTGGAAGGCACGTGGCGGGCGAGTTGTAGTCAAGAAGACAGTTAAGGCAAAATACCTCTGGGATCTAATTTGCAGCGCTGCATGGAGATCTGCTGAGCCAGGACTTCACTTTTTGGACAGAAGCAACAAGCGTTCGAATACGTATTATTTTGAGCAGTTAATTGCAACCAACCCTTGCGGAGAACAGCCACTTGGGGAGTGGGCGGTTTGTAATCTTGGCGCAATTAATCTCTCAGCCTATGTACATGGAGGAGAGTTTGATTATAAAAACTTTGGTAAAGATGTAAGAACTGCCATCCGATTTTTAGATAATGTTATTGATGATACATATTATTTTTATCCTGAAAATGAAAAAATTGCTAAGGATATCCGCCGAACAGGCCTTGGTATCTTAGGCCTTGCTGACGCTTTAATTAAAATGAAGCTAAGGTACGGCGCTGCGGAAACAGAAGAGACATTGCGAAAAATCTTTGAGACTTTGCGAGATAATGCGTATGACGCATCAGCTGACATTGCCAAAGAAAAAGGAGCTTTTCCTAAATTTAAGGCGGCAAAATATCTTAAAGGTTATCATATACAAGCCTTGCCCCAGAAAATTAAAGACAAGATTGCCAGAAATGGAATAAGAAACGCAGTACTTCTTACAATTGCGCCAACTGGAACAACCTCTTTAATCTCAGGAGTTTCTTCTGGAGTTGAGCCTGTTTATGAGTTCGAGTTCATAAGACGCGACCGCCTTGGAGAACACAAAATGTACCATCCTTTGTTTGAAGCATGGAAAAAAAATCACCCAAATGACGTAAAACCGGATTACTTTGTCTCAGCAAATGATCTGACACCCGAAGAGCACGTTATGGTGCAATCTATTGCTCAGGAATATATTGATTCTTCAATTTCAAAAACCGTTAACGCGCCCAATGCCCACACCCCGGAGGACGTCAAAAATCTCTATATGCTGGCTTATGAGCACGGTCTTAAAGGCATTACATATATGAGAGAGGGAAGCAGGGAAGGAGTTTTGTCTAGGGTGAATGATAAAAAAGACCAGACTTTGGGCAGGCAGGAGTCTGCGCCGGCCACTCTTCCCAAAGAATATGTTAGAGCGCCTCGTCCAATGATGGTTGAAGGAGTTACCTACAAAACTCAAACTCCAGTTGGAGATACCTTTATCACTCTAAATCATGATCAAGGGGGAGAACCTTTTGAAGTATTTATAACAATTGGAAAAACAGGATCAGATCTTTCTGCAATGGCTGACGCTCTGGGCAGAATGATTTCCCTAAACCTTCGTCTCGCAGGCAACCTGCCGCCGCGCGAGAGGATTAGACAGGTTATATCACAGCTCTCAGGAATCGGGGGCGCTCGAAGCGTAGGCTTCGGAGAAAATAGAGTGCGCTCCCTTCCTGATGCTGTTGCCAAGATTTTGGCAAAGCAATATGCATTTAGAGTAAATGGTGCTGTTGAAGACAAACTTGCGCCAGGTGTCCTAACACCGGTTGCCACACCGGCGGCAGATTTACCTTCGGAAAAGGAAGAAATAACAGTTTTGCAACAACTCCCTTTACAAGAAGGGATTGTAGGTAGTAAAGCAGACACTCATTTATTTGATATTTGTCCTGAATGCGGAGCAGGAGCATTTGCATATGAAGAAGGTTGCAGGAAATGCTATTCCTGCGGCCACTCTGAATGCTAGATGCGAATGCATGCGAATTTTTACTTCGAATTAATTCGAATAGATTCGGAATAAAAATTAGTATACATTAGATTTCAGTAAGGTTTGGGCAAGCGAGGTTTAATACCTTCACAGTGCCGCTACCGTAAAGTCGGAAAACCACCTTACGCTATTTACCCGAGCAGGTTTTTAAACGCGCAAACTTCTCGGGATACCGAAGAACGGGGCAAACGAGGAGTTTTTTTATGGTTCGACAGGGACTTCGGCTGAGCTTAGTCGAATGCCCTGACCATAAATCCTGAGCTTGTCGAAGGATTATGACAAAAAGAGCAAAGATTTATTTACTTGCCGCTGTAGTTTTCATTTTAATTTTTAATGTTTTCTTTGGTTTGTTTCTAATGCAAAGAAATACAAAACCTGAGTCAGAAATCAAACCAACTGTTGCCATTCAAAATAATATTTTTTCTTATAAAGGAGAAGATGGAAAAGACGCACTGACAATTTTGAAAGAGAAAATTAGAGTCGAGGAGTCCTCTTCCGGTTTGGTTATTTCGATAAACAATAGAAAAGCAGAAGAGGACAATAAAGAGTTTTGGGCATTCTATGTGAATGGGAAAATGGCAGAAGTGGGTCCCTCGGATTATCAAACAAAGGATGGGGATTTGATAGAATGGAAAATTCAAAAATATTAAGCATTGAAAAAATAATTTTGCCTGTTGCGATTGTATTGTTCGGAGTATTACTTCGGCTAGTTCCGCATCCTCCAAACTTTGCTCCAATTGCGGCAATGGCGCTTTTTGGAGGAGCATACATTAGCAAGAGATATGCCTTGATTGTTCCTTTGACTGCGTTATTTTTATCAGACATTGTTATTGGATTTCACTCCACAATGCCCTTTGTCTATATTAGTTTTATATTGATCGGACTTGTGGGATTGTGGCTTAGGAAAAGGAGGAGTTTGAAGTGGGTTCTGGGGGCAACTCTCTTTTCTTCTTTACTTTTTTTTGTAATTACTAACTTTGGAGTTTGGACCGTTGGCGCTTTATATCCCCTGACTTTAGATGGTTTAATCCGCTGTTTTTATCTTGCTTTGCCTTTTTTCCGAAATACGGTTGTTGGAGATTTGATTTTTGTTGGGTTGTTTTTTGGAAGTTTTGAGCTCGTATTAAGGCTATCACAAAGGTTTGTCTATGGCAGGAAAAATTTATACAAGAACAGGAGATAAAGGTAAAACCTCACTTTTTGACGGGAAAAGAGTTTTAAAATCTGATAAAAAAGTTGAGGCTTATGGAACCATAGACGAATTAAACAGTGCAATCGGCGCCGCATCGGCGTTTATAAAAGTTCGATCGATCCAAGAGGAACTTGAAGAAATACAAAACGATCTTTTGGAAATCGGCTCATCTCTTGCAGTTTCCTCAACTTTGCCCGTAGATCAATTATCCAAACGTCCCGAAGAGTTTGAAAAACTGATAGACAAACTCACCAAAGAGCTCCCGGCCTTAAATCAGTTTATTTTGCCGGGCGGGGGAAAAGGAGGCTCCCTATTACACTTGGCTCGAACAATAACCCGCCGGGCAGAGCGGCGCGTTGTTGGCTTATCCAAAAGCGAAAACATTGATCAAACAATAATAACTTACTTAAATCGCCTTTCAGACCTCCTTTTTACAATGGCGCGTTTCGTTAACCACAAAGAAAACCGCAACGGCTCGCTCAGGGCAAGCGAAAAAATTTGGAGGAAAAAATGACAGAAAGAGCAGATATTCCCCAGTACAACACAGTATTTGACAGCCGGAGATTCGTAGCGCTTATGGCGGAGAGGAGAACAGTTGGGTTTGAAACATCACTTGTTAGAGAGAAAGCTTATATTGGGCAGCAATTAAAAACTGATTTAGGAGAAAGACTAGATGTTGCAAAAAGCACATTTGTTTATGAGATAAGAGATGGAAAATTATATGAACCAGGTAGAGACGAGCCAATGGAGGAAGTGATCAAAAGAGGGATGGGGAGAAATCCAAAAGACAGAGAAAGAGATGCAGCAGAATTGGGTTCATTTACAGGTGTTATTCAGGGATTTTTAGCAAAAGAGGATACGCCGGATGGGACTACTGTTCTTGCAGTCTCTCCACGAGGACTGCCGGGCTCTTTTGAGAAAAAAAACTTCTTTCAGGTTTATGTTAGGGAAGGGGAATATATAATTGGTACAAGGTATTTTTCAGATTTAACCAACGAGGATTATCGAAGAAAAATCATAAGCATAAATCCTGCTTATTCTACTCTTATACCAGAAAAACCAACAGACGTGGATCTTAAATCAAATCCTATGGTTATTCCGTGTCATCTTGATTATTCAGCAGATCCTGACAAATTGGCTATGTTTCTTTTGAAAAAAGAAATAGGAATGCCGCAGGAGCAGTTAGATGAGGTATGGGAAGTTGTAACTCCGCTGGTAACAAGTTATACAAATACTTTGATAGAAAAACCAGGAGACCTATATTGGCTTGAAATGAATTATAGAGCATTACTTAATGGCGCGCATAAAACCAGCGAGCGAGTATTAGAACAAAAATTCAACTACGCAGAGTTAACACTGGACGAAAGAGCTCGGACTACTTACTTCGCCTGGACTGGAACACGGATTGAGATCGAAATGCTCGCGGGTGAAGAAATAAAAATTGGTGGGGGGGCGTGCGGTTCAGGGTCCTGCTCAACGTCATCGGAATCATCATCCGGGGTTTCAGATTCACCCTTGGATAACCTTGACGGAATGGGGAAAATAAACTTTCGCTGTCCGGATTGCAATGAGCTGAACACCAGAGAGTTATTTAACTATGTAAAGAGTTGTAAAAATTGCGGAAGTGATAAAGTACTTCCTCCCAGCCTAAGAGGCAAGATTTTTCAGCTGGGCCAAATGATGAACCAATAATTCTTGTTAGGAATTTGTTAGGATTTTTTCAATTAATCTAGCTTTGTTGTGGTATCATAGTTGTGTATGGAAGACAAAAGAAAAGTTCCAGTTGGTGTAACACCTAGCCTGAATACAGAAGGAGCACCTGTAACAACAGGTCCAAGTCCTGATATTACAGAGTTTGTGAAACCTACCCATGGTGAGGCAGAGGTTCCTATAACTCTTCAAGGTTATATAAAACAAAATCCAGTAGCTAAATTACCTAATGCTCCGGGAATGGAGCCAGTTCCTCCAGTTTTTGAGAGTTTAGAATCAATTCGGGGGAATGTGATTCCGATTAAGCAATTAAGAGAGAAGAGTGAAGGAGATGCAGAAAGCGGAGCTGCTGATTTAGCAAGAGTTAGAAAAAGACAGCTTAATAGAGCTGCTTAGGGACGGTTTTAATCTGTACGGATTCCTGTTTAACATTATGCTGACCATATTAATACTTGGTCTTCTTGTTGCTGGTACAATCGCATTTGGATATTTGGCGTTTCTCAAATATAAATTTAGAAACAAGGAAAAAGAGTCGCTTGATTCAACTCTTATTCAGGTAGCACTGCCCCGCGATAATGAAATAAAAGTTGATGCTTCGGAACAGCTTTTCTCAAGCTTTGCCTCACTTCATAAGAGTGGAACAATTCCTTTTCTTATAACTCAACCAAGTATTTCTTTTGAAATAGTAGGAATGCCTGGAGACATCCGCTTTTTTGTTTCAACCCCCAATAAATATAAAGATTTTGTCGAAAAACAGATCCATGGAGCATACCCGGACGCAGAAATAAGAGAGGTTGATGAAAAAACACCCCTTAAAGAAGGGTATGTGGTGGGAAATGACTACAATATTTTCGCAGAAAATGCAAAAGTAGCATTTGCGCAACTCGTTCTTAAAAAATCAAATTATGAGCCCATTAAAGTTTATAAAGACCTTCCCACAGATCCTCTCTCAACAATCACTTCAGTTCTTGCCAAGATGACTGAAGGAGAAGGAGCTGCAATTCAGGTGCTAATTTCCCCGGCTGACTCAAAATGGAAAAAGTTAGGAAGAGACTTCCTGGCAAAGACCAAAAAAGAGGAAGCAAACCCTGAAACAGCAAAATACTCGGCCGATCCAAAAGAGCTTGAGGGGATTGAAAATAAGATAGGAAAGCCTGGGTTTAGCACAGTTATTAGAGTAGTTGTTTCTTCATCAACTAAAGAATCAGCGGAAGCACATCTTAACAATATTGTCAATGTTTTCAGTCAGTTTTCGGGTCTTAATTCTTTCACAAAAAGCGCAGTAAGAAGACAAAAATCTTTTATGGACGATTTTATTTATCGTTATCCTAAAAGAATAGGTACTTCGTCAATTTTAACCTCGGAAGAACTTGCAACAATCTATCATTTTCCAAATAAATCTGTTGCAACACCTCACATTTTCTGGATTACTTCAAAAAGAGCTCCAGCTGCTGCACACGTTCCGACAACAGGTTTGTACCTTGGAAAAAGTTCGTATAGAGGTTTGTCTCGAGATGTGTTTATCGAGCGAGATGATAGAAGACGCCATATGTACATAATCGGAAAAACAGGAACTGGAAAAACAGAATTTCTAAAACAAATGATTATGCAGGATATAAAAAACGGAGAAGGAGTAGGAGTAGTAGATCCTCATGGAGATTTAATTGAAGATGTTTTGCAGCTGATTCCGCCTGAGAGAGCAGAAGATGTTATTCTTTTTGACCCATCAGACACAGCCCGCCCCATGGGGCTAAATATGCTTGAGGCTTCAACTGAGGAGGAAAGACACTATGTTGTCTCATCAATAGTTGGCCTTATGTACAAGCTTTATGATCCTAATAAAACCGGAATAATCGGCCCCAGATTTGAACACGCAATTAGAAACGCAATGTTAACGGTTATGAGTAAGCCGGGAAGTACATTTATTGAGGTTGTCCGCGTTTTAACTGATGCTAATTTTGTTCAGGAACTTTTGCCTTACGTCCAGGATCCTATCGTTCGCCGTTACTGGACGGACCAAATTGCTCAAACTTCAGATTTTCATAAGTCCGAGGTTTTGGACTATATAGTTTCCAAGTTTGGCCGCTTTGTTACCAATAAAACCATGAGAAACATAATAGGCCAATCCGAATCTGCGTTTAATTTCCGGGATGTTATGGATAATCAGAAAATACTTCTTGTTAATCTTTCCAAGGGAAAAATCGGAGAAGAAAATTCAGGTTTCCTGGGATTAGTTTTAGTCCCCAAGATTTTAGTAGCTGCAATGAGCAGGCAGAGTGTTTCAATGGATCAGCGTAAAGACTTTTTTCTCTATGTTGATGAATTCCAGAATTTTGCAACTCCGGATTTTGCTCAGATTTTGTCCGAAGCCAGAAAATATCGTCTGGATTTAATAGTTGCCAATCAATTTATAGGACAAATGGAAGAGGAGGTTAAAAACGCGATTTTTGGAAATGTTGGGACACTTGCTGCATTTCGCGTAGGGGTAACTGATGCAAATTACCTCCAGCATGAGTTCCAACCAACGTTTACGGAAGCAGATCTAATCAATATTGACCGCTTCAACGCTTATATGAGAACCGTTGTAAACGGAGAGCCAATTCCTCCATTTTCACTTGATACGACAAAGGATATGGAGCGCGAAAAAGCAATGATGAATCCAAGAGTTTCAGAGTTAATTAAGGAATTATCCAGACTCAAATACGGAAAAGATGTTGGTGTGATTGAGCAGGTAATAGCCCAGAGAGCATTACTTTAGCGTTTAGCTACTAGCGTTTAGTTTTTCTTGGTGTGCTGAAAGCACTGAGCTTGTCGAAGTGCTCCCGCTTGGATTCGAACCAAGGACATCTACTTTATAAGAGTAGCGCTCTACCACTGAGCTACAGGAGCAAGTGGAGAATATTATAAACTCTTTTATGGACAAATTCTACTTGAGAGCAGCGATTATAGCTCTGAGAGGACTTGGGATTCGGGGGCGCGCTGGGGAACATACTGAAGATATCGCTCGGTTGTTGAAAGTCTTTTGTGACCAAGCATTTTTGAAAGAAGAACAATTGAAGCGCCGTGTTTGAGATGGTGGGCAACAAAAGTATGTCTTAGGTCATTTACTTTGGCATTTTTGATCTCGGCAAGCCTGAAATACCTCTCAACTGATGTCCTTATGTTTCTGATCAAAAACGGCCTTCCAGATTTTGTGACAAATAAATGGTCTTCCGTAACTTTTGGACGCACATCCAAATACCTTTTTAAGGCTTCCTGAGCTCTTTTGTTAAGGGGAACCACTCTTTCTTCATGTTTTTCTAACGCCGGAATGTGTATTTGGTCTTTTCGAATATCTGAGAGCTTAAGAGCAGTGAGCTCTCCTATTCTAATACCGGTTTGGAGCAAAAGTTCAATTATTGCACTCATCCGAGCATCATTTCTGGCTGCATCTCGCAAAGCCCTATATTCCGTAGGAGTTAAAATTCTAGGAGGCGCAAGCTCATATTTTGGGTGAGCTACCAAAAGTGAAGGATCATCTGTTATGTATTCATTTATCTTTAAAAACCTATAAAAAGTGCGAGTTGAATTAATTTTCCGCGAGATTGACT
Source organism: Candidatus Levyibacteriota bacterium (assembly GCA_016186625.1). Lineage (GTDB taxonomy): Bacteria > Patescibacteriota > Microgenomatia > Levybacterales > UBA12049 > 2-01-FULL-39-10-A. The sequence continues at coordinate 58,469 of JACPLG010000007.1, forward strand.
TAGGAGTGTAACCGTCTTTGTTCATCTTAGCTAAGAATGCTTCAAGATCCTCTTTTGTTATATCGCGGACATGATGTTTTTGAAGGTCGTTTAAAAAGTCCACAAGCTGCTCTATATCTTTACCGTATGCTACAATAGTTGAGGTTGAGTGACCTTTTTCTTTAAGAAAATTTTTAAATCCTAAGCTGGCATCAGCAAGTTTTATTTGATTCATGATGGCCTATAATATCATAGGAACGGACTAGTAGTCAACTATGAAAAAAATACTTTTTTTTGTTGGAATTGCAGTTGGTATAGTTATAATCAACGGATTGGTACGCTCAATCTACGATTTATGGAAAAAACAAGATTTGGTAGTATCAGCCAAAAGGGAACTTGAAAAAGAGAAAAAAGAAAATGAGAAGCTAAAGCGTCAGCTAGTTTTGGTAGGAACAGAGGAATTTATTGAAAGTGAAGCAAGAAACAAGCTTTTTATGGTAAAGCCCGGAGAAGAAGGCGTAATTGTGCCTCAGGATCTAATTAAAAAGAAAGAAAAAAAGGAAGTTGCAAAACTCCCAAACTGGCAGCAGTGGGTTAATTTGTTCGGATTTTGATTTCAAGGAAAAATTATGCAGCTTTTACCCTCTTTTTTGTAAGAGAACGGAGATCTTTTCCCGTTTAGGGTATATACGTCAAAGTCAAAGAGTCTGCCTAATCTTCTCGAAAGAGGGGAATCGGTCCCTTTTTCTTTTCGTGAATTCCTGTTTGCTTGCTCAAGAGCCTCATAGTTAAATCCAGGCCGATGCATTAATGTCCATTTTATGCCTTCGTACAGGAAATAGATAGCTTCAAACTTTGACTTTAACCCAGTTAGCTTATTTACAAGCTTTGCCGTATGGTTATGTTCGTGGACGAATGGTCTTTCTTCGCCAGTCTCGGCATATTGTCTTTCTGCAATAGGAACCTGTTTCCACGGCTTTGGATTGCCGTCTTTGTCGACATCAAGTACCTTTCTTACTTTGTATCTTCTGTTAATTCTATGAATGTCTTTTTCTCTTAGAATGTCTTCGACAGATTTATATTGTGGTTTTAGACCAAGACCTTTGTAAATTAGAGGGATAGTTCCAAATCTTCTTCCAAGAATAGAAATGAGTGAATGGTGCTTTGAAAAAGCGACATCTAAAAGATTCGTCCAACCATGTTGTTTTGCTTCCTCAACAAATGTTTTAACTTCTCCTCCTGTACTCCAGGCGTCTTGCCTTAGAACAATGTCCTCATGGGGAATATGGTAATGTTCTTCAAGCTCTTTAGCTATAAGTTCTCCTTCGCTAGGCTCCGTAGGTCCCCATAAGCGGTCAAGATTAACAAAAACTGTTTTGGTTTCTCTTTGATTTAATTCTACTGCAGCGGCTCTGGTAGACAAGCGGCTTCTTAAACCAAGACCGGTTCTGTGTTCACTCATCCAGTAACCATGAGCTAAAAGCGCATCATACCTCGGGCGGCTTTGTGGTGCTTCTATTGGCATATTGGGGGGAATTATAGTACGAGGAAACTATTAAATCAAATTTGTTACGGGGATTGGGAAATTATTTACTTTTAAAATATTCCTTTAACATCATTCGAAGCGTTGCTTTTCCCTTTGTAGTTTTAAAATATTCTTCTCTTCTTTTTGCGTCTTTTTCATTCCCGTATGCTTCATAAAATATTAATTCGAATGGTGCGTAGGCTTTCGTGGAAAGTTCCTCTTTATTGTTGTGTTCAACGAATCGTTTCCTGAGATTGGCAGTGATACCTACATAAATAAAGTCTCTATTTATGCTTTTGAGGACGTAGACATAGAAGAATTTCATTTCTGTGAGACGCACCAGTCGTGAAACTCCGGTGCATCTCTTGTGTTGAGACGTACTAGTCGCATTCGCTCCAGTACATCCCTACGAGACATACCATTCGGTATATCTCTAACGCTCACCACTCATTTTAATACCACCCATTAAGTGTTTGTTGCAAGAGTGATTTATCACTCGCAGCAGTGAACCCGAATGTTAATGAGTGGTTCGCTGTTGCGGGGCTAGGAGTTGCGCCTAGCCTGTGAGATTATGAGCCTCACGTGCACTGTACACTACCCCGCGCGTGAGCGCATTATACCAGTTTGCCTTGAGGCTGGTCAACCTGATATACTTAAGTGTTGTGCATGTCAGGGTAGCTCAACGGTGGAGCGGAGTCTTCATAAGGCTATGGTTGAGGGTTCGAATCCCTCCCCTGACACAAGGCGCAGGGCCACCACAACTTCTGATATAATTCCCCCAATATGAATAGTCCTCAAACAAACTTTAAAGGTAAAAAAATTGCCGTAATTGGAGAGGGACTTGAGGGTAAAAGTTCGGCATCTTATCTCAGAAAACAGGGAGCTGAGGTCACTATTCTAGATATAAAACAAGGCAAGGATTACCTCAAAGACCTTGATAAGTATGATTTAATAGTCAGAAGCCCTGGTATTAAGTTATCCAAGATTGAGAAACTCGTTCCCAAGGATAAAATTACGTCCCAAGCAAAACTTTTTTTTGATCTTGCCAAAGGCGCAATTATTGGAGTTACAGGCACAAAAGGAAAGGGGACAACAGCATCGCTTATTTATGAAATGTTAAAAACTTCGGGCAAAGACGCATATTTAGGAGGGAATATTGGCGTCCCCCCTTTTGAATTTCTTGATAAGTTAAACAAAGAGTCATGGGTAGTTTTGGAAATAAGCTCATTTCAGCTTCAGGATTTGAAGAAAAGCCCGCATATTGCAGTGGTTCTTATGATAACGAGCGAGCATTTGGATGATTGGGGTGATCGTAATCGTCATGAATCACTTGGTGAGTATATTGATTCCAAGAGAAATATTCTGCGTTATCAAACGTCTTCGGATTTTGCGGTTATTAACCGTGATTATCCTGCCAGCAACGAATCGGATATTTACGCAGAGAGTAAAGTTTATTTTGTAAGTCGTGATAGGGAAGTGGAGGAAGGATGTTTTGCGCTTGGGAATCAAGTGATTTTAAGAGCCAATGGGAAAGAGATTCCTATAATTGATACCCGGGAATTACTTTTGAGAGGTAATCATAACCATGAAAATGTTTGTGCTGCTGTAATGGCTGCATATCTGGCAGGAGTTAGAATCGATTCGATTAAAAAAGTTCTAAAGACATTTAAAGGTCTTGAGCATCGGCTTGAATTGGTAGATAAAATTGATGGAGTTGAGTATTATAATGATTCATTTTCAACAACCCCTGAAACAGCAATTGCTGCCATCAAATCTTTCAAAAATCCCGAGATTTTAATGCTTGGAGGATCATCTAAGAACAGCGATTTTTCGGAGCTCGGAAAAGTAATAAGTAATGCAGAAAATATAAAGGCAATTATTCAGATTGGAGAAGAATGGCCAAGGATTAAAGAGAGAATTAAGAATAATGAATCAAGAATTATGATTATCGAGGGAGCGAGGGACATGAGGACGATTGTTGCAGCGGCTTCGAAAATAGCTGCTCCGGGGGATGTAGTATTGCTATCTCCTGCCTGTGCCAGCTTTGATATGTTTAAAAATTACAAAGACCGCGGACAGCAGTTTAAGAACGAGGTTCTTAAACTGAAATCCGAAATCCGAAATTAGAAATCCGAAACAAATCCTAATTTTCTAAATTCAAATGCCCAGAAGTTTTGTATTTTTGTCATTTGAAATTGTTTCGAGATTCGATATTCGTGCTTCGAATTTATGAATAAACCAACCTTCAAAATCATTTCTAAAGATGGAAAAGCGCGGGCCGGTGAGATCAAAACAGACCATGGCATCGTGCTGACTCCTGCTTTTTTGCCTGTAGGGACGAAGGCTACGGTAAAGAGTTTAACTCCGCAGCAATTAAAAGAGATTGGAATTGAGGCTGTTTTAGCAAACACATATCATCTGCATCTCCAGCCGGGAGAAGATACGATTGGAAAGCTTGGCGGATTGCATAAGTTTATGAATTGGAATAAACCTCTTATGACTGATTCCGGAGGATTTCAGGTTTTTTCTTTGGGGGTTGGGCTTGAAAAACCGGGAGTAAAATTCCTAAAAGATTTAGACTATGGAAGATTGAAGATAGAAAATAGAACTTTGAAGGTAGAAGATAGAAGATCGAACCATCATCCATCCTCCATCATCAATAATCTATCATCCACCGTCAATCCTCTATCGTCAAATGAAGAGTCGCGCCCTCGTTTAAACAGAATTACAGAGGAGGGAGTGGAGTTTCAGTCTCATATTGATGGAAGCAAACACAAACTTACACCTGAACTATCTGTGGAAATCCAAGAGAAAATCGGTGCTGATCTCATCATAGCGTTTGATGATTTAGAGTCTCCGACATATTCTTTCGAACAAACAAAAAAAAGCTTGGAACTAACCAATCGCTGGGAACTCAGAAGTCTAAAAACCCATTTAGCCTTCCAAGGCGTCGCCTTGGAGCCTCAAAGGCAGCTTTTGTATGGGGTCACCCACGGAGGGCAGTTTGAAAGCTTGCGGAGAGAATCGGCGAGATTTGTTGACAAACATTTTGATGCTGTAGCTTTGGGTGGAGCCCATCGCAACAAATCGAACATGTATCAGGTGATTGAATGGACCGTTGAAGAGCTCGATGAAGAAAAACCTAGACATATGTTGGGAATTGGAGAAGTGGATGATATTTTTGAGGTGATTGAGCGAGGAGTTGATACATTTGACTGCGTAATTCCAACTCGGCTTGGACGAATGGGCCACGTTTTCATCTATCCTCCAGAAGGAAATATTAAGAATCGGTTCAGATACGATATAACCAAGTCCAAATATGCAAAAGACCAGCGACCAATAGCCAAAGACTGCGACTGCTACGTTTGTCAAAATTTCACCCAAGCCTATATAAACCATCTATTTCGAAGCCGCGAACTCTTAGCTTACACTCTTGCCACCTACCACAACGTTTATTTTATTAATGATTTAACCAACAAAATTCGCCAGGCTATTTTAAATAAGAAGTTTATTGAATTAAAGAAAAAATGGTTACTGTAGTTTTGCTTTTGAAGAGTCAGCCTGGACAGATCCGGGAGGAATTTCTTCGTTTTTAGCCACTTCATCAACTACCCTTTGTGCAGAACTGAGTATGATTTTTCTTAGCGCCTCATTATCTCCGGCTCCTTTTATCATCTCGTCAAACTTCATAAAAGTAGCTGTAAGAGGAGTTTTTGAACCTTCAGGTGGTGTCAATTGCTCTGTAACTGATCCAGACAGAGAGCTAAGATTTGGCTCGGTTGCTGAAGGAGACGCAGGCTCTACTGTTTGAGCAGGAGATAACGTTGGATCCGATGAGGTTTGACCATCAAGAGAGGTTGTTGGGATCTCGGTCAGATCGTTAGAGGAAGGAGCTTCAGAGGGTTGAGTGGGCTCCGCAGGAGTTCCAGTAATGAGATTTGGTTCTACTCCTGGCTGTGGAGCATCAGGTATTGATGGAGGGACAATTCCTGGCTGCATGACTGGATTTTGAGCGGTTTCGGGAGATGGAGTAATTCCTGGAGGAGGCGGAATAGCTCCTGTGATAGGCTGTGGCTCAAACGAAGTGGCAGTTGACATTCCACTAGATTAAGCCAAAAATTCTAAATTGTCAATATAGAAATGTTTGATTCACCTTATGAATACTTGCTAATCACGTTACGTCTTGTGCCAACACATTAAGAATACCCAGAACTGGGTTAATGATATAATGATTTTATGGATAAAAAGAAAGTTTATTCCGGGATTCGTGCGACTGGACGCCTTCATCTAGGCAATTATTTTGGTGCAGTTAAGGGAATGCTGCAGCTTCAAGATAAGTATGACTGCGTTTTTTCTGTGGTTGATCTACACGCAATTACCACTCCGTATGACCCTAATACTTTAAAGCAGAATGTCCGCGATGTAATCTTAGATTATTTGGCCGCGGGGTTGGACCCCGAAAAATGTCTCATCGAAATTCAAAGCAGCGTACCGGAACATACAGAACTTGCATATCTCCTCTCAACAATTTATCCAGTTTCCAGGCTTGAAGACCTCCCTACATACAAAGATAAAAAAGTCCAGTACCCAAAGTATATAAATATGGGACTCTTGTTTTATCCAGTTCTAATGGCAGCGGACATCTTGCTTTATAAAGCGGAGTTTGTGCCTGTGGGAATTGACCAGGAGCCCCATTTGGAAGTAACAAGAGAGATTGCCAGAAAGTTTAACCAGATGTTCGGGCAGACTTTTCCCGAGCCTCAGAGGTTCAAGAGCGATGGTGAATATGTACCTTCTCTTACCGGGGAAGGTAAGATGAGTAAGACTATTGAAGGAAGTTTTATACTACTAACGGATGATTTAGCAACAATTAAATATCGTCTGGCAGCTGTCCCAACGGATAGCGGAAAATTGGGCGGAGAAGTACCAAAGACCGGAGGCATTGCTACATTGTTTTCATTGCTGCGATTGTTCGAACGCGACGACTTGTATAAGAAATATGAACAGGATTACAAAGAGGGAAATATCAAATATTCTGAGATGAAAAAGGAAATCGCAGATGTTATTTTCAATACTTTAAAACCCATTCAACAAAAAAGAGCAAAGCTTGAGGATTCGTTTGATCTAAACGAAATGATAGAGAAGCACACCCAAATCTGCAGAGAGGTAGCAAACCAAACATTAACTCAAGTCAAGCAAGAAATGGGCCTCATCTAAAATTTCTAATTATTCTAAGTGGCACGCTTGTCAAGCAAGCGAGCTCCTTCGCTGCGCTCGTCCGCTCTAATTGACCTAAAGAATTCCCAAGCACCAATTTTAGGAATTTTGAAATTGAGATTTTATTAGAAATTAGAGCAATTAGGTTAATTAGGTAAATTTTCATCGGCTCCCCGCGCTGAATATCTAGCTTTCAGCTTCGAAAATCTAGAAATTTCAGCCTCATTATGGTATAATTTTATTTCAAATGGCAAGTATAAGAAAAACCAAAAAATCATTAATTCCAAACCTGCGGAAATTAAAAAACTGGAAAAGCATTGTCATCTACTCATTGGCTTTTGCTTTTCTGGCGCTTCTTTTTATGGGCATCAATCAACCTCTTGAAGAAACAAATTCAATTCCACTTTCTCAGGCAATACAAAGTGTCAAAAGCGGAAAAGTTACCGAGATTGAGGTACATGACAACAAACTTGTTCTTAAGGAAGACGGAAAAAAGCTTGAGGCTTTTAAAGAACCGGGAGCAAATGTTTATACTCTTTTTAAAGACGCGGGGGTTGATCTTAGTAAAACAAAAGTTGTGATAAATGATAAAACAACTCTTAATAACTGGGTTAACATATTTGCATCAATTTTACCCATAATTTTAATGGTTGGGTTTTTCTATTTCATTTTCCGCCAGGCAAGAGGAGCGCAGGAGAATATATTTTCTTTCGGACAGTCCCGTGCCAAGCTTTACAGCAAAGATACTCCAAAGATAGGATTTAACGACGTTGCCGGAGTTGATGAGGCCAAGCAAGAACTAACCGAGGTTGTGGATTTTCTTAAAAACCCGGGCAAATACAGAGCAATTGGCGCCCGTACTCCAAAAGGAGTTCTTATGATTGGTCCATCTGGAACCGGAAAAACACTTCTGGCCCGAGCAACAGCTGGGGAGGCAAATGTACCTTTCTTTTCCATGGCAGGCTCAGAATTTATGGAAATGTTAGTGGGAGTGGGGGCATCCCGCGTTCGAGATTTGTTTAATACTGCTAAAAAGAACCAACCGGCAATTATTTTTATAGATGAGATTGATGCAATCGGCCGTCAGCGTGGGTTCGGTTTTATGGGTGGGCATGATGAGCGCGAGCAGACTCTCAATCAAATTTTGGTTGAGATGGATGGATTTTCTCCAAATGAGCAATTGGTAGTTATGGCGGCAACAAATAGGCCTGATGTTTTGGATCCGGCACTTGTTAGGCCCGGCAGGTTTGACCGCCGTGTCGCACTAGAGCTTCCTGATGTTAAAGGAAGAAAAGAGATATTAGCAATCCATGCAAAGGGTAAACCATTTGATACCAAAGTGGATTGGGAGCGCGTTGCCAAAAGAACAGTTGGTTTTTCAGGAGCCGATCTTGAAAATATGTTAAATGAAGCTGCAATTCGTACAGCTAGGCTTAATAAGAAAAAAATTGACATGTCAGATCTTGAGGAAGCTGCAACAAAAGTAAAACTTGGTCCTGAAAAAAAGAGACTTCAAACTGATGAAGACAGGAAAATGACAGCATATCATGAGGCAGGCCATGCTCTTGTTGCATGGGAAATGCCTCATATTGATCCAATTCATAGGATCTCAATTGTTTCCCGCGGTATGAGTCTAGGCCACACCATGACTGAGCCAATTGATAGAGTGCATGAAACAAAATCACATCTTCTTGAAGAGATTTCAATGATGTTAGGAGGACAAGCCGCTGAGAGGTTGGTTTTTAACGATATCACAACTGGAGCATCAAATGATTTGGACAAAGCCACTCAGGTGGCCAGAGCCATGGTAATGAAATTTGGAATGAGCAATCTTGGCCCAATTACCTTTGATCTTCAGAGGGAAACACCATATGATCAGGATGAGCTTTCTCCTGAGATGAGAGCAAAGGTGGACATTGAAGTTAAGAGAATAATTGATGAAGCATTTGATAGGACAACAAAAGTTCTCAGAAGGCTAAGAAGCAAGCTTGATCTTTTGGCTGAAGAGCTATTAAAAAAAGAGACGTTAGAATCTGAAGAGTTTGAGAAATTAATTGGCCCCAAAAAATTACTTCCGGGAAGTAAACTCGCAATTCTTACCGTTGAAGCATAAATTAGCGTTTAGCGTATAGGGTGTAGCGTATAGTTTTCGTTTATAGCGAGTGTTCGCAGTTTCACTTCTTGACTTTTAAATAAATAAGACGGAAAATCAGCTTAGTGAAGCAATTTGACAAAATTGGCCTTATTAAACATGCCTGGGAAATTGTCAAAAAGAATGTGCGTCTAATTGCACTTCTTGTTGGCGCATTTATTGTCTATCAAATAATTCAGGGAATTGTCCAGGGCTTTTTCCGCGAATCAGTTCTTGCAGTTTTAGTTTCTCTTGCTTTTACGGTAATAACTTTATTTCTGGAGATTGGAGCAATCAAAATATTTCTTAAGCTTGTTGATGGACAGAAAGCAGAAATTACAGAGCTTTGGGCATATCCACAGTATTTGCTTAGGATGATTGGCGCTTCAATTTTATTTGGTTTAATTGTTTTGGCAGGATTTATTCTTTTAATAATTCCGGGAATATATCTTGCTATCAGGCTCCAGTTTTATAGCTTTTATATAGTTGATAAAAATGAGGGAGTAATAGATTCTTTGCAAAAAAGCTGGAAGGTTACGCAGGGAAATGTAATAAATCTTTTCTTATTTATGCTTCTTTTAGTCGCTCTAAATATTTTGGGCGCTTTGGCCCTTCTTGTTGGACTTTTAGTTACAATTCCTGTTTCATTTATTGCAGTAACACTTCTTTACAGAAAACTGGCAGTATAACTGCAGATTGTTAACTCGCTTCGCTCGTCTTATTGCTCAATTGCTAAATTGTTAAAAGATCGAATATGCTCCTTCTTTGATATAATCCACTTATGAAAAAGCTCGTACTCGTGGATGGTAATGCTATTGTACATAGAGCCTATCATGCCCTGCCGCCGCTTTCGAGAAAAGACGGGAAGCTCACAAATGCTGTTTACGGCTTCTTCTCTATGGTTTTAAAAATAGTTTCAGACATTGCTCCGGACGGCTTGATTGTCTGTTTTGACCGCGCAGCTCCTACGTTCAGAAAGCAGCTTTATGTGGCATATCAAGCAACAAGGCCCAAGATGGAAGATGATTTGTCCTACCAATTTGAGGTAATCCACGATGTTCTTTCAAAAGCAAACATTAAGATTTTTGAACTGGACGGATACGAAGCAGATGATCTTATAGGCACGCTTGCAAGGCAAGCCGTTGAAGACGGTAGTCCGATGTTTGACCAAGTGATAATATTAACAGGAGATAGAGACATGCTTCAATTGGTAAATCACAATGTTTTTATTCTGGCGCCTGTTGTGGGTGTCACGAAAATGATTTTATTTGATGAGGAAAAAGTTAAGGAAAAATACGGACTTCTGCCTCATCATCTGGTTGATTATAAAGCGCTTGTTGGAGACGCATCTGATAATTATCCGGGGGTCGCGGGGATAGGACCAAAAACCGCCTCAACTCTCATCAATAAATTCGGTTCGCTTGAAGGAATTTACAGGAATTTAGGGGAAATTAATCCTAAAGTTTCGGAAAAACTGGCAAAAGATGCCGAACAATCAGCTCTTGCCAAAAAACTGGCAACAATTGATACAAATGCGCCGATTCACTTGGAGTCGGAAGAATGTTCGCTTACCAAACTCGATAGGAAAGCACTGCTTTCGGAGTTTGAAAAACTCTCATTCAACAGCCTAATTAATCGTTTTAAGCTAGATAAATCAGCAACACAAAAGAATAATAGTTCGAACAGTAAAAATGAAACAACCGAAGACCAGTTGAATTTATTGTAGACGATTGCTCCATTGCTCGATTGCTCGATTGCTTAAACAACAATAAGCGAGCTGAGCGAGCAGCAATGTAACAATTGACGTATATGAAAGTAGCTATTGTTCATGATTACATAAAGGAATATGGCGGAGCAGAAAGGGTTTTGGAAGCACTATCTGAGATTTATCCCAAAGCTCCGATTTATACTGCATTTGTTGATAAAAATTCCAGTGCTTACGAGAGGTTTAAGAATAAAAAAATTATTTCTTCGTGGTTTGGCTATCTGCCATTTGCATCAAAACTTGCAAGCCCGCTGCGGTTTTTAACTCCTTTTATTTGGGGCTCGTTTGATTTCTCAAAATATGACCTGGTGATTTCCAGTGCATCGTGGTACATCACTAAAGGTTTTGGTTCAGGCAAGCAATCGAGCAATGAAACAATCGAACAATCTGGCCGAAGGCCTATCGAGATTTGTTATTGTCATACGCCTCCCAGATGGCTTTATGGCTATACCACTTCTGTAAACTTTCAAAAATACGCTCTTGTTCGTCTCTATGCGCATGTTGTAGGACATTTCCTTCGTCTATACGATTTTAAACAAGCACAAAAGGTAGATTATTTTATAGCGAATTCGCAAGAAGTGGCAGCAAGAATTAAAAAATTTTACAGAAGAGACTCAACTGTGATTTACCCGCCGGTAAGTTTGCAAAATCCGAAATCCGAAATCCGAAATCCGAAATCCGGTAAGGATTATTATTTTATGGTTTCGCGAATTGTTGGAGCAAAAGGTCTGGAGTTGGCAGTGGAAGCTTCAATTAAGGCAGGGTTTAAGCTTAAAATCGCTGGAGCAAAAGCAGGATATTATTCGGATCGTGGACTTCGAGAAAACGCCCAAGAAAACGTCGAGTTTCTGGGACAAGTTTCAGATGAGGAGTTAGCTGAGCTTTACAGGGGAGCAAAAGGATTTTTGGCTTTAGCTCGCGATGAGGATTTTGGAATAACACCGGTTGAGGCAATGATGGCAGGAACACCTGTTATTGCTTACAACGGAGGAGGGTATAAGGAGAGCGTTATTGATCCTTCGGCAGCTTCCTCCAAAGGCGGACAGGCAGGACAAGCGGCAACAGGAGTTTTATTTGATGATTATTCTGTTGATGGTCTTATTTCGGCGATTAAAAAATTTGAAAAGACCAAGTTTGACCCAGACGTTTTAATAAACCACGCACAAAAGTTTAGCAAAGAAAGATTTGAGAAAGAAATCAGGGAGTTTGTTGAAAAGCATGCAATCACAGAAGCACAGAGGAGTCCGCAGAAAACTCAGAAATGAAGTATCTCTACAGCGATTTGACTCAAAAGATTATTGGCGCAGCAGTTAATGTTCATAAAGAACTAGGTCCAGGTCACCCGGAAAAAATTTATCAAAGAGCCCTGGCAGAAGAGTTTACGAAACAAGAAATACAATATATCAGAGAAAAGAGATTTGATATATTTTACAATGGCAAAAGTGTGGGATACGAAACTATGGATTTTATCGCATTTGATAAGATTGCTATAGAATTAAAAGCTGCAAGAGAGATCATGGATTTGCATGCCAAACAATTAGTAGGTTATCTTAAGGGAGCAAATATAAAACTTGGTTTAATATTGAATTTTGGGAAAAATCAATTAGAAATAAAAAGAGTTATTATATAATTTGTTGAGAAAGGACTGCAATCACAGAGCGCACTGAGAAGTCCACGGAGAACACAGAGACTAAAATTCTGTGGACTCAGTGGACAATTCTGTGATTCAGTGATTACAAGGTGCCGGAGCTTCCAGAGGTTGAAACCATACGCTTAGGTTTACAAAAATACGTTGTTGGACACAAAATCGAAAATGTCGAAGTTCGATTGCCAAAGATTTTCCCTGGAGACCCAAAACAAGTAATCGGTGCAAAGATTATTGCCGCTAGACGCTTTGGGAAAGGTTTGGTCATTGATTTATCAAACGGTTATAGCCTCGCCATCCATGTAAAGCTGACAGGGCAACTTGTTTATCGCGACCCAAAAACTTCAAAACTTCCTGTATCAAAGGCAAAAGTAGGAACAGTGCCGAATAAGTTTACCCACGTGATATTTAAGCTAAAAGCTAAAAGCGGAAAGCGAAAAAATAAGAACGGAGATGCAGTTCTTTATTACAACGATCAAAGAAGATTTGGGTGGATAAAAGTTATCCCAACGAATAAAGTTTTGGAAATGCCTTATTTCAAGGGAATCGGACCTGAGCCCCAGATAAATGTATCAAAGGCATCAGGAGTATCAAAGGGAAAACTTACGTTTGAAAAATTCAGGGCTATAGTTTCCATATCCCATGTTGTAATAAAATTCCTTCTTATGGATCAGAAAAAAATTGGAGGAATTGGAAATATTTATGCCAATGACGCGCTTTTCCTCGCCGGCATTGATCCCAGAAGAAAAGCCCACACTTTAACAGAGGAAGAAATCAAAAAACTTTATAAAGCAATCCATACCGTAATGGAGAGAGGTTTCAAGTATGGAGGAGCAAGCGAACTCCAGTTTGTCAACGTCTTAGGACAAGAAGGAGAATACCAAAACCACAGTTTGGTTTATGGCAAAAAAGGAAAAGATTGCCCCAATGGGAATGGTAAGATCAAAAAGATATTTTTAGGAGGACGGGGGACGTTCTTTTGCTCCGCCTGTCAAAGGTAAGCCTATTTCGGGTAGTGAAGAGGACCCAAGAGGTTTTATAATGCCTTCGCCCCATAATCCAATCTCAACCCCTTCACTCAGTGGTCTTAAGGGATCCACCCTTCGAACCAATTCATTGTGATCTGTTTCTCTTCCTGAATAATTGCCTCTTCTTGTTCGTCTATATCTCTGTGACATGGTAGGAATTCTATCAAAAAAAATATTTGTAGTAAATAAAAGTGAGATCGCCTCACTTTTTGCAAAAATGAGGGACAGGTATTGACGTTTTAGGAGGATTGGAATAAAATTAGGGCTAGATTAAGTACCCTTAAGGGTGTTTTTTTAAGCTTAATTTATGCCCTTCGACAATTGCTCAGGGCACATTAAGTAAAACTTAATATGGGTTCGAACTATACAGATAAGGTTGTAATCTCAGTTGGGGGGTCACTCATTTACCCCAACGGAGGAATTGATACAAGATTCCTCACCAACCTTAATAGGTTCGTAAGAGAACAATTGGCGGAGAACAAATCCCGCCAATTTTTTTTGATAACTGGAGGAGGCAAGATTGCCAGACACTATCGAGACGCAGGAGCAGAAGTTATAGGACATGCCATTACCCGAGATGATCTGGACTGGCTGGGAATCCACGCCACAAAAATGAACGCACATTTGGTCCGCACAATTTTTAGAGATATTGCCCATCCCTTTGTGGTCAAACACTATGAAATAATTAGAAAAGTTGAGGAGCCAGTGGTTGTTGCCTCTGGTTGGAAGCCGGGCTGGTCCACAGACTATTGTTCTGTAATGATTTGTGAAGATTATGGAATAAAAACTCTGGTCAACCTTTCAAACGTTGACCAGGTTTTTGATAAAGACCCTACCAACAATCCAGATGCAAAGCCACTCTCAAAAGTTTCTTGGGAGGATTTTAGAAAAATGGTAGGAGACGAGTGGATTCCCGGAATGAATTCGCCTTTTGACCCTGTGGCTGCGAAAAAGGCGCATGAGTTAGGAGTAAAAGTAGTAGTAATGGATGGTAATAATTTTGAGAATCTTGAAAAGTACTTCAGGGGAAAAGAGTTTGTGGGAACTGTGATAGAATAAATTTAAAATTCAAAATGCAAAATTCAAAATTACAATTAAAAAGTTAAAAGTTTGCCTCTTTCTTAATTTTGAATTTAACTTTTGCCTTTTGACCTTTGACTTTTGAATTATGTTAACCAGTCTCCAATTACAGAACTTTCGCAACTATAAAAAAGCCTCTTTTAATTTTGATAAATCGGTTATTATCATTGGCCCAAATACTTCGGGTAAGTCTAACTTAATTGAAGCAATATTTTTACTATCAAGCGGAAAAAGTTTCAGGGCTGAAAGAGATCCAGAAATGGTTAGGTTTGGTAGTGAAATGGGAAGGGTCAGGGGACGAGCAGATGATATTGATTTGGAAGTGGTAGTAACAGTCGGGGAAGTTGGAGGAGTAAGAAGCCAATTTAAAAGATATTTTGTGAATGGCGTTGCTAAAAGAAGGCAGGATTTTGTCGGAAATCTGCCGGCAGTTTTATTTTCTCCGCAAGACTTAGAAATTGTTGTTGGAAGTCCTGGTCTTAGGCGAGATTTTCTGGACAGTGTTTTGGAACAAACAGACAGAGAGTATCGAATAGCGCTTATCTCTTACACAAAAACGCTCAGGCAAAGGAACGCGCTTTTGGAATTGGTCAAGAAAGGCCTAAGAAGAGACGATAGGCAATTTGAATATTGGAACAAATTAATAATTACAAATGGACAGATCCTCACAGCGAAGAGGGAAGATTTTATTGACTTTTTAAATAAGGCGAAAAAGGAAGTTTTAAGTTTCAAACTTGAATACGATAAAAGCGTTATTTCAGAAGAGCGTTTGAGTCAGTACCGCGAGGCCGAGACTGCTTCAGGCATAACTTTGGTGGGGCCCCATAGAGACGATTTTATTGTTTATTTCAATAAAGGCCATGATCTTAGATCGTTTGGCTCCAGAGGCCAGCAAAGACTTGGAGTTTTGCAATTGAAATTGCTTGAGCTAGAATATGTTCGGGCCCGGGTTGAAAACGAGCCAATTTTGCTTCTGGACGATGTTTTTTCTGAACTTGATGAAGATCACATAATTCATATTTTGGAAAAAGTGGGAGGACAGCAGACAATCATAACTACAACACATGAGGAATTTATTCCCGCAAGAATTAAGAGTAAAATGGAGATAATAGAGCTGAAAGCTAACAATTAACAATTGACATTTGACTAACAATTAACAAATAACATATGAAGAGAGAGGTTGAATTTAAAGTAGGAAGAGAAACGCTCCGCGGTTCGCTATTTGTTCCAAAAGGAAAAGGGCCTTTTCCCGGAGTAGTTTTTTATCACGGAAGAGGTTCAAGCAGGAAAAGATATCTTGAGATAAGCAAAAGGCTTTCAAACAAAGGAATTATGGCTCTTGCTTTTGATTTTAGAGGTTGCGGAAAAAGTGACGGAGTTTTCAAAAACCAAACACAACGAATGGGAATCGATGACTCAAGGGCAAGCCTTGAGTTTCTACTGAGTCAAAACGTAGATAGAAAAAGAATCGGAATCGCGGGCTCAAGCTTTGGTGGATTTGTTGCAGCGATTCTTATGAGTGATTTTGATTTTGTGAAGTCATTAGTCTTCAGAGCCCCAGCAGTTTATCCAAATGAACTTCTTGATACGCATGTAGAAAATATTCAAGATGAATATAAAAAAATTAAAAAAGGAAAATGGCTAGACTCAGTTGCATATGATGGAATTTCAAACTTCAGAGGAAAGTTACTGATAATCCAGTCGGAAAAAGATGAGGTTGTAAAATCATGGGTTGTACAAAATTACTTTGACAAAGCTGTTAGGGCTTCGAAAAAAGAGCTAGTTATCCAAAAAGGAGCAAAGCATTCTTTATTAGATAACAAGAAGCTATTAGGGGAGTTTTATGATCTGATGTTTGACTGGTTTACAAAAACACTTTAATGAAACAAAGTTTATTTGGAGCACTTATCAGAGCTCCTATTGTATATTGATTCATTCAAGATATATTGGTATATTTGGACTAATGGGAAGAGTTTCGAGAAAAGTTATCGATAAAAAGTTATTAGATCAATTAGAAGATCAATTTTCTTTTCTAATAGAGAGTCTTAACAATCGGGATGAAATAAACGAATTCATGAATGAATTCCTAACCCGCGAAGAGAAAATAATGTTGGGCAAACGTCTAATTCTTTATATGATGCTTTATAAGGGAATAACAAGTAAACAAATTCATAATTCATTGGGGATGAGTCTGGAAACTATTCATTGGTATAAACAGACATATGATGGTAAATCAGATCTTTTTAGAAAAAATATTGAAAAATTAATCGGCAGAGAGAGAACTAAGGAGATGTGGTCAGAAATTGAAAGAATCTTAGAACCGGTCAGTCTTGCCCTTGATTCAAAAACAAACATGAAAGCTCGCCATAAGCTTTTCAGCGGTGATTTTTGGAAAAAGTAATTCACTCCAAATATATTGGTATATCTGTAGTAAATGATGTATGGATGAATTTAATCCTTATGATTTGAAAAAATTATATATTCCTCCGCCGGATTCCCATAAAGGGCAGAATGGAAAGGTAATGGTTATTGGAGGGTCGCACTTATTTCACTCATCAGCCTTTTGGGCCTTGGAAATAGCTTCAAAAATAATTGATATGGTGTATTTTTCCTCAACTCCTATGAATAATGAAATTGTCAAAAAGCTAAAGACCAAATTTGTCAACGGCATTATTGTCCCAAGAGATAAAGTGGAGGATTATATTGAAGAAGCAGATTGTATTTTGATTGGACCTGGACTGCCGCGGCCGGAAGGGGAGGAAATAGGAGACGATGGTACAAAAATTCTGACCGAAAAGCTCTTGTCAAAATTTCCGCATAAAAAATGGGTGATTGATGGAGGATCCTTACAAGTTGTTGAGCCAGAATTAATTCCCAATAATTCCATTGTTACTCCTCATAAGAAAGAATTCGAATTACTAAAATTAAAAATTAAAAATGAAAAATTAAAAATGACAATTAAAAATTTAAAATTAGAAGAACAAGCAAAATTGTTTGCTAAGGAATTCGGAGTTATAGTTTTACTTAAGGGACCCGTGGATATTGTTTGCTCTACTGATCGATGTGTCCTCGTAGAGGGAGGCAATGCGGGGATGACAAAAGGAGGGACTGGAGATGTCTTGGCTGGTCTTACTGCGGCGCTTTATGCAAAAAATGATGCCTTTTTGTCGGCAATTTGTGCTAGTTTTATCAATAAGAAAGCAGGAGAAAGTTTGGCAGAGCGAGTTGGTCTTTATTTTAATGCCAGTGATTTAGTAGCCGAAATTCCAAAGGTAATGAAAAGATATATTTGATTGAAAATATGGTTACAATTTTAGGAAGAGGAGTCTGGGGGCACGCGTTAGCATCACTTCTTTCGGAAAACAAAAAGGAATATGTTTTCTGGGACAGAAAATCTCCGATTGATCCCAAATCAATGGTAATAATTGCTGTTCCAACCCAGGCTATCAGAGAGGTCTTAAGTAGAAATAAAAAAGAGCTGGAAAGCGCAACTATTATTAATACTGCAAAAGGAATAGAGAAAGGGACTAATAAGCTTCCATTTGAAGTAGCGCTTGAGGTATTGGGTAAAAATATCAAATATTCAGCTATGTTTGGACCAAGTTTTGCCTCAGAAGTAGAGCAAAAAATGCCAACCTTGGTAAATCTTGCATGTCTTGAGGATAGTTCAACAATCTGCCCAATGGTCAAAGGATATTTTCAAACAGATTATTTTAGAGTGCGCCTCACCAGCACAGTTTCGGCAATTGAACTCGCAGGAGCTCTTAAAAATATCTATGCGATTGCATCTGGCATATCAGAAGGAGTAGGTTTTGCAGCTAATACAAGAGCTCAAATCATAGCTCTTGCATACGAAGAAACAATATCCTTATGCAAGGCTCTTAAATATGAAGTTGCAGAAAATGGCGTTGAGGGGATCATGGGAGATTTGGTTTTAAGTTGTGGAAGTTCTGAGAGCAGGAATTTCAGGTTTGGGAAGCTGGTGGCAAGACTTAAAGTTGGGGATGCCTTGGGGCAAGTGTCAAGTACGGTTGAGGGATATAACAACTGTTTTTCAATCCCATATTTTCAGAAAAAAACAGGGCTAAAGCTTCCTTTGGCAAATTTTGTTTTTGAAACAATCTCTGATGACAGACCTAGCCAGGTAGAGAAGAATTTTAGAGAATTTATAAGAAAAAGCTAGTTTTTTCCCTCAAGTCTTCTGACAATTTTTGACAGCTGAAGAGTTACCAGTACAGCAACAAGAGTAACGATTATTGCATAAAGGAATCCTGAAAAAATAACCCCCTCTCCTAAGCGTGATTTAACATATTCATTAAGGATTTGTTGTATAAGGCTGTTCCAGGCTAGTGCGGCGGCTAGACCAAATCCTGCTGTTGAGAGGGTTAAAAGCTGCTTTACGAATTCCAAGTGGAATTTTTTTCTTTCTGTTTTCTGCTGATCCGTTTTTTCTGCCATTAAAAAATTATAGCATATGTTTGGATTGACTTTCTTCGGGAAATATGCGTTAATAACGTAAAATTGTTCCATTGTTCAATTGTCCAACCCGCCTGCAATTGCCTGAGCAAATCGATGGCGGGCAGGTTGTTAGCAATGGAGCAATGTAGCAATTGAGCAATGTTTGAATCGCGGTTCAATATCACAAATACTATCCTGAGAAACATTGGGATTATTGAAGCTTGTAGGGAAGTAATTGACCACGCGCCGCTTCTTCCGTATTACGAGAGAGAGTTCCAAAAGGACGCTTTAGTTCGTTCTGTTCACTTTGGAACTCATATTGAAGGGAACGAATTAAACCTTGACCAGGCGGAGAAAGTATTGGAAGGAAAAGAAGTTCTCGCTCGCGATCGCGATATTCAGGAAGTTATAAATTATCGCAAGGTAATGGATCTCTTAAATGAATTAGGAATTAAGAATAATGAATTAAAAATAGACGAAGAGCTGATAAAAAAACTACATGCAATTACTGTTTACAGAATATTGCCGACGGAAAAGATAGGAATTTTCCGGGAGAGTCAGGTTGTCGTTAAAAATAGCGTGACAGGAGAGGTGAGTTTCCGTCCGCCTCCTTCAACCGCAATTCCAATGCAAATGGAAGAACTTCTGCAATTTGTTAATAATAAGGAAAATCAGGATATTCATCCAGTTTTGAAGGCAGGAATTGTTCATTATGAACTTGTTCGCATACATCCTTTTGTTGATGGAAACGGACGAGTAGCCCGCGCTTTATCGACATTAATATTGTTTCTTGAAGGTTATGACATAAGACGCTTCTTTTCTCTGGAGGAATATTTTGATTCTGATGCCCTTGATTATTACAAAGCGCTCCAAAGCGTTGCGAAGAATCAGAATGATTTGACTCTCTGGCTGGAATATTTTACAAAAGGGCTATCAATTGAACTAAATAAAATTAAAGAAAAGGTAGAAAATATTTCAATTGACGCACATTTGAAAGAAAAGTTGGGAGGCAAACCAATTATGCTATCAGACCGCCAAATCAAGATAATTGAATATATTCAAAAAATCGGATATCTCCAAAACAAAGCCTTCGGAAGCTTATTTCCCATGGTGTCCGAAGATACAATTCTTAATGAGCTTAAAGGTTTACAAAGCAACGGAATTATTAAAAAAACCGGAGTAACAAAATCAGCACGTTACGTTATGGTGTAAACGCCAAGTTATTAGTTATAAGTTATAAATTATAAGTAAATGTTTAAAGAGTCGTTAATTTCGAAAAAGGCATATGCGTTTGGTTTAGAAATAATTAGATTAACAAAGTTACTCCCTAAAACTTACGAAAATATTGTGCTTATTAAACAAATTATTCGTTCAGCAACTTCAATTGGAGCAAATATAGAAGAAGCCCTTGGATCGAATTCAAAAAAAGAATTTATTCACAGCATGAATGTTGCTAAAAAAGAAGCACGTGAAACTATTTATTGGTTAAGGTTAATTTCCGATGTAAACCCGAGGCTAAAAGATAGGATTGAAACTCTTATAGCTGAAAATGATGAGATTATTAGAATATTGACAAAGATTGTTAAAACATCGTCTTTATAACTTAGGACTTATAATTTATAATTCATAACTAATTATGTTGTTTTCAGAATTTGCACAGTATTTGGAAAAGTTAGAAGCTACGTCTTCGCGTTTGTCTTTAATAGAAATCTTATCGGATTTATTTAAGAAAACTCCGGCATCTGAAATCGAAAAAATTGTTTATTTAATTCAGGGAAGGATTGCGCCTTTTTTTACGCCAATTGAGATAGGAATGGCGGAGAAAAGCGTTGCGGCGTCGCTTGCTAATGTTTATGGTTCAAGAAAAGAAGATGTAATAAAGCTTTATCAAAAATTAGGAGATATGGGACTGGCCAGTTACGAACTGGCCAGAAACTCGAAATTCGAAACTCGAAATTCGAAATTGGACGTTGGAGACGTGTTTGAAATTCTAACTCAGATTGCAAAGACTTCTGGGGAGGGCACGGTTGAGAAAAGACAAAAATTGCTATCGGAATTACTTGGAAGAGTTGATGCGGTTTCTGCCAAGCATTTAGTTCGCGTTCCTTTGGGAAACACCCGTCTTGGTATCGGAGATCCTACAATTCTTGATGCGCTGGCTACTGCAAAGTTGGGTGATAAAAGTCAAAGAAAACTTTTGGAAGCTGCATATAACAGGACTTCGGATTTGGGACTTATCGCAAAAACTCTCTGGGAAAAAGGTTTGAAAGGCGTTCAAAAATTGGAAGTCAGGGTTGGATCTCCGATTCGAAGCGAGCTATGTGAGAGGCTTCCAAACGCAGAAAAAGTTATAGAAAAGATGAGGGAGGTAGATGTTCAGTACAAATATGATGGCTTTAGGGTCCAGATCCACAAAGATGGGGACAAAGTGAGGATGTTTTCGCGCAATCTTGAAGAGATGACTCATATGTTTCCCGAGCTAATTTCGGCAACACTTTCGCAAGTAAAAGCAAAAACTGTGATCCTTGATACAGAAGCACTTGCTTATAACCCAGCGTCTGAAGAATTCTTGCCATTCCAGGAGACTACAAAGCGCCGAAGAAAGCACGGAATTGAAGAAGCAGCAGCAAGATTGCCCCTTAAGGCATTTGTGTTTGACATTTTATATAAAGACGGAAAGCAACTTTTGGATGAACCTCTCACAAAAAGAATTGAGATTTTGAAAAATACTGTAAAAGCAGATGGTGTATTAATTCCATCTGAAAACCACACCGTTAAAGACCCAAAAGCTTTGCAGCTTCTTCTTGATGATTCAATTTCAAAGGGACTTGAGGGTTTGGTGGTAAAACGCTTGGAATCTCCTTATGAAGCAGGAGGAAGGAACTTTAACTGGGTGAAATTAAAGAGGCACTCTGACGGAGAACTGACAGACACGATTGATTGTGTAATTTTAGGCTACATTACAGGGCGGGGAAAAAGAGTGGAGTTTGGGGCAGGAGCGCTGCTTGTAGGCGTATATGACAAAGATAAAGATGAGTTTGTTTCAATCTCCCGTATCGGCACAGGCCTAACTGATGAGGAATGGCGGGAGATTCATAAAAGAGCAGATAAGATTAAAGTATCCCACAAACCGGCAAGGGTAAACTCGACCATAGAACCATCAGTCTGGATAGAGCCAAAAATCGTTATCGAAGTTTTGGCTGATGAAATAACTAGGTCTCCCCTTCATACAGCCGGGAAAACAGAGAAAGAACTCGGCTTTGCCCTGCGTTTTCCCCGTTTGGTAAGTTTCCGCAATGATAAGAAAGCAGAAGAAGCTACAAGCGTTGACGAAATCAAACGATTGTTTGAGATTCAGTATAAGAAGAAATAATTAATCAGGGAAATAAACAGTAGGGCTTCTTCCAAGCGTATCAGCTCTTAATGCTTCTTCTACTCCATAATAGCTGCTTCTTGATGGTCCCCTTAAATCGGCAGTTCTATGAGGCGATTGAGGACTCCCATCTAGACTGTGACTAACTCCACCATCTCTGAGGGGCCTTTGTGTTCCATCTTGCCCAGTTCCTGGTACTAATTCAGCTCTACTTTCAGGTGCCATAAGATAAATACATAAATATTATTGCGCCGCAAATTTTTAATTGTCAAGTCACGCAATAAGGTGCATATTTTACTCCTTTTTTATGAAAAATCAAGTGTTATAATCTTTCAAATGCAGGTAATTGCAGATTTGCATCTTCACTCAAAATATTCCCGTGCTGTATCCCGGGATATGGTTTTGCCGATAATGACCCAGTTCGCCAAGAAAAAGGGTTTGAATTTACTCACCACCGGAGACTGGACGCATCCAATTTGGCTTAGGGAAATCAAGAGCGAGCTCGTTGAGCTCGAGTCTGGAGTCTTTGGTCTTCGGTCACCAGCTAATGACCAAGGACAAAAGACTAGCGACCAAAATGAACCGAAGTTCATTTTGAGCGTTGAGGTTTCAAGTATTTATTCGCAGGGCGGAAAAGTGCGAAGAATCCACTCCTTGCTCTTTGCTCCCTCGATTGAAGTAGCGGAGAAAATGAATGCAGAGTTAGTTAAAAGAGGGGCAAATCTAACTTCTGATGGCCGTCCTATTGTGGGCTTAACCCCTCCCAATTTACTCGAGATTTTAATGGGAATTGATGAGCGCTCATTTCTTATTCCTTGTCACGCCTGGACTCCATGGTTTTCTTTATACGGTTCAATGTCAGGCTTTGACTCGATTGAAGAATGTTTTGGAGACTTTGCAAAATATATTTATGGAGTCGAAACTGGCCTTTCTTCCGATCCGGCAATGAATTGGAGAATTAAAGAAC
The DNA here is from genome assembly GCA_016186625.1 of Candidatus Levyibacteriota bacterium. Classification (GTDB taxonomy): domain Bacteria; phylum Patescibacteriota; class Microgenomatia; order Levybacterales; family UBA12049; genus 2-01-FULL-39-10-A. The sequence goes on from JACPLG010000007.1 coordinate 81,637, forward strand.
TCGAAAACCGATCAATTTTATCTTTTTCCGATTCGCACAGCCCAATGAAGATGGGACGCGAAAACACAGTTTTCGTAGTTAAAAATGAAAAGTTAAAAGTTAAAAATTTTACATACGATGATATTCGTTTGGCGATTATGCAAGACTCTAAGGCGAAGCTTAAGATTGGGTACACGATCGAGTTTTATCCTGAAGAGGGGAAATACCACTATACAGGGCATAGAAATTGTAAAGTCGTTTATTCGCCAAAAGACACAAAAGAGAAAGGTACAACTTGCCCTGTTTGCGGCAGGGGTTTGACAATAGGCGTTATGGAAAGAGTGGAGGCTCTTGCCGCTTCACTCGAAAATATCGTTGATAAGTCCGGAAAAAGTGGAATCCGCTGGATTACAGATCCTTTCAAAAAACATCCGCCATATGCCAAATTAGTGCCTCTTAATGAGATAATTGCCGAAAGTCTGGAATCGACTCCCGCAAGTGTGAAAGTTAAAGAGATGTTTTATACGCTCACAGAAAAGCTAGGCTCTGAGTTTGAAATACTTTTAAAAACTCCAATTGAGGAAATCGAAAAAGTGGCAGGGGAAGCCCTTGCCCAGGCAATTTTACAAGTAAGACAGGGCGATATTTTTATTTCCCCGGGATACGATGGAGAGTATGGAATTGTTAGAATTAAGCCCCAGGAAAAAGATTCTGAAACAGACAAACAGGCCGAACAAGCAACGCTGGGATTTTAAATTTTTACGATTGACCCTCCTTCGCTGAAGCTTCCACCGACGCTAAAGCTTTGGCGGACAGGTCGGCGGGCAGGCACGAAAAGAGTTTGCTTATACTTAGAAATTGACAAGCGAGTATTAAGTTTACTAAGCTTAATAGAGTTCGGTGAAACCTCACCATGCCCTCTCCTAATAGGAGATGGAAAAGAGGAAAAGATATTTTATGAAGTTTGACGTTATTGGGTGGTTTGATGGAATTTATTCCAATCTTCCTCCGCTAAGTTCTGAGCTAAAAGAATTTATTGTCAGGATTTTACCTTTTCTAACTATTGTTTTTGGAATTCTAATTACAATTGCTTCAATTATGGATTTTTTGGGGTCAACCTTTATTACCACTTTTACTCTGGGAGGGCCATCCATATTTAAGCAGCTTTTGCTTAGGAGTGTTTTGGGAATTGCTCAGGGAGTAATAATGATTTTTGCATTTCTGCCCCTTCGAAAGCATCAAGAGAGAGGTTGGATACTTCTTTTCTTAAGCCAGATTCTTTGGATTTTGGCAGCAGCGCTTTCTCTAGATATTGCAGTAGTTTTAGGATTTCTCATTTTCTATCCACTTTTTCAAGTAAAACCATATTATAGTAAATAGCAAATTGGAAATTGTGATTTTCAGAATACCCAGATGATTACTCAGATTGCCGGAAGAATCAGACAGTCAGAGATTCAGAAATCCGAAACTCTGATGTACTGACATTTTGAATATCCGGTTCTCTGAGTATTCCAAGTTTTCCGAAATCACCTTTTTTCGTGATATAATCTTTCCGCACGCTATGAAACTGATCGTGGGGCTCGGTAACCCCAGACCTAAATACGAGTCCACAAAACATAACGTTGGATTTATGGTGGTTGACCATCTTCTAAAAGATCTTGAGCCAGTTAATAAATCTAACTGGAGTACGGAAAATAAGCTAAAGAGCGATATTTACATTTTAGATTACCAGCGCCGTTCGACAGCTTCCTCCAAAGGCGGACAGGCAGGCCAAGCAAAAAAAGATCTCGTTGAAAGAGTAATTCTTGCGAAGCCTCTAACTTATATGAATAACTCTGGCATGGCAGTTTCGCTTGTCTCAAATTTTTATAAAGTCAAACCTTCAGATATCTGGATAGTACATGACGAGCTGGATTTACCATTGGGTTTTATGAAGATAAGATTTGGCGGAGGAGTAGCAGGACACCATGGACTCGAATCGATTTTAAAAACTCTGGGAACTGATAAATTCTGGAGATTCAGGTTGGGGATAGGCCAAAGAAATTCGAAATTCGAAATTCGAAATTCGAAATTAAAAAACGTGGAAAACTTTGTCCTTACAAACTTTCATGGAGCGGAAAAATCAAAAGCAAGAGCTCTTATAAAAAGAGGAGCAAAAGCTCTCTCAACTGCCTTAGAGAAGGGAATCGAATCCGCTCAAAACAGATTCAACACCAAATGATCCCGTTAGATATTATAAGCATTTGTTTAATTATAAGCTTAGGATGATAAGATATCTAACGGAATGAAAAAGATCGGGAATATTCTCAAAAAATACGATCCGAAGACGGACAAATATATTTCAAGGGAATTTCAGGCTTACGGGATACATCTGGCAGAAGAGCTGGACGACTATAAACACAGAGGCTTATATATTCGTTTAGCAAAAACACACCCCAGACCGCTTTTGGAAAAAGCATTTTCTTTTGCAGTTGACTCAAATGCAAAGAATAAAGGCGCACTTTTTATGTGGAAGCTAAAAGAGCTCAAAAATCAAAATTCAAAAGTCAAAAGTTAAATTCGAAATTCAAAAATTTGGACCATTTGAAAATTATAAAGTTTGAATTACAATAAGCTCAGTGTCCAAAAATAAACATTTCAAAAGAAATTACCTTTTTCTTTTTTTAACATCTCTTGCCATCATTGGCTTTTCCTATTATTTCAGAGAAGAGCTGTCAAGATTAACATCCTTGGGGCTCCTTGGAATATTTATTATTAATATCCTAGGGTCCGCGACAGTTTTCTTGCCTGCACCGGGAATTGCAACTGTTGTTGCCGGAGGATTTTTATATAATCCTCTCTTTGTTGCTGCAGTTTCTGGATTAGGATCTGCAATAGGGGATATGGTGGCGTATCTTCTCGGACACTCCGGAAAAGAAATTTTTCTTAGGAAAAATTCATTCTGGTATAACATTTTCAAACAGACTTTCCATAGATTTGGAGCAATATTTATTGTATTTTTTTCCCTGATTCCAAACCCAATCTTTGATGCTGTTGGAATTTTCGCAGGAATCTTCTCATATTCGCCGGTGAAGTTTTTTACCTATGTTTTGATCGGCCGATTCATTAGAAATCTTCTCCTCGCATACGTGGGAGCCGCGTTCTAGGGAATTGACGGTAGAAAATAGAAAGTAGAGGATAGTACGTCGAATATCGAAAATAGAGAATAGAAATATATCAACTCTCCAGCATCTAATTTCGAAAATTCTATCTTCAATCCTCCATTTTCTATCGTCAGAATATGGATCCCAGCGGCCATCTATTTACTTTTTAATATTTGCTATTTAATATATCTTCGTGGTTCATATTTATATCTCAGGTTTTGTTCAGGGAATAGGATTTAGGCAATTTATAAAATCAAATGCGGATAAGCTAAATATAAAAGGCTGGGTAAAGAACTTGCCTGATGGGCGAGTAGAGGCAATGTTTGCTGGGAGCAGAGAAAATATCGAAAAAATGATTGAAATAAGCCGAAAGGGACCGTTTTTGGCAGAAGTGAAAAGTTTGGAAACAGAGAAATTGCCAGATCAAAAGTTCGAGAATTTTGAAATAATACACAGATACGCATAGACGATGGTAGTAGAGGACTTCAATCTTCTACTTTCTACCGTCATCCTTGTCTCGCTTCGCTATAAATGAAGCAATTAAAGTAGTGATTGGTACAGCCAGGATAAGTCCTATGCTTCCGGCAATTGATCTTACAATCTCCTCAGATAACATTTCGCTATTGAGAATTACCCAGACCGGAGTATTGTTAGGATTCAAAACAAATATCACAAAAAGACCAAGAGATACTCCAACATAGGCCAAAATTAAGGTGTTTACAAGTGATGCAATATGTTCACGGCCAATTGTATAGCCCTTAATAAAAAGGTCGGTTATGGAAAGTTTTCGATTCAGTTTGAATAGTTCGAATACCGCGGCAGATTGGGTAGTTGTTATGTCATCCAAAACACCCAATGCTCCAATTATTATTCCTCCAAGAAGAAGTCCCTGCGGATTTATGTTCGCAGCTCTCATTTGTAAAAGATAGCTGTTTTCATCTCCAAGCCCTGTGAGATGAAAAATTTTTACAAAGATAAAAGCAAGAATCCCAACTAAAGTAAGAGAGATAAAAGTTGAGATTACAGCCGATGTCGTTCTTTTTGAAACCCCGTGCGCTAGATAAATTGTAACAAACATTATCACCAAAGACCCTTCAATACTAACTAAAAGCGGATCCGCTCCTGCAAGAATCTGAGGAACAATAAAGCCGATCAGTATCCCAAAACTGATAATCATTCCAAGAATTGAACCGATTCCTCTTACTCCGGCAAATATTAAAATAAGCGCAAAAAATGCAATTACGGCAAAATAGATATAATTAAGCCGCAATTTATCCCAGACAGAATATGTGACCTTGTCGTTTTGGGTGACCTTAAGAACTATAATTTGATCTCCCGCTTTTAAGGATTTTTGCTCAACCATTTTAAGTGATCCACCATTTTCAAAAGTGACAGTCTTGCCCTTTTCCGGGCCTTCCAGAAATTTAACCTCTATAAATTGGAAGAAATTTTTATATTGCTCTATATCCCGGCTGCCTTCTTTAATTATTTGTGTTACTTGCCCTTTGTAATATTCCTGTTTGGGCGGGACAAATTCGGAAGGGGATTGGGCTTGGGTTTGCTCGAATGACAACAAAAACAAAAGGGCAAAAAAAGTTACCAATAGTTTTTTCATCCAAATATTATAGCATTAAGAATCCTTGACCCAGCCATATCTTACCGTTCGGCTTTTCAGTCGCCTAAGGCGACACGCCTCACGGGGCGATTATCGGCGGGTCTTCGTCGCAAATTGCGATTTGCTCCTTGACAAATGCGAATTATTCGCATAAACTAATTGATGGTAATCAAGGAGGTGATTTAATGAAGTCTACATTTTACGATGTTAAAATCAGACAAAAGGTAGAAGCAGAAGTGACCGGAAAACAAGAATATCAGGCCAATGGCCAGACCAAATATGCCTTTAAAGCAAAAACTTCTGATGGACGAAATCTTACAAAGTTTGTAAGTAAAGTTGATTACGACGAGGCAAACATTTAATAAATAGGGAAATTGGATACAATTACTCTACAATTTAGACAATACATTATCAAATAGCCTCTAGGTCCCGCCTTCCCGCAGGACACGAGGTTATTTGATTTGAATATGGATAAACAAAAATTATTACAGGAAAAGGGATTAAAAACGACTACTGCTAGAGTAGCATTGCTTGACTTTCTTGAACAAGAAGGCAGTCCCTTGGATGTTGTGACAATTGTTGAGAAACTGCATCAGCAGGCTGATCAAGCAACAGTTTATCGCATATTGGATATCTTGACCAAGAAAGATTTAGTAAACCGTTTAGAGTTTGGGGAGGGAAAATATCGCTACGAGATTCAAAAAAATCATCACCATCATCTGATTTGCACAAATTGCGGTACTATCTCAGATGTTCCGGGTGATTTTTTAGGCAAGTTTGAAAAAGAAATAAAAGACAAAAAGGGCTTTTTAGTAAAATCCCATTTGCTTGAGTTTTTTGGATTATGCCGCAGTTGCCAATCTTAGTTTACATTTTATTTTTTGCCCTAGTTGGGAGCGTTTTCTCTCTAATTGGAGGAGTTTTTCTTTTAACTGCCGAAAAACAAACACTTAAATATTCTCATTTTCTGGCCGCATTTGCTGCAGGGACGCTTCTTGGTACAGTTTTCTTTGATCTTTTCCCCGAAGCAATAGAGGAAGGAGAACATATAGTGGAAGAAGGTTTGGCAGGTGAAATAAACGTCTTCCTCTGGACACTTTTGGGAATTTTGGGGTTCTTTTTACTTGAAAGATTTGTTCACTGGTTTCATCATCACCAACATGCATACAAAGATGAGGTTGCAAAACCTACAATCCCACTCATAATCTTGGGGGATAGTGTACATAACTTTATTGATGGTGTAGCAATTGGCGCAACTTTTTTGGTGAGTATCCCCTTAGGCATTATTACGGCCTTAGCTGTAGCTACGCATGAAATCCCACAAGAAATCGGAGATTTTGGAATTCTTCTTCATAAGGGAATGAAAAGAAAAAAAGTCTTGATAGTAAATTTTGTAAGCGCTCTCACTGCGGTTTTTGGAGCGTTAATAGCTTTTGGGTTGGGGGAAAGAATTGAGACATCATTGCCAATTCTACTTGCAATTACTGCAGGATTTTTTATTTATATTGCTGCCTCAGATTTAATTCCAGAAATTCATCATGAGAACAGGAAAGGGTTTGCAGTTATTGAAACTTCGCTATTATTTTTAGGAGTAGTTGTTGTTTGGGTTTTTATAACACTTCTTGAGGGAGTTGGAGGACACTAAGTTTAGTCTCTAGCTTCTAGCAATTAGCGTCTAGTTAAGATTACTATTCCCCGAGGGCTTGTTCAATTTGTGCTTTAAATTCTTGATAGGGAACAGCGCCTTCCACTAAAATGCCGTTTACAAAAGTTGCAGGAGTTCCGTTTACTCCCGCCGCTGTTCCGTCCGAAAGATCTTTAGTTACTTCTTCTTCAAATTTTCCGGATGAAACACACTGCCCAAAGTTTGCTGTATCAAGGCCAAGAGTACCAGCGAATTCGGTGAATTTTGCCTGGGCTGCTTCAGCCTCCAGTGATTCCCATTCTGCTTGATTTATAAACAACTGATCATGATAATCCCAGAATTTGCCCTGTTCATTTGCACATTCTGATGCCTCAGCTGCTTTTTGGGCATTAGGGTGAATTGATGAGATAGGATAATGCCTGTAGGCAAACTTAACTTTTCCTGTGTCTATGTATTCTTTTTTAATCTGGGGGAGAGAGCTATCAAACATGGATTTGCAGAATGGACACTGGAAGTCGGAAAACTCAATCATAGTTACTTTTGCATTTTTATCACCTAAGATTGGAAGGTGTCCTTCAGATACATCCACTGGCCCTCTTGGTGCCTGCGCTTCTCCCGCACCAATTGAAACATAAGATGTAGAACTTCCGGCATTTCTTTCAAGATACGAAATTTTGGTAATAAGAACACCAATCAAAAATGAGGCAATTATCAAAAGAAACCCAAGAAGATAGACAATATTTATTTTAAGGATTTTGTTGGCAACTTGGGAAAGAAGATTAAATGAGGGTTTTTTTATTTTACTTTTAGGCATTTGTCCATTTTATAAAGTTTGGTAAAGACATGTCAAGGTTTGTTTTATCGTTGACAGGTCTTACTTCGTTCTGTTATTCTTTAATGACAAAAAAGCGCTGAGGTCGCTAACAAAATTTTCTTGGATACGCAATTCGTTTACATCCTGCGAAAATTTCGCCAGCTCCCCGCGCCAAGATATTAGATATAATTTATAATCTTTAATTTATTAATATGGCGGATTTAACTTTTACAGATCAAAATTTTGAAGGGGAAGTTTTGAAATCGGAGAGTCCGGTTTTAGTTGATTTTTGGGCAGCATGGTGTGCTCCTTGCAGAATTGTTGATCCGATTGTTCATGAATTAGCAGGTGAGTATGGAGAAAAACTTAAAGTTGGAAAATTAAATGTTGATGAGAATCCAAATGTTTCCCAGGCGTACAGCGTTATGAGTATTCCAACAATTATGCTTTTTAAGAAAGGTCAGCCTGTTAAGTCAGTAATTGGAGCCCAATCAAAAGAAAATTTTAAAAAAGCAATTGATGAAGTACTCGCCTCCTAAAATCCGAAATTCGAATTTCGAAACTCGAAACAATATCAAATGTTCGAAAAACATAAAATTAAAAAGTTTTGAACATTTAGAATTTTGAATTTGTTTCGGATTTCGTGCTTTGAGATTCGGATTTTTTGTATATGGATAAAATTTATGACATTATTATCATAGGAAGTGGTCCTGCAGGTTTGACTGCGGCTATTTATACCACGCGGGCAAATCTTAAAAGCTTAATTATTGCAGGCGCAAAATGGGGTGGGCAGCTTCAATTAACAACTATTGTCGAGAATTACCCGGGATTTCCAGACGGAATTCAGGGACCTCATCTTATGACTGCCATGCGAAAACAGGCAGAGCGTTTTGGAGCGCAAATTTTAGATACAGACTTTGTGTCAGGAGATTTCAGTAAATCTGGCGGACCATTTAAAGTCAGGGCAGGAGATAAGGAATATGAGGGAAAAGCCGTTATTATTGCAACTGGTGCTGATACAAAATGGCTAGGAGTTCCGGGCGAGGCGGAAAAAATTGGACACGGAGTTTCTTCCTGCGCTCCTTGTGATGCTCCGTTTTTTAGGGGTAAAAATGTGGTTGTGGTTGGAGGAGGAGACTCTGCTATGGAGGAAGCGCTGGTTCTTACAGACTTTGCACAAAACATTACTTTAGTGCATAGAAAAGATAGCTTTAGAGCAAGCGAAATAATGCAAAAACGAGTAAAAGAAAACCCCAAAATAAAAATACTTTTTAATACGCAAGTAAAAGAGATTTTAGGCGATCAAAAGGTAGAAAAAGTGCGTTTGCTAAATAATCAAACAAACGAAGAATCAGAAATGCCAATTGACGGCTTATTTGTAGCAATAGGACACATCCCAAATTCAAAAGTTTTTGAGGGAATCGAGAGAGACGAGCGCGGGTTTATTAAAGTGCAGGACCATTACAGGACAAATGTTGAGGGAATATTTGTGGCAGGAGACATTCATGACGCAGAGTATAAACAGGCAGTAACAGCAGCGGGATTTGGCTGTGCAGCTGCGCTTGAGGCCCAGTGGTGGCTAACCGGAATGAAATAGGCTTAACAGTAAAGATGGTTAACCCTTTAATTTTGCTTTGCTTGGGTGGAAGAAAAACCAAAATATTATTCCTGAGATAAGCCTGATTAATGATCAAGCTAGTGGTATAATGCCTTCATGTTAATCTTGGAGAAACTAGGCTTTACTAAGAAAAAACTTCCACCAGGAATTAGCTTTAGCCTAATAATTGCTCCCAAAATGACTCATTATCCTAATAATCCCCATACTAAATACCCTCAATGGAATTGGTGTAAAGATGAATTCGTGCCTCCGTTAACAAATCAAGAATTTCAAAAATATATTTTGAGTGCTTCAGATTTTAGAAAAGATTTTCTGCGAAACTTAAATTTATATATTTCTTTTTGTTCTCAAATTAAAAGAGTGGTTTCAAAAGTTAATGTTTTGGATCATCACGAGGAGGTAACAGCCCTTGTTGCATTATTTTATCTTTTTCAATCTGCAATGGATCACCATTATTACCACTATGACTACTTTCTAGATTTAGAAGAATATCCAAAAAGTCCTCTTGGATGGCACTTCCTGCGAATGAAAAAAATATTAACAAAAGTAAGCCCCAGATTAAAAAAAGACAATTCTTGGGTAGAAAAAGAGATTCTTCATCTTCTTTCCAGAAAAGGCGAGAAGACAATTACTAATTTAAAGCCTCACACAACTTCTTCGGAACTTAAGCAAATTAATGAATCTTATAAGGCAGTACAAATCTTTCTTAAAGTCCAACAAGAAGAAGAAAAGCTATTTGTTGGCAATAATTTTAATAGTCCGGTTTTTAAGGCCGGTTACGGCCTATGGGATGGGCTTGGGAAGGCTGTTAAAAAAACTGATAATAAATATTTTAAAGACAAAAAAGGTTTATTAAAGATTTTAGATGGAGATCCAATCTGGGGAACGAGGAAAATTTTAGTGGATAGGAAAGATTATATAGCTTCGCCAATTCTTAATTTGATACAAGATGAAATAATCGCCTGGGCCAAATAAGATCTATAAATAATTTGAATACAAATCAAAGAAATCTTTTAGAATACGATGTTTGTTCAAAACTAAGAAATAACTTAGTCTGTGAGTCTTTTAAGAAAGTAGACAGGAAATTATTTGTGCCCCAGAGATGGGTAAAATACGCTTATTCTGACAACGCAATTCCTCTGGGCTCAGACTCATCAATAAGCCAGCCTTCTTTGGTAGCAGAGATGATCGATCTTCTAGATTTGAAGGGCAGTGAGCATGTTTTGGAAATTGGAACAGCCTCAGGCTATAGTTGCGCAATATTATCTTTATGCTGCAAAGAAGTTGATACAATTGAAATTGATTCGGGTCTTGCCTCTTCTGCAAAGAAAAGACTTGCGGGTTTGGGTTTCAAAAACATTACAGTTCACGCCGGAGATGGCTCTTTGGGTCTTCCCAAAAAAGCTCCGTTTGACGCTGTTGTTGTTACTGCGGCTGTCAAAAAAATCCCCAAACCTTTAATTTCCCAGCTTAAGGCAGGTGGCCGAATGGTTGTGCCAGTAGTAAGTGACGAATCTGATTTTCAAGAACTTTTTGTTTGTTTTAAAAAAAGGAATAAATTAGATTGCAAACCTGTTACTGTAGTCAAGTTTGTCCCGCTCGTTTGACTTTTGCTTTTGGATTTGAAAAACTAGAAATAGAATTGAAAGCCCGCCTGTTCTTACTTCATGCCTTTTGGGTATTATCCATACACGGCATGAAGAGCGAACTTTGGCGGGTCATGAAACTCTAGAACTCACAAGTTCGTTGAGAGTTTCTATGAAGGGGGTGATTTGAATGAACGTTAATGCAATGATGAAAGAATGCACAAAACCTCATAACCTTGCCCACTTGGCATCTGGAGGGGGAATTGCACTTTTGGTCTTATATTTTGTCCCAGCACTAGTCTCATACCTTTTGGTATTAGGTCTTGTTTTATTGGTTGGAGGTTTTGCTTGGGATTTTATGGTCAATCCCGCAGCAAAAAAGGGAGCCTAGTTTAGGATAGCAATTGATGCTTATTTGATTTTAGTATACAATATCTTATTGGAATGGTTGAAGCAGTACAAACACTGCCCCCAGGCGTAGCAGAATTTAGTCGGTCTCCTTCCCGTCGTCCTCTCGCAGAAATTCCGAGACCATATTTAGTTCATTTTTCAATTCCTGAAGATGCAAGAGCAGTCCTCGTTGATAATCTTTTTATCTTAGGTTATAGATTGGAAGATGACGAAATCTTAGGCATCAAAGATGAACTTTCTATTCATAAACCAAGAGGTTTATATGTAGTTTTTCCAAACGGAAAAGATCAATATTACACTCCTCCTTCGTTTGATGAAGCATTTGGACGAGATATTAATAGAATGTTAGTAACTGCCCGAGAGGGAAGACGCCAATTCTATGTTGGAGAAGATTATGAAGTAGATATAATATCTCCAGGTTTTTCACCGAGCCCACCGCGCTTAATGGAAGTAATTTTAGGTTCCACCTCTCCAGTTGTTTCAAGAGATATCGATCCCAACCGTGATCAATCTTCTTACTTAAGAAGCCTAAGGGAAAGGGTTAACGCTGCCTAGGGGAATAATCCCGCCCCCTTCAATCATGAGATAATTTAGTCCAGTACAATGTTACGCTATAGCGTAGTGCTGTCATTAGATCATTTGTTTTTGTTTGATTCGTCTTTAAGATAGAGGTAGCTGCTTTAATTAAAAGATTTTGGCGGGGAATAATCCCGCCCCGGTTTGCCTATTGAAATCTAGGAAGTAAAAGTTTAATATCCAAGTATTATCTGCTCAGGGAGAAGGTGATAAATTATGGCAGGAACACCCGCAGAAAGACAAACTGATGCAGCAGCAGGCATTGCAACACAAGAATCAGGGCAGCCGCAAGTAGAATATAGACCTTTTTTAGAGTTTACTCCAGAACAATTAGCAGCCTTAACTGGAGGAGAAATTACCTCAGTAATTGGAGACTCTAGGCAAATAGAATATCCTACCTGGAACATGTTTTGGAACTGGTCTGTATTGAATGAACCTGGACGTCTTTATGAGAGACACTCGGTAGCAACCCTTTATTCTCTAATGGGTGAATGGAGAAACATTGAGATCGAACTAGATCAGACAGTAGTAGTTTCTAAGCCTGATGAGTCGGGAGTAGCAATTTTTGTGAATCCTCATCATCCTTATCCTGTTGATTCAGGACTCCCAACTGAATATGATTGGATTAGAGTTGAAGATAGGGGGATCAGTATTGAAAAGGCTGTGGAAGGAAGCCCCAAAGTTACTGATGAGATCCGCCAAGCAGCGAGAATAGCGTGGGGTCTTCAAGTTCAGAGAGAAACTGCTACAAAAGTTGCTTAAAAAATCTCCATGAATTATTGTTTCAAAAATTGCAACTTGACTCTTCCGCTGGCCTTGTGGTAAGATCTTTTTACAAGTTTAGCTGAGGCTAGGCGAGGAATCTTAAAGATATTTATGTTGAATTTCACAATATTTGACGAACCACCCTGTTGTTAACAGGCGTTTTTCATTGGTGACCAACTACTTTTAGCTTCTTTCGTCTCTTTAGCTTCAAAACTTGTTTAATAATTTAAATGGTGATCTGATGCTCTTGGGCCGTTAGTTCACCTGGTAGAACACTTCATTTGCAATGAAGAGGTAGGCGGTTCGAGTCCGCCACGGTCCACCAGGCTAGCTATTAGCAATTAGCTGTTAGTAAAGTGTTTGGTTCTTGGCTAGAGTTGGAAGTTCTCCACTAGCCAGAAACGAGACACTTTAAACGTTAGTTATTAGTAATTAGATATTAGATATTAGTTCGACCCGAACTAGTCACTAGTACCTAGTAACTAGTATCTAAAGTTAGTTTGGCGGTGCCTGCTTCGCCTAACGGCGAGGCTCTTTTCCTGCACAACTCTTACCTCACGCCGGAGGCTTACAGCCTCGCGCTCGTGAGGGGCGATTATGCGGGATTGCATCGCAAAGTACCGAACGGTACTTTGCTCTTTAACATGTGAAGAGAAGCGTCGTATAGATTAGCGTTTAACTACGCTGGTTTGTACGACAAAGCGTCTTTGCTAATCTCGTGCTTCGCACAAGATCGCGGAAAAACGCAGAACTTAAAACACAGAATAACGCAGAAATTCAGCGTTGTTCAACGTAAAGTTCAGCATGTTCAGCGGTCTCGCGCGTAGCGCGAGAAGCAAGAAAAACTACTCATAATGCTGATAATGGATGCCTAGGAGATTTTGGCCGAGGAAGGACGCATATAGCGGCGATACTCGTCGGTGAGGTGCTATAAACCTTTGACCCGGCGGTGTCCGAATGGAGCAATCCCCCCTGTTTTACAGGGGAGCCTATCGTAAACGTGTCCGATTCGTCGGACTAATAGCGATATGGCAGGTAACGGCGTGAA
>JACPLG010000010.1 GCA_016186625.1 Candidatus Levyibacteriota bacterium
GAGTTTTAGCCTTGCGGCCGTACTCCCCAGGCGGTCCGCTTAACGCGTTAGCTTACACCACCGCTCGCGAAATTTACAATTTCGCGTACGAAAATCACGAAAGTCTTTTCGCGAAAATTCGCGAAATCAGTTCGTGTCTTTCGTAGCAAAGTTATAAACTTTGCGAGTGATAGCTAGCGGACATCGTTTACGGCTAGGACTACACAGGTCTCTAATCTGTTTCGCTACCCTAGCTGTCGTGCCTCAGCGTCAGGGAAAACCCAGATGTCTGCCTTCGCCTTTGGTATTCCAGTTAATATCAACGCATTTCACTGCTACACTAACTGTTCTAGCATCCCTATCAATCCTCAAGTTTAATAGTATCTATTCCAGGCCCGAAGTTAAGCTTCGGAATTTAAGAATAGACTTATCAAACCGCCTACGCACACTTTACGCCCAATGAATCCGGATAATGCTTGCCTCCTACGTATTACCGAGACTTCTGGCACGTAGTTAGTAGAGGCTTATTCTCTAAGCTGTGAACGGCTTAGCAAAAGAAGTTTACAACCCATAGGCCTTCTTCCTTCACGCGGCGTCGCGTCGTCAGACTTTCGTCCATTGCGAACTATTCCTAGTTGCTGCCATCCGTAGATGTACTGCCCGTGTTTCAGTGCAGTTGTGGCTGTTCGATCTCTCAGTCCAGCTACCCGTCATCGCCTTGGTAGGCTTTTACCCCACCAACAAGCTGATAGGACGCAGGCTCCTCTCTTGGCGGACCGTTAAGTCCTTTACTCAAAGCAAAGCTTTGAGAAATTCTAAATTCGAATATCGAAACTCGAAACAATTTTTAAATTTCAAAACTCAAATGTTCAAAATGTTTTAGATTTCGGTTATTTGCTTTTTGGATTTGTTTCGGATTTCGGATTTCGTGCTTCGAAATTCCCAAGGCTCTGCCTTGAGGCTATGGAAAATTACCCCTCCTTTCGGAGGGCTATGTTCCACCTAGAGGTAGATTCCTACGCGTTACTCACCCGTCTGCCGCTCTCGCGCGAAGCACGAGAGCGCTGAACTACGCTGAATTGAAACACTGAACTACGCTGAAAAGCAAGATTCCAATTAAAATTCTTACTTCACCCTGCGTTGTTCCGCGTTCTTGTTCTGCGTCATTCCGCGCCCTTGTGCTCCGCACAAGCGCTCGACTTGCATGCCTAAGGCACGCCGCCAGCATTCATCCTGAGCCAGGATCAAACTCTCAAAAAAAAATTGACGTAGTCAATTTTTTGCAGTCCGGTACCGAATGGTACTGGGCAAAAAAATTAACCACGTTTGTCCCGCAAAATGCGGGACTTCCTACCACTTTTCATTCTTATGAAAAGTGTTTATCCCGTTAGATTTCAATCTAATAGGGGCTCATTATTGTATGCATGTGCTTAATTGTTAAGGTGCAAAGTTAGGGACCATCCTCCTTCGCTAAAGCTTCGGAAGGATTGTCTACTATTGTAAAGCTGTCGGAAGACAAAAAATCCCGCCAGAGGCGGGTTTGTAAACCGAACTTTGGCCACAGTCGCGCTCACACGCGACGAAGTCTTTACATAAGTAGTGACTATTTTAGGGGAATTTGAAGCCTAAGTCAAGAGGAGATTGAGATTATTGGGATTGATCCCAGCGGGTTTCTGCCCCATAAGTAGGTAAGCCATTACCAAACTTTGGCCTTGGAGTTTCACGCTCAGCTAGCAACTCTAAAGATATATCACCGGAAGGAGGCAATTCGGCAGGTGGAAGACCGTAAGCCTCATCAATTAAGTTCGATTCTTCCGTGCTAGCATCAAATACTACTTCTGGACCAAAAGACCAAACGCCTGGCTCTTGACCCTTACTAATTGGCTCTCCTAAGACAAGGTCTTCTATAAGCCCTGATTCAAGTTCTCTATAATCTATTGGCCTTCTTTCATCCTGAGAAACCATCCTAGTAGGTCTTCTTAATTTAGATACTAGTCTTGCCTTTTCTCTACTAGATTTAGTCAAGACTCTTCTGGGACTTGGTGCTAGCACATCAAGAGGAACGAGAAGATTATCAACTCCGCTTAGCAAGGCTCTCCTTGTTCTTGCTTCTTCTTTTAATCTCCGATTTCGCAGAGTTGCCCTTTCGCCTCTGGCTATCTTATCTGCTTCCATTCTTGCAATTCTAATTTCGTCAGAGTCTCTGAGCCCTGTATCCATCCCCCATCCGACAGGAGAGTCCTCAGGATGAACACCATCATCCTCTACTTGAGCAGCTTCGATTTCCTCCTGATATTCAGAGGTCACCGGATATAGTCGCGGATCTAAACCATTCACAAGGAGGCTCGGGTCTCTTGCAGGATCTGGAAGCCCCCAATCCTCTGGTTCTTCTTCCTGAAAGGCATTTTCTGTAATCTGAGTCCACCAAGCCCACTCAATCTCTTTTGCTGGGGTTATTTCACCAGGCATAAAAGGATCAGGGATGTTAGTATCACTGTAAACTTCGGATTGGGGATGAGACCGAGTAAATGCGAAATCTGAAGGAAGTCTTCCGTCTGTGTTCCTGCCGTTACCTGTTTCTAATGGTTGTGCCATAATGTGGATTTATATCACTTACTATATCAATAGTCAACCTTATTTGAGACAAAGTCAAGGAGTAGATGCTGCGGAATTTGAAAATGAAGAAACAAATGTTGGCTGAGTAACTAAATTGAGAGGCAAAAGACCTGGCTCGTCTTTTAGCCCGCTCCTTAATTCAGGAGTAATTACAGAGACTCTCCCTCTCCCATCTCTTCTTTCTATAAGAAGACCCATTTTGATCTTTGCTCTAGGATTGCCTATGGAGATATCTTCAAGCTCGGTACTAACGGTTAAGGCTAATCGGTCAATCATTCTTTGTCCTTCCTCGCTGTCTGGATTCCCAACTATTCTTTCAGAGAATACTTGTTGAAAAGTTACTTTATCTGCCTGATCTCCGCGCCAAGCTGCAAACTGTGCGCTTAGTCTAAAATTTCCTGGCTCCTCTTCAGCTACGATAACATCAGCAACAGCATCGGTGGCGTGATGTTTCCTAGAGAGACTATTAAATTCATCAAAGGTTTGAGCTACCACTATTTCTTCTCCTGAGCTTGTAAATTCAAAAAACTTTCTTCTGAATCCGTCTAACATGGATTCAAAACCGTTCATAATTGGAATATAGCATTTGGGATTTTGCTTGTCAAACCTTTACTTTCTTCACAACTACCATTGTCCAGGGGATGGGGAATTTGCGGTTGACCAGTTTTACTCCGCGGACCTTCACAAACTTTGAGAAGGCGCCCGCTGTCCAGTGCTGAATATGCTCAGGATGTGCCCCAAATTCCAAAATGTTTTGAAAACGAGCAAGGCGCTGCCATGTGAAAAAGGGCTCATTGGGAACAGATAGCAAAATATATTTGTGACTCACTCGAATAAGTTCTTTATACGCTTTTTTAGGATTTTCCAAGTGCTCCAATACTTCTGTACATACAACTAAATCAAAAAAATTGTCTTTATATGGCAATTTATAAATATCTCCTTTTTTAATAGTGAGGCGCGGATAAAGTTTTTTCCCAAGCTCAATAGCCTCCCCATCATATTCTATTCCTTCATATTCTTTTCCAATTTTTTCTTTTTGAAGGCGCGCAAGAGTAAATCCTTCCCCGCATCCAACATCCAAAACAGAATTGATGTTTAAAGGCCGTATTGTTTTCACAACGGAATTTAAAAAATTATTAAGAAACAACTTCCCAACAGGATTTTTTGTGGTATGTTTATGATAATTCGAGCTTTTGTGACCAGATCTTCCAATATTCATATTCAAACAATCCCGCGTAATCTAACGGGATAAGAGTGAATTATATATAAACCTGAGGCAAAATTAAAGGGTTAGTTGGGGTTGGAATTTAAGATTGTTTGCCTGAAGCCGGGGCTACCAATTGCCCCTCGAGGGCTTTGAAATCTATAGCGGAAGCCGCTTGCGCTGGCTGTCCTGTGGCAAAAGGAATTTCGCAGCTTTCACAAACAACTTCTCCTCCCGGACAAACCTCTTCCATTTTGGCAGGATCGGCAATAATTATCTCGATTTGAGGGGATGAGAGAATTCTAAAGTTCTGGATTTCTCCGAGTACGCCCTCAGTCTGTCTACATACCCACGTATGATCTACGCTTTCCGGATATTCAGTTTTCACGCTTTGATTATATCATACTAGAAGCTATAATGTGCTTATGGCTGAAGTAACAGGCATTGCTCCCCCAACGAGAGAAGCAGAAAGACCATTAACCGGTTTTACCCGGACAGAAGCCAATTCTTACCGCACAAAAGCAATCAATAATTTGACAGTTGATAGCACTCAAGGTGAATGGCACTCAGTAAAGGGAGGGTTAAGACCGGATCAAGATCGAAGCCGAACTCCATCTGAGTATATCAGCTATGGAGTATTGTTTAATCCTCAAACACGAACTTGGCTAAAAGTTGTTCCGCCTGAGGTAACAGACACTCCTGATCAAGAAAAACTCGAAAAAACTCTAAGAAGAAGTGTAGACCAGCAAAGGGCAGCCTTACAAGTAGCAGGCTTGCCTGACCTAGCGAGCCAAATAAGGGAGGTTGAGGTAGTAGATATGGATGGCAAGAAAGTTTACGGCTTTACATCTCCTCATATTGGTCCGAGCCTCGAATATATATTGTATAAAACTACCAAAAGCTGGCGTGGACGTGTAAAAAATCCCGATGCCGCAGATTTTTTCTCGCAAGTTTATTCAATGGCAGCAGACCAGGCTGAAAGACTTTACCTGGAGTTTGGCATCTGGACTTCAGACCCTAGTCCCGGCAACATCTTATTAAGACAAGACGAAAATGGAATTCACGTGGTTCTTATAGACTTTTCAAATAGGCTTCAGGAATATGAGTATTTATATCAAAGGGTTTCTAAAGAAAGATACGGACCTGAAGGATATATCAATAAAATAAAATCTTTACTTCAAACAAATGTCAGACAATTACACCGAAGATTCTACCAATACTGTGAAAAACGAGGAATACCATTCATAAGAGATCCGCAGGAAATAGAGACAAATATAGACAACTCTGTTGCAGTAGTTAACGCCAGAAAATCACTTCAGGAAGCGACTACTGCCCCATCAACTAGCCATGAGTGATCCGCGCGAAACAGGAAGATCTGAACCAAGGCCCCAGGATAAATCTGTGCTATAATTTGAGGTTATGACAAGCTCGGTTGAAGCACGGGGAATTCCTCCAGAGGCAGGGGCGAGTTTAGTTTTATCCGTTTGCAGAAATCTTGTTGAAATTGATCATGAAATTGATGCAGCCAGACAGCAAAGATTCCACAGGGATGTATCAAGAAATTTATATAGGGAAAAGGGGCATAACATGCTCTTGTTGTTAACTGCAAGATATGACTCACCCATCCCTTTAGCCTTCGGATTAATAAGGTATCCCGGGGAAAGATTTCATCCTTTTTCGCAAAATAAAATTGAATTGGCATTGCCTCCGGGTATAAAAACTGGTCACCATTCCAACATTAGATGCGGGGTAGATCTAATCGCCCAAGGCTTGAATGAGGATTCCCAGGAGGTGATTGAAAATCTTCTAGGCGATCCTGATTATTTTATTGATGAGGCAGCACAGGAAACGGTAGATAGAACCTATGAGGAGATAAGAGAATCTCAGAGAGAATTTAGATACTTATCTGATAGAGGCATTACAACCACAATGGATTACTTAGACCGACTAAGGCTTTTTTTGGCAGAAAAAATTCTATCATTTAGATACCACCCGGAGCTTAGAAGAAAAATTACCCTCGTTCCGTTTCAGGGACAAAGAAAGAGAATTGTCAAAATTAGTACATCTTACTCCAACAACTCTGGGAAAACTAGGCCCTCGGCCAAATGACTTCCCTGTTACTGCAGACACATCTGCCCCGCTAACAGGTAAGCCTCGCGTTAGTGAACTAGGTCAAACTCTTGGCCATATTGATGATTTAAGATCGCGTGCAAGTTTGGAAACCAACTGGTCAAGAGCAAGAGTTCTTAGGGATCAAAGCGAGACATTAATGATCGGGCTCTTAGGACGAGGACTCTCAGGTGGGCTCCCTCAGGGCGAACACATCCGGTTTGATCAATCTGACTCAGATCCCAACTATTCGATAAGAATTACCGTTACAACTCCAAATCAAAAGCGGACTTATCGCTTAAGAGATAGAACAGCAAAAACCCCTGCGCAGCGGGATATCATCAATAGAGTCCGAGCCGCAATAAGATCAGGGGGGAGTTAAAGTTTTTCCAGAGCTTTATAAAGAACTATTCTCTTGCGAAGCGAGATCTGGCTCCGCCAGACCATAATTTAAACTTAAACGTTTGAGATTTTTTCTATAGCTTTGTACAATACAATCCCGAGTGAAACCATAACATTTAAACTTTTGTTAACTCCAAACATTGGAAGCTCCACCACGCCGTCGGCTATTTTCAAAACCTCAGGCGAAACTCCCCTGCTTTCATGCCCCACCACCAAAGCGAGAGGAAAACTGTAATCATACTGATCATATGAAACTGCTCGTGGATGTTGTTCTATAGCAACAATTTTTAATTTTTCATTTTTAATTTTTAATTTTTGGAGCGCTTCTACCGCGGTCTGAGCATAACCCCAATCAACCCATTCAGTTGTATTAATCGAAGCTTTTTTAATTCTTGTGTGAGGAGGAGTTTCAGATTCTCCACAAATAATCACTTTTTCCGCGGCCACAGCATCCGCCAATCGAAAAATTGCCCCTATGTTATAAGTGTCCAATACATTATCCAAAATTATATAAATCGGATTCTTTTTGATTTTTACAAACTCCTCCGGAGTCGGCTTGGTAGTCCGCAATTCTTTTGCTCCAAGTTTCATCCTACTATTATAACAATTGAACAATAGAACAATGAAACAATCGGCGAGTCAAGTAATCGAACAATGAAAACTAAACGCTGGGGGCTAGTTGCTGGAAGCTATCCCGCTATTGGGTATTGGTTGAATTCTCTATTTGTTCAGTATTTGCTCTTAGCTCATCCTCTGCTTTTTGTGACTGTAGAAATTTAATAAATGCTTCCCTTGCTCTTCTGAAAGCTTCCCTTGCTTCCTCTAATTTTTTCTTCCTTTCTTCAAGAAGTTTTTTCCTTTTCTCCCGTTCCTGTTTTCTTTTCTCCTTAATTTCTTTGGACAGCGCTTTTTTTGCTTCAACTTGCTCTTCCAACTGCGCTTTTTTGGCTTCTCTAACTGCCGCATCGCTTGCTCTTCTCTGAAGTTTATCTATTTTTGCTTGGATTTTTTCTGATTTTGTAGACACCCCTAAAACTGCCACTTCAAGCTCATCCTCCAAATCATTTTGTATTGCAGATTCCAAATCAGCTGCTGCTAAAAATTCCTCTGCATCTACTTTTGCGCCTAAAAGCGCTTTATTTACCGACTCTAGTTTTAGAGACATTTCCTCATCTACCATTTGCGTTGCCTCTATAAGAGTTAATCGGTGAAGCCTTAAGGTATCATTTATTGTTTTGGCGCTATTAGATATATCTTTTCCTGAAAGAGAAGCTTCCCGAAGATCTCCTGAGAGGAGTCTTGCCTCTTTTGAAATTTCAAGAAGCGCAATATCCACTCCACCACTATTCCCTCTGATATGCATAACTCTAAGCTCTGCCATTCTCTCGCCAATTATTTGCGATCTCACAATTGCTTTTTTCTCTGACGAAATAGCGCTTATTATTTTAACTTCCTGATAAATCCTGTCCAAAATATAGAATGGGCTGTCTGGAAGAATAAAGCCGGACCCTGATGTTACCGCTGGAAACAGAGAGTTGGCCGTGGCTGCCCCGCGGAAAAGAAAGAAAACAGATGAAAAAAGAATCAGAAAAATAAAAATTCTTTTCACAAATCTATTGTTAATGTAATTTTTCACAATGTCAAGGAGTGATTATGAATTATTATCAGCGAGGGGTGGTGCGAGTGGAAGGGCTCCCGACAGCGCGCAGTCAAGTGAATCGTTGCCGGAAACTCTCGGGAGGGAAACGAGCGACAGGACCCCGAGCCTTACGAAAAGTAAGTTGTGTGGAGTCAAGTTCTTGACAGAAAATTTTCGTGGGGTCATAATGAGAAATACACCATGATGCGCCCAACTGACTCGGCATCAATAGTGTTGTTTACCGAACTATGACAGCAACAGGACACGCAGTAATTGGAGTAGTAATAGCAGCATCAATCCCCAACCCTATCATTTCAATCCCTCTGGCAGTTGCCTCACATGTTGCAGCTGATCTTTTTCCTCATTGGGATCCGGGAACTAACAGGGATAAAAAACCGCATGACAGATTTTTTGCTGAAGGATTTGGGGATGTTTTATTAAGTTTTATAATGACTCTTCTGCTTGTTGTTTTCGTCTTTCCTAATACAAACCTTCTTTATGCGTACATAGTGGTCCTTGCGGCGCAATCTTTCGATTGGCTCTCCGCTCCTTATGTTTTCCTAAAAATCACAAAGCCCCCAATCTTTTTCTGGTTTTATCGCCTTCAAAAAACTTTTGACAATAGACTTGATAAGCCCTGGGGGGTAATTGGCCAAATTGTAGTTCTCATATTCTTGGTTTTATTTGCCAAGCTTATTTAAATGGAAAAAGAACCTCTTGAAAGATGGCACGGCGCCCACCATTATTCCAATAAGATCCACTTAATTTTAGTGATTTTTCTGCTGTTTGCTGCAGTTGCAATTCTTGGAACTTATTTTGTACTGAATAATTCAAGATTTTCTTATAAAAAGGTTCCTTCTCCTTCTGTATCCATAACTCCGACGCCTCCTTTTGTCACTCCTACACCCGGAAACAATGATAGTGTTGTTTGCACTCAGGATGCTATGCTTTGTCCAGACGGAACTTGGGTGGGAAGAACCGGCCCCAAATGCGAATTCATATGTCCTGCTCGTTCTGAAGATGAATCTTCATCAGAATGAAAGTGAGTCGAAGGGTCTGTCCATGAGTTTGACAACTTAATAATATTCTTGAAATACTTAAATCAGATGGAAGAGCAAAAAGATTTACCAAAACCTGAGACAAGCTTGCCACTTCCACAAAATGATCTTCCCCTTCCGGAAAAAGAGATTACATCCCATAGCGCTTCAGCCTTCCAGGGAGAGACCCTGGAAGGCTACGGAAAAAAATTCCCTTTTCCAAAGTACATTTTTCTGGGAATTGTATTTCTAATTTTACTGGTAATTAGTACTACGGTGATTTTCTTTATTTCAAACTAATTAAATTAGCTCCTTCTTGATGTCTTCCAACTTCCAAGCCGCAAATGTGCAGTTGGGGTAATTATTGCAACCATAAAATCTGCGGCCCTTTTTTGTTTTTTTAATTATAATTTTTCCTCCGTCTTTTGGACATGTTAATTTAGTCTCCTCTACAAACGGCGCGGTAAATTTGCAATCCGGAAAGCGTGAGCAAGATAAGAATTTACCAAAACGGCCGGTTCTAATAACCACATCTCCTTCTTTACACGTGGGGCATCTTTCACCTGTTTTTTCAGTCTCAATTTTTACTCTTTTTGCGTCTTTTACCTTAATCAATATCTTTTCAAACGGTGTATAAAACTCCGCAATTACACTCCCCCATTTTCTTTTCCCGTCGGCAATCTGATCCAACTCATCTTCCATATTTGCCGTAAACGGAATATCATCAACTGTAGAAAAATTGTCAACCAGAAAATCATTTACAGCAATCCCTACGTGGGTTGGCTTGAATCTTCCCTCATCTCTTTCAATATACGCGCGGGATTCTATAGTTGAGATGATCGTTGCGTAAGTTGAGGGGCGGCCGATTCCTTTTTCTTCCAAAGTTTTAATAATTGAAGCATCATTATATCTTGGCGGAGGCAAAGTCTCATGAAATTCAGAAGCCGAAGAAACATAATTCAGTTTTTCCCCAGAACTAAACTCTGGCAAACGCTTATCTTCCAGCGCATATGGGTTAATTTTTAGAAATCCTTCAAAGAGTAAAACTGATCCGTTAGTCTTCAATAAATAACTGCTGACTGCTGACTGCTGACTGCTGACCTTGTCCCTGTTAGAAGTTAGTGGTTGTTTGTTATTAGTTGTAACGAGGACACTTGTGGACTCGATTACCGCATCTGCCATTTGTGTTGCAACTGCTCTTCTCCAAATAAGTTCATACAACTTTCCAAACTGCGCTCCCAGTTCCTGACTAACGACCGAAGACAAACGACTAGCGACCGATGGACGTATTGCCTCATGCGCTTCTTGCGCATTTCTTTGTGTTGTTTTATAAAAGCGTGGCTTTGGTGGAAGATATTTATCGCCAAACTCTTTTCTGACGTAGTCGCTCATCTGCCCTCGGGCCTGGACTGATATCTGAACCGAGTCAGTTCGATGATATGTAATGTACCCTTCCTCATATAATTTCTGGGCAAGCTGCATGGTGCGCCTTCCCGAAAGGCCCATCCTTCTTGCGCCGTCTTGTTGAAGAGTTGAAGTTGTATATGGCGGAGGAGGTGTTCTTCTCATTTCTTTTTTGGCAACATCCGCAACTATAAAATCTTTTGATGCCAAGTCCGCTTCGATTTCTTTTGCGCGTTTCTCAGTATCAATTGAAGTTAAAACATACTTATATTCTCCGTCATACAACTCTAATTTTCTTGTCTCCTCAATTTTCTTACCATTAATTTCGATAAGTTCAAACATTGCAGAGCGAGGGGTGACAGGAGTGGAAGGGTTCCCGACAGCGCGGATGTCAGTGTTTCGTGAACGAGCACTGGCGGGAGGGAAACGAGTGGCAGGACCCCGAGCGGCAAGCTCAATGGTTATAGTAAAATAGGGTTCTTTTCTGAATTTCTCAATCTCCCGCTCTCTTTCAACAATTAATCTCAGCGCTACTGATTGAACTCTTCCGGCTGACAAACCTCGGCGGACTTTCTGCCAAAGCAGAGGAGAAAGTTTGTAGCCTACGAGTCTATCTAAAACTCTTCGTGCAGTCTGCGCGTCCACAAGATCCTTATTTATTTTCTTAGGACTTGAAAGAGCCTCGTCAATTGCTTCTTTTGTTATCTCATGAAAAACAATCCGCTCAATCTCGTCTTTTTTTGCCAAGTTCTGGGCAATATGATACGCAATAGCCTCACCTTCACGGTCCAAATCTGTTGCCATGATAATTCTATCCGCATTTTTAGACGCACTTTTTAGCTGACTCAAAGTTTTTTTCTTGTCCGGCATCAGCTCATATTGCGGGTCAAAATTATTTTCCGTATCCACTCCAAGCTTTGACTTGGGCAAATCATAAATATGTCCCATTGATGCAATTACCTCAAAATCAGACCCTAAGAAACGAGAAATTGTTCTAGCCTTCGTGGGCGATTCAACGATAACAAGATTCTTCATATCAATGATTTGCAATAATTTACCCCGTTTGAACGCTCTTCCGACCTGCCCGACAGTACCAGTCGATGGCAGGCGGGCGCGAGAGTGTAAGCCTCGGGAGCAAGTAAGTTTCATGCGGGGCCAAATTCTTCATGAGATACTAAACAGTGTATTTTACATTGTACCTGCTCTGTCAAGAGGTAAAAACCAAAATCTTTAATAAAATAGCCTTACCCCTAAATTATACGATCGTCGTAAAAAGTGTCAAGGCCTGATGTGTGGGCCGAAATCATTGACAAGCAATTCGCTCTCTGAAATACTGAACTTGAATGGAAAATAATCAAGACCCTCCACAGCCAAATGATTCACCTCAAACTTCAGAGATCCCTGAAACACCCCCTGCTCCCAGTTCCATAGCGCTCCAGCCTCAAAAGGTGAGACCTTTCAAGGCTAGGATGCGAGAGAGTAGTTTCCGCCGGAATTTTTGATGAGGCCTTTTATTTCCATCATCGACAAAATTGTTCCTGCCTTCGATGAATCCAAACTCAAACGGCGGACGATTTCATCAAAATGAAGCGGCTCATTTTCCAAAAGCCCGATTATCGAACTTTCCTCCTTCGTCAATCCTTTCCCGCCTCCCCGTGATACCTTTGATACTTGTGAGACCCGTGATACTTTTAGTTCTTTTAGGATATCTTCCGGTCTTATCACTAATTTCGCTCCTTTTTCAATAAGCCTTAAGGGTGCGGCTGAAAGCGAGCTTGTGATTGGCCCAGGAACAGCAAATACTTTTCGGCCGAATTCAAGTCCGAAGTTTGCAGTTATGAGCGAGCCGGAGTCATGTGCTCCCTCTGTCACCAAAACTCCATCAGACAAACCCGCAATTATTCTATTGCGCGATGGAAAACTTCCAACACTTGGCGGTTCTCCGGGCGGAGATTCAGAAATTATTGCCCCACCGCTATCCAAAATATCCTCATATAATTTCTGATTTTCCCTAGGATACGGCAAATCCACTCCATTACCCAAAACTGCGATGGTCTTCCCTCCCGCATCAATTGTTGCCTGGTGAGCAATTCCGTCAACTCCATATGCCATCCCTGAAACAATAATAAGACTTGCGTTTGAAAGTTCGCTCGCAAATAACTGCGTAATCTCCCTTCCGTATGACGTAATTTTCCTTGTCCCGACAATTGCTATCGCAATGCTTTCTGCTTTCCGACTACTGTCTACAGCTGTAGTCCGTAGACTGTAGACTGTTTGCAAATCTCCTTTTACATAAAGAACAATCGGCGGATTTGGAATTTGCCTGAGAAGCTTTGGATATTCCTGATCGGACAAACAGACAAACTTAATTTTTTGTTTCTGTAACTTTTCTAAATAAGATTCTATATCAAACTCTTTTCGAAAAACCTCAAACTTTGAGGCATAACTCTTTCCTATTACTTTTTCAAGCTCAGAAATCGAACCTTCCCACGCGCTCTTTGCCGAGCCAAAATGTTTGATTAACTTAGTAAATTTAATCGGCCCAACCCCCGGAAAATTTGAAAAGGCCAGATAATAGTGTTGTTCTGACATTGATTTACGATTTAGAAATAAAGACTTTAGATTTAATTTTTAATTTTTTATTTATCTGGAAAACCACTCTGTCAAAATTTCTTTGGCAATTGGAGCTGCTACATTTGAGCCTTCTCCTGATTCTTCTGCCAAAACTGTTATAACAATCTGGGGATCATAGGCTGGGGCAAAAAGAGTTATCCAGGCGTGAGGCATTGTGTTTTCTCCCCCATGCTGGGCGGTTCCGGTCTTACATGCAATGCTAACTTTCCTATAATCCTTAAAACTTGACGATGTTGTTGCAAGGGGCGCTTCCAAAAAGTTTTTCCCATCAATTTTTAACTTTTCATTCTTAACTCTAAATTCAAATAGAGGCCAGGCAACTCCCCCAGGAGCACAAGATTCAATCATCCCCTGCCTGATTGGATTAATTGTTGCTGAATCCAAAAATTTGTCATTTAACTTTTTATGACCTAAGTCTTTTAAGATAAACGGTCTGTAGAGTGTTCCGCCGGAGGCAATTGTCTGGGCCCATGAATTTACGGCAATTGGAGTCGCCAGAATGTATCCCTGTCCAATTCCGAAGTGGTATGTGTCTCCTAAAAACCATCGCTCTCCTATCACTTTTCTCTTCCATTCATCTGTGGGAACCAATCCTTCTTCTTCTCCCATAACATCAATTCCCAAAAGCTTATCTACCCCAAATTTCCTTGCCATCTCAGATAACTCCTCATTCCCTATCTTTTCAGCCAGTTTATAAAAGAAGATGTCATTTGATCTCTTAATTCCTTTGATAACATCTACGTCTCCATCTTTTCCACCATAATTGGTGTAGTACCAGTTGGCAAATGAGAACTGCCCAACTCGCACAATCCCTGTATCCACAACTTTGTAAGAAGTATCAATTATTCCGTTTTGCAGCCCTGCCGCAGCGGTAATAAGCTTAAAAGTAGACCCGGGAGGATAGCGCCCTGATACTGCGCGGTTGAGAAAAGGCTGACGAGTGGTATCTAATAGGATTTCAGAAACATTTTTATAGGTGCTTGACGCTGAAATTTTATAATCTTTTCCGAGAGTAAAAAGATTTGGATCAAATGACGGCTTTGAAACAAGGGCTAGGATCTCTCCTCTGGGAGTAGAAACAATAAGAGCACCTTTCTCAACTTTTTCCATCGCTCTGTAGGCTCTTTTCTGAAGATCAGAATCAATGGTAAGAGTAATGTTTCGGCCCGCAGCTGCGTCAGTTTCACCTAGTTTTCGGACAACTTTTCCGCTGCTGTCGGTCTCTGCAAGTTGTTTTCCGTCTTCGCCCTTAAGAAATCCTTCGTACTCCCGCTCAATTCCCGTTTTTCCAACAACATCTCCTGCTTTATAATTTGCAAATTCCGCTGTTTTGAGTTCTTCCGAAGACACCTGGCCAACGTAGCCTAAAACATGGGCTAGGCTGTCTTTATAAGGATACTGTCTGAGGCTGTCTATTTCCAAATTCTTTGTTCCCGAAGCTATTAGCTCAATTGCTTCTTCCTGACCGATTAATTTTGTTTGCCCACCTACAACTTGTCTAAATCCGGGGACATTGTAGACAAGGGGTTTACCATTCCTATCAAATATAATTCCTCTGGGCGCATGAATAACAATTGTTTTTATTCTGTTTTGCTCTGAAAGATTTCTATAATACTGCCCTTTAATTATTTGCAAATAAAAAAGACGCGAGAGGACCAAAAAAACAACAATAGCTAAAAGTAGCGGGATTAGGTAGATCCTTGCTACACGTGGGCTCTCTGGTTCATCCCAATTCCCTCTTCTTTTTATTTTTTCAGTCGAAATGCTTTCTCCAAAGATTGGGCTTATTTTTTCCATGATAAGATAGGTCCCTTATTAAATTTCTTAAAAACAAAAAAAGATAGTGTTATAAGTACTGTTGAAAGGAAGACTTGAATAAAAAGATGGGTTGTTTGTGTTAAAAAGAGATAAGAAAAACTTCCAATTAGTCCGGCTATCAAAATAAAATTAACTGAGGCGATCTCAAGTTTTTTCTGGTATGCAAAAATTATCATTACCATTACTACAAAAAACAAACTTGAGACTCCCGCTGTTCCAAGTTTTAAAATATCCAAAAGTAAGCCGCCAAAAAATGCCAGGGCAAAAACCCAATTATTTCTCAAGGCTACTGCAGCAAAAATAAGCATTAAAAGAGTTAATGGAAGTGAAGTTAGCGTCGTCTCAAACAGTATTGCAATGACAAGGGAAAAAAGTACAATCATAATAAGCAAACAATCCCGCTTTTATCTAACGGGATCATTTCAGTATAAAAACAGTTGTTAGGCTGGTAAAATCTACAAAACTTACTACCTCGGCTTTTTGAAAAAGGTCAGCGGGGCTCTTCTCAACAAGGACTACTTTTCCGACAATAAGATCGGGCGGATATCCCGCTCCGCGCTCATCCTGCCTACCCAAAGGCAGGTCTTTCTCTCCTCTTGTCAGAACTATATCGTCTTTTTTAAGAGAAAGTGTGAGTAGAACATTTTCAAAAACTAGCTCATCACTGCCTTTTCCTCTGACAATTCCGCTCGCCTCTCTCCCGTCCGAAGATGCAACTTTTCCGGTAAGAGTAGAATCCTTATGAATTATTAGCTCAACTTTTGAAAAGTTATCAACTGCACTTATAACTTTCCCAACAAGATTATTTCCCAAAACAACAGTATCTTCGGGAATAACACCCTCCGATGAACCCTTATCAATTATTAAATATTGCGGCAGACTTGTCCCGGGAATAAAACCAGGGCTTCCCACAACACGCGCCGGGAGCAGACTTTGGCTTTCAGAGGAAGATTGGGCAAACTGGTCTCTTAATGCTTTGTTCTCAGGAATCAGGTTCTCTCTTTCTAATAGTTGTTTTCGAAGAGACGTATTTTCCAAAGTCAAATTTTTGATCGTCTCATTCTGAAAACCAAAAATATTAAGAGTTGCAGTTCTTGCCGGAAAAGTAGTTTTATTAATTAACGAAGTTAAACCGTTTATAATTCCCGATTTGCCCAGTATAATTATAAATAGACTTAAACCAAAAAATACAATAAAAAATGGAAGAAAATTTGTGAGCTCATCGTCTTCAAGCACTTTCCCAGTCCCTCGGACAACTGTTGTTAGAGGATCTTCTGAGCGGATTACCGGAATGTGAGTCCTATCAACTATCAACTGGTCCAGTCCATATAAAAGTGATCCTCCACCTGTTAGAAGAATTCCGTTTTCCAAAATATCTGAAGTTAGCTCTGGAGGTGACTCTTCCAAAACATCTGCAACCGCCTCAACTATTTTTGTAACCACAGGAGTAAGAGCCTCCCTAACCTCTTCTTCTGTAACCCTCAGGCTTTTGGGAAGACCTGATTCAATATCCCTTCCTCTTATAATGGCTGCTTTGTCTGCCTCTTTTTCCTCGGATTTGGAACTTTCTTTTTTAGGCTCCGACCCATCCTCCTTGCCCTCTATTTTTGACTTTTGACTTTTGACTTTTGACTTTCTCTCATATGCGCTCCCTAATTTTATTTTTAACTCTTCAACTGTTCGCTCACCCAAAAGCAGCCCATGCCGAAGGCGGATATAATGAGCAATTGCGGCGTCCATATCATCTCCTGCAATCTTAAGTGAGCTAGAAACAACTATTCCGCCCAGAGAAATTACGGCAATCTCGGTTGTTCCGCCTCCAATATCAACCACCATTTTCCCAGTTGGAGCAAATACTGAGATCCCTTCTCCGATTGCCGCAGCCATTGGCTCTTCAATAAGAAACGCCTCCCGGGCCCCAGCTGAGAGAGCCGCCTCCCAAACAGCCCTTCTCTGCACCTCAGTAACTGCTGAGGGAATGCCAATTACTACCCGTGGCCTTGATAATGCAAGCGGCAGAGGATTTCCTACGCTATGAATGTCTGAAATGAACTGATTTATCATTGAGGCTGTTACATCAAAATCTGAAATTACTCCCGATCGCAGTGGTTTTATGGTAACAATAAGCTCAGGGGTTTTGCCGAGCATTTTTTTGGCTTCAGTTCCAAGTGCAATTATTTTTTTTGTTTTTTTGTGAATTGCAACAATTGAGGGTTCTCTTATTACTATCCCTTTACCCCTTACCCAAACAAGCGTATTTGCAGTACCCAAGTCGATGCCTATATCATGACTAAATAAACTAAATAAACTATTAAACATACAAAAAAAATTCTAATTAACCTAATTGCCCTAATTGACCTAAAACAATTTGGAATTTGGAGCTTATTTAGAAATTAGAAATTAGAATAATTAGGTTAATTTTCTCCAATTCTAGCACCTTGGCTTACTTTTGCAAATAAATCAAATTCAAGTGATTCTTGTAAGAGTTGGGAATGATTGCTACAATAATTCTCATCGTGAGACTTTTAGACTACATTACGCGTTCCATTGAATACCTTTTCTACGCTCTTTTTCTCCTTGTCCCTCTGGTCTTTGCCGGCAACACTTCAGAACTTTTTGAATTTAATAAGATGTGGCTTACTTTTGGAATAACTATTG
Source organism: Candidatus Levyibacteriota bacterium (assembly GCA_016186625.1). Lineage (GTDB taxonomy): Bacteria > Patescibacteriota > Microgenomatia > Levybacterales > UBA12049 > 2-01-FULL-39-10-A. Next base: position 17,501 of record JACPLG010000010.1, read on the forward strand.
CAATCGGATTCTTGTGGTTTTCAAAAATGATCATTAACAAGAAGTTAATATTTCGGAGAACTATTCTTGACATTCCAATTCTTCTTTTCCTGCTTTCTCAAGTTATCTCAACAATAATTTCACTTGATTCTTATGTTTCTTTGTGGGGATATTATTCCCGCTGGAACGGCGGACTTCTCTCAACAATCGCCTACATTTTTCTTTACTATGCTTTTGTTAGTAATTTCTTTTATCTTCATGATCAAACGGCTAACCAAACTGGGTCTTCGGGATGGCGAAGTTTTTTTGAGAAAAATCCGACAGCAGTATCAGTTGTAAAAAAATCACTTCTGGTATCTCTTATTTCAGGTTTTCTTGTCGTCTTATGGGCAATTCCCTCTCATTTTGGCTATGATCCAACGTGTCTTTTGTTCCGAGGGACTCTAGATGTCTCATGCTGGACTGTGGATTTCCATCCAAAAGTTAGAATTTTTGGGACGCTGGGACAGCCCAACTGGCTTGCCGGATATTTAGGAATTGTTATCCCAATAGCTATGGCATTTATCATAAACTTACTTCCCAAAAAAGGAGAAAAAATTCTAAATCCTAAATTACTTTTTTATTCGTTACTCCTTATTTTGTTTTATATTTCACTTCTATACTCAGGGGCCCGATCCGGAATGATTGCAGTCTTTTTCTCCCTTTTTGTTTTTGCCACGCTATATTTATTTTTAAACAGAAGTAACCTTTCATCTATAATTACAAATAAATTCTTAATTGGGCTTATTATTTTAGTTGCACTATCCAGTTTTATTGTTGGAATCAGGATTCCAGTTCTTGATAAATTTCAATTCTCGCAAGTCCAACAAATTTTAATTAGAGCTGGGCCGATAGACAAAGGTGAAGAAACAGGGCAAGAACCTCCGGCATCGGAGCCTACTTCCTCGATTCCTCTTGGCGGCTCTGAGTCTGGAGCTATCAGAAACGTTGTTTGGAGGGGAGCGCTTGATGTTTGGAGGGCAAGTCCAATTCTGGGAACAGGGGTTGAGACTTTTGCATTTGCTTATTACAGATACAGACCCGTTGAGCATAATAACCTGTCTGAATGGAACTTTCTTTATAATAAAGCCCACAATGAATATCTAAATTATCTAGCTACAACAGGAGCTTTTGGGCTACTTACTTATCTATTCTTTGTGGGAATGGTCTTAGTTGTAGCAGTAGCAAATATTTTAAAAATAAGAATAAAGGAAGTAAAATACATGGGCAGCCTTACGTCTCCTCGCTGGGGCCAAAAAGATCCTCTTATTCTGGCTCTAGCCTCGTCGTTTTTAGCAATTTTGATCGTAAACTTCTTTGGCTTTTCTGTTGTAGTAATGAACATTTATTTATTTCTAATTCCTGCTTTTATTCTGATATTGCTAAATTTAGTTCCCCACACGAAAGAAGAGCCGCTACCAAAGATTCTTTATATTTCATACGGTCAATGGGCTGCTATTGCAACACTTGGAGTCATGGGACTTTTTATGATTGGGCTTTTAATTAGATACTGGATCGCAGATACAAAATATGCTCTGGGCCTAAATTATAACCAGGCAAGGGAATTCCAGATCGCCTACCCGCTTCTTCAGGACGCTGTAAAAATCCGCAAAGAGCCTGTTTTTCTTAATGAAATGGCCATAAATGATGCAAATTTAGCAGAAGCACTTGCTGCAACTGCAGACTCCACGGAGTCCGCAATTCTTATTCAAAATTTGGCAACTGAGGCTCTTGAGACTTCGGATCAACTGACCAAAGAGCATCCCAATAATATCGTCTTCTGGAAAACAAGAGTCAGAGTCTTTTATACACTAGCCAAGCTTGATCCTTCTTTCTTTCCCCTGGCTCTTTCGGCAATTCAAAAAACTTCAGAGTTGGCTCCTACAGATGTGAGCGTTTTATATAATTTGGGAGTTTTGTACGGACAAAACGGGGACAGCAAAAAAGCCGTCGAAGTTCTTGAAAAAACAGTAGCTTACAGACCTCATTACATAGAGGCGCACTTTGCGCTCGGACTTTTCTATCATGATTTGGGCGTTGATTCACAAAGCGGCGCAGTTAAAGACAGAAGCTATCTTGGGAAAGCAATTGCCCAGATGAAATACATACTTGAAAATTTAAGTCCCAATGATGATCAGGCTAAATCCTACCTTGAAGCCTGGGAAAAAGAACTATAGCTCCCTTTGATACTTTTGATACCCGTGATACTCGTGATACCCTTCGTTTGTGTTATAATTTGAGATTAAATGTCCGAAATTTTAACAGCTCCCAGTCCTGTTCTGTCCCAAATTAGCAAAACTTATATTTTTCAAAAAAATGATAGAGTTTTGCCGACGTTGCTCTCCCAAATGGAAGAGGCTCTTCTTGCGGCCTCCGACCCAAAAGGAGTAGGCCTTGCTGCTCCTCAAATTGGAAAATCCTTGACAATTTTTATGATAAAACCCACAGAAAAATCCAAGATTTCAGTCTTCATCAACCCAAAGATTTTAGACTCACAAACCCCCAACCCTCCAAATCTTCCTAACCGCCCCAAAAAGAGGATCCGCAAACTCGAGGGCTGTCTTTCTCTCCCAAACATTTGGGGAGAGGTTTTACGCTCCCCCTCTGTTACCTTGGAATTCCAAACGCCAAACGGCAGAAATCAAACAAAAAAATTCACAGGATTTATGGCAACAATTATTCAGCATGAAATAGATCACTTAGAGGGAATTTTGTTCCCTCGCCGGGTCCTAGAACAAAAAGGCCGGCTCTATAAATCGCACAAAAACAAAAAAGGAGAGAACATTTTTGAAGAACTCAAAATATAGATTATAATCTAAATAAATAATCTTTAATAATTACTTTAGTATGAAAATTGTCCTTTTTGGTTCACGGCATGTTCATGATATTGCTTGGCAGCTTAAAAATAATTTTGATCTTCTCCTTCTTGTTACATCGGACGTTCGAACAGTTAATTACGCTTCATCCGAGAAAATCCCATTCACCCAAGTGCTTGTTATCGATAAGAAATTCACTCAGCAGATAAAGAAATTAAAGCCGGATTTAGGAATCGCTGCTGATTTTGGGCTGATTATCCCGCAGGATCTACTTAATACTTTTCCTAAAGGGATCTTGGGAATCCATCCCTCACTTCTTCCCAAGTATCGCGGCCCAACTCCTGTACAAAGCGCAATTCTTGCTGGCAATAAAATAACAGGGCTTACAATTTATAAACTTGATCAAGAAGTCGATCACGGCCCAATAATCTATCAGGAAGAGCTTAAAATTTCGCCAGATGATTATACGGATAAACTTCTTATAAAGCTTTTTGGCCGTGCTGGACAAGTCCTTCCCGAGGTTATTAAGAAATATCTAGCAAACGAGGGGGAATCGCGGCAGCAAGAAGATAAAAAAGCTACCTACACCAAGGTTTTAACCAAAAAAGATGGGTATATTGATGTCACTAATCCTCCTGAAAAAAGAAAACTTTTGAGGATGATTAACGCCCTATACCCTTGGCCGGGAGTCTGGACATACTATCCCCTAACCCCCCAAAAATCCCAAAAAACCCTAATAAAACTCTTACCGGGGAATATAATTCAAGTAGAAGGTAAAAAACCAATGAATTATAAAGATTTTATAAATGGTTATCCTAAGGGAAAGTTTTTCCTTGAAAAACTTTCCCTAATTTAAACCAAATTCGAAATCCGAAGTACTAAATCCGAAACAAATTCAAATGTTTAAAATATTAGAAAATTCGAATTTTGGTATTGTTTCGAGTTTCGAAATTCGATATTCGAGTTTATCAAGCGAGTCCTGCCATTGCCGGAGCAATTGAAGAAACTTCCGAACTCTGTGTTTCTGCTTTATTCTGTGCTTCAGTGATTGCAGGCTTTTTCTTAAACAATCTCAAGCATTTCGTGCAGAGTCGGACCCGCATTGGTGTACCTGAAGCTACTATTCTTGCTCGATGCAGATTTGGCTTAAAAATCTTTCTGGTTCTGTTTTTTGCATGGCTGACGTTATGTCCTATCATAATGCCTTTTCCGCAGTTATAACATTTAAGTCCTTTTGCCATAGGCAAATATTATATCTAAATTACTAAGAGAAGACAATAGAATCTGGATTATAGAAAGTAGAAATTTGAAGATAGAAGCTAAAAGATCGATATCTATTTTCAATCATCCAACTTCAAAATTCCATCATCTACCTTCTATCCTCTATCGTCAAAGTTTTGCGACCTCAGCATTAATACCGATGAGACTCCAAGCAATAAATCTGATAAAATAGAGTAATGAACTTGGAATTTGCACTTATTGCTCTTGTAATTATTATTTTTTCAGCAGTTTTTCATGAAGTCGCCCACGGATGGGTGGCAGACAGGCTCGGGGATCCCACTGCCAGGCTTTTGGGAAGACTAACTCTTAACCCAGTCCCCCACATAGATCCCCTCATGAGTATTCTTTTGCCGCTTGTTCTAATTCTCTCAGGCTCTCCTGTAATTTTCGGCGCTGCCAAACCGGTGCCAGTGGACCCCTTTAATTTGCGGGATGGAAGACGTGATATGGCCCTTGTATCAATGGCAGGCCCCCTAACCAATTTTTTAATCGCCGCTATTGCCGCATTTCTTCTTAAATTTGTTGTGATTTCGCTTGGCAACCCTGCGATTACGGAGATTGTTTTTAGGATAGTGCAATTAAATCTTCTCCTTGGGATTTTCAATCTTTTGCCTGTTCCTCCTCTTGATGGGAGTAAAGTTTTTGCTCTTTTTCTGCCGGAAGAGGCGGCAAAAAGCTATCTTTCAATAGGCACAGTTGGAATTTTTATAATATTTTTTCTTCTGCTTTTCCCAATCGGAGGCCTTTCTCTAGGGGCAATTATTTTCCGAGTCCTGCAGTTCTCCCTCTCCCTCCTCGGCCTCTAGCCTTGCAAGGTGAGACCTTTCAAGGCTAAATTACTCTCCGGTGTATTTGAATGACTGCGCAATCTGATCAAGCTCATCGTAAAGCGATTCTGAAGTTGTTGAAAAAATATAAACTGCTTTTTCAACATATATATAATATGACTTCTGTGAATAATTTTGGTCAGGATACTCAACCAATCGTGACAGTGCTTCATGGCCGTTAATTGAGGTATTATTAGTCTCGCTTGAGATAAGATTTCGTTTAGAATCAAAATCTGAAATATAATCCTCAAGATTGTTAAATTGGGTTCCATTTCTGTTAACGGTTATCTGCCCATCATCTGAATTAATTATGATGCGTGATGTCTCATCTTTTGCTTGAAACCCAGAGGGCAAGCTCAAACTGAAATTTAAATATTTAGACTCAAAAGTTGACGACCCTTTCCCAACCTCGAAAAAATTGGGTTGTAAAAAAATCCATATTAAAACAGCTGCAACAGCTGTAATTAAAATTATTAATCTGAAGTCTTTTAATGATTTTTTTTTATTGCTCATTCTTAGTAACTATAATTTAGCGTAGCGTTTTCTGTTGTGAGCTGCAAGGAATTCCTGAGGCTATTAGCTTTGCAAAGCGGGCATTATTGGAATCTGATTGAATTGATGATTTCTTCAAATTCTATCTCATGCTGGGAAGGATCTGGTTCTTTTGAGATCTGTAAAACTCTATCACTATTTTCTAAAAGATAAAAAGTATGCTGATTACCGCTTGGGGATTCAATAATATATTTATAAAACGCACCGCCTGAAAATTGCTTCATTTCTTTTGAAATTATCTCATTTGGTTTGACAGAAGGTCCGCCTTCTCCGCAAGCAGGATCCATAAGATCTTTCTCTATATCCTGATGACAACCAATGTTAAATTTGTTAATAAAAATTTTTATTTGTTCAGAATTTGGTCTACTATTATCTCCTATTTGTGTTTGATAGGAAGCTAAAAGAATATCATAATCTTTCTCATCTATATACCACCCTCTTGGATAATTTAAGGATATTTTCAGATCTTCGCTTACATGCTGTACTGTTCCCGTTTGCTGAGAGTTAAAAAAGAAAAGGCCAACAAATAATATTACTATTACAAGAATTAAGCCTATTAAAATGTTTCTGTTTTTATTCTTTACCTTGGTCATGTGGTACCACCACTTTTGTTTGTGTGCTGGATTTATTTCCAGCTAAATCAATTGCCTCAACATTAATTATATACTCTCTTCCGTCAAAATCCCAATCATTTCTTTGCGCCTGAAGATAAATTGCTTTTCCAAAGTCATTGATTTGAGGCATTTCAAATCCATACTCATCTATTATGTTAAAAGTTTTTGAACTAAGATTCAATTCTTGAATTTCTCCGTCTACCGTAACCGGAACAAGCTTCCCGTTCGGCGGCCAAAGAATTTGTGGCGTAATCCATATGGAGATGGAGGGATTAGTTTTATCTATATTTATACCCTCTACCTCCTCTTCTACCGTATTTCCTGCATTATCCTTACATTCGCCTGTTACTTTTTGATTCTCTCCCTCACTTACTATAAGAACGGGATCGCTAAACCAGAAAACTCCTGATAACCCATCCACGCAGGAAAATGTGATCAAAACGTCCCTATTAGTCCATGTATTGGTGGCATAAGGTTCTCCCTCTACCGTAACGTTTGCAGAAAGTTCGGGTGGGGTTTTATCTATCTTAAAAACAGCAGCTTTTCTATCTTCAGTGTTTTCAGCTTTATCATAAGACTCATATGTAAGGGTGTATGTTCCTTCGTCTGAAATTAATATCGGATCTTTGTATTCAAACCAATCACTGCCATTAAAGGTATAGAGCGTATATTGGATTCCCACTCCGTCTTCATTATCGTATCCGTTTAGTTCGATACTAACATTGGACCGATACCAATTATCCTGCCCTTTTTCGCCTGAAATAATTACATCTGTTACAGGAGGCGTAAGGTCTTTAATTTCTCCCATAAGTGCAAATTGCGAAAAGTGAGTAGTTTGTGTTGAAACTGTTTTATTTATAGAATCGACAAAACTTGGCAGAGCTTCCCATTCTCCCGAGTCTTCGTTAAACCAATAAATCTTTAATGAATCTTCATTAATATTTAATAAATCTGCGTCTGAATAGTCATAGAGGATAGTAGCTGGCTGCAAAAACTCCGTTACCTTCTGTCCAAGACTATCGAAAGCGTTCAGAAAAATAGAGGGCATAACACTTTTAATCTTCCCATCCGATGATGATTCATAGGGACCATAATCTGCTATGAACTGCATAGCCTGATTAAATGTGTCACTGACTATATCTACTAATATATCTCCAATCGATACTTGTCCGCCTGTTGTTTGAATCTCTTCTTGTTTTGGCGGAGTACGAGCAATAAATAAGTTGTAGCTTTGCGAACCATTCCGACCGTTGCTCTCAAAAAGAGTCCAAGGGTCCGCGTAGTTTCCTTCCCAGCCCAGTGGGTCTACAGCTCCCCAGGGAATATCGTCGTCAAAACTATCGTTTTCATTGGAGTCTTTAAAAACAGAGAAATGAATATGAGGCCCTGTTGTATTTCCAGTCATACCTACTTCTCCGATTTTTTGCCCTTTCTCAACATAAACTCTTCCTTCTGTGGAGGATATAATGAGATTGTCCGGTGATAAATGCTCATACCATGTCTGGTATCCGTTCCCGTGGTCAATCTTAATTACATTTCCTGCTCCTCCGCTCTGGCTTTCAGGTTTAAAAGTGGCCCAGCCAGATGCTGCTGCGAGAACTTCTGTACCTAGGAAAACTCCATTCTTTGATCCATAATCATAACCATTATGTGATCTATATGGTTCATCTTTTAATTCCCCTGTATATTTTAAAACTTTATTCTCACAACATGGAACATTCTGTAATGGATACTCATGGTCAAACCAAGATCTTGGATTAAATACTACTTCTTCAAAACTCTTTTCTTTTGCTTCATAATCCCATGGCAGTTCCAGAAATGGCTCGGGAGGCGTGGGAGCCTCGGCAGGCGTATAATCAAAAGCCACTTCAAAATTATCAATACTTGCAGACCAGGCAAAGGAATTTGAATAGTGAATTCTAAAAATAAAATTATTTGCTCTGATATTCGAAAGAGTCAAGCACTCATCAAGATAACCGTTTGTGAGAGGAGTTGTAACCTCATAAACTCTGACTGTCGAACTGTTGAGGATATACATTCTCCAATGATCGTCTGGATGTTGGCAGCTTTCAAAAAAGGGATCGCCTCCGCTGGTTCTAATTCTAGACACTGTCGGAAATAAAGCCAGAGATGGGGTTTGGGATTTTCCTGTCACGCGGAGTCTCACGTGTGTGATCACCGCATCATCTGGCAGGCCAAAATCTCCAAAATCTCTAAAGTCAAGATCGCCATAAAGATTCGCTGAGGCTCTATCACAAGTCAGTCCATCCGTTATTGAACAATTCTCTAAATTTGTATACGGGGGATTTCCTACTGTTGTAACTGTTGTGGCACTTCTGTAAGGAGTTGTCAGGGCGAATGCTCCCTTTGGGAAAAACAAAAAAAATAACCCTAAAAATAGGCACGTGAGGAAAAAACGGGAGGCAGTTCTTAGCATAAGGGGTACGCCTTTAGTCAAGGTTACTCACCGCCTCTGTAAAAATCAATAAACATTTAATAGCATATTCGGCATTAAAATATATCAATATTTCAAAAACTAGTTTTAGACCCGTCCTTGACAGCTTATTACGGATATACTAGTATATCCGTAACGTATGCCTAGAGCTTCGAGAAAACCAGTCAGCGGAAAAGTCGACAAGGAAATAAAAGAAAACTTTTCATCACTCATCTCTTCTCTTAATAACTCCACGCAAATTCATCAATTCTTTAGTGACTTTCTAACCGAAGAGGAACAGACTATGCTTTCAAAACGCATTATGCTCCATCTCATGCTTGAACGCGGATATAAAAGCTCACAGATTCAGGCGTTTTTGGGAGTTAATAAGGATACTGTCAGAATACACACAACAATCTGGCAAAGAGGAGGAAGTGTTTACAAAAACGTCCTCAAGGTTATTGCAAAAAAAGCAGAAGCCAGAGAGTTCTGGGAAAGACTAGAGAAGTTCTTCGCTCCAGTTGAGCTTTTTGTTAAGAGCAGAAATGATATGAGGGCAAGAGCTAAATTTGCCTCCGGCGAGTGGGATTGATGTCTTTACGGGTATACTAGTATACCCGTACTAAACCCAGCATTTTCTCTCTGTTTTACTTTTTTTTAGTTCCAACTTTGTTTTATCCATGTCATCGCGTTAGAAAATATATGATTTGGCGGAGTTTTTACAGCCAAAAGACCCTAACATAAGTTTATTTTATCCCTGGATTGTCCCATCAATCCAAATTCTTTCTTCTACTATGGGATTGACTACGCCTGAGAAAGGAGTATAATTCGCGGTAAAGTATGCCAAGTGTTCACGAACAACAGCCAGGTGTAGCCCCAAGCGGTGTACACCCTTTTCACACTTCTCCTGAATCACAAAGTCATTGGAGAAGAATTACACATGCTCACGCCTTAAAAAGAGCCCTAGAGCTTTCTACAACAGGTCAAACCGAGCATGTTGTAGACGCTTTCGCTGTCCATTCGCCCGGATTTCTTGATAAATTAGGTCAATTTATGCAAAAAGCTGCTAAACCGGCATTGATTACCGGATCTGCTGTTGCTGCACCGGCAATTATTGTAAGCTTTGATCAGAATTCGGCTTATGCTCAGGATGCAAGCCCACAACCCTCATCTGCATCTTCACTTGAACCTGGCGCTAGCATTGATCCAAATGCTTCACCGCAGCCAAGTCCTGAAGCAAGCCTTGATCCAAATTGCCCTCCTCCAGTTGATGAAACAGAGCTTGCTACACAAGACGGAACCGGAGATATAAATTTTGGCCCACCCCAAGAAGAACAGTCCCCTCTCCCATCACTTGTTCCAACGTCTACCGATATGCCCCCTGACTTCCAATTGGATGAAGAAGCATTAACAGACAACTCTACAACAGCAGCAGTCGAAGACCCAGATAACGCCGCAGCCGGTGACCCCAACTGCGTACCTGAAGCAACTCCTGCTCCTACAGCCTCCCTAACCCCAGCTCCAACTGGTGGAAAACCTCAGCCTACAGAAGGACCCCAGATAAATTTAAATGATTATTCTCTAGATGAGTTCCTAAAACTTAAAGATAAACCTCTAAATGATAAGGGCTTCGAGAAAATAATAAAAAGGGCTGCGCCTTCATTAGCAGATTATTTAAAAGTTCATGGTGATGATAAAATTACACCTGAAAGATTAGTTGATAGTGAGATAAAAATCCTTAATAAATTAAAGCGAGGCTGGACTATGGATTGGGCCGGGTTTAGTATAGCAAACATTGTTGTATTCTCTATCGAGAAAGCAGAAAATGCTGCAAAGGAAGGCAATATTGAAGCAGCTGATGCTTTTCTAGCTAGAGCGCAGGCATATGTAAGAGTAGGTAAAACAAAAATTGATTTTGAAGGAAAGCCAAAATCGGCACTTGATGCCGAAATTAGACGTGTAGCAAAAGACCTAGATTTTGAATAAATAACTAAAAGTTTCTTTCCCCTGCATACTTGATTTATCTCCATAACTCTATTAAGCTAAGCTTAATGCTTAAGTTTTCTTACGCACTAAGCTATGTAAGTAGGCTAATTAATGTGTTTTTTAGAGTTTGTAGGAGTACAAATATCAGATGTGAGTTTTGCTCACCAATACAGGCTGACTATAGGCCTTGACATCTTCTGAGAAAGTAGTATAATCGCGGTGTAATATGCCTAATCCAGCAGAAGTAGTAAGGAATTTAACTCTTGGTGCGATAGTTGCAATGCCAGGAGGTGTTTCTGCGGATCAACTTCGAAAACCTGACACATCCTCTTCTCTTCCAGAAGGAAGACACGTTCTCCAGACAAATATTGTTTTTCAAAGATTTGACATAGCAAATCCTTCTGTTGTAATTCCTAACCATTCAAGCGTTTTACAAGGAGGAAATCCTGGCCAATCCCTAGAGCCTTCACCAGTGGCTAGTCCGTTAGTATCGCCAGAGCCTAGCGCAAGCAATGATCCAAACGCATCACCACAGCCAAGTCCTGAAGCAAGCCCTGAACCTAATTGCCCTCCTCCAGTTGATGAAACGGAACTCGCAACACAAGACGGAACCGGAGATATAAATTTTGGCCCAGACACAGCTGAAGAGTCCCCTCTCCCATCACTTGTTCCAACGGCTACCGATATACCTCCTGACTTCCAATTGGATGAAGAAGCATTAACAGACAACTCTACAACAGCCCAACTAGATCCTTGCGATGCTTTACGTGAAATGAAAGGCAATAAGTATCCGGAGGAATCAGCTGCTTTAAATAAAATAATCAATCAAAAAGATGGAAGCATTGGGAGTCCTAAACCTTCTAGATTGAACAGTGAGTTTGATAGGATTTGGTCGGAGTATAAAGCCTATTTTAGCACGTATAGGCTAGCATTAGGGTTCAGTACAGAACCGGTTACTAAAGGGTATATAAAAGACTCTTTAGGCATTCTGCTCAGCAAAGAAAACGATAAATATAGAAGATCTTCAATTGCAAGCGGAACAATTGCTTTAATATTTAATATCGACGAACAACTTAAGCAAGATCAAACTGCTCAGGACATACAAGAACAGGCAAGCGCAGATCTAGAACGACTCGCAGATATGGTATATGATTACGCGATTAGAAATATACCTGATAATAAAACAAAACTTAAAAGACAAATTCGTATCGATTCCAATAATCTTTTTAAAAATTGGCTAAAAACCATAGAAGAATCAGAATCCCCTGAAGAATCTAGATGAAAAGTCAAATATTGATAACTTCTGATTAATAATGTAATCTAAAGTTGATGCCCAATTTTAGGATTACAAATTCAGCATTTTTAAAAAGTAAAAATGTATTTTTTTTAGTTCTCATTTTAATAACAGGCATTATTGCTATATCTATCATTATCTTCTATATATATCAGCAAGAAGGTGTCAAGCGGAAAGTTACAAGTTCATTTTTAGAAGGCGCTAAGCAAAAAACCTTATCCCGGTCCGACTCCGATGAGACATCTAAGTTCTTCGAAGATCAATTTTCCACAATTCAAAACATAAATTTAACCGATGAAGAGAGATATAAAGCTGTACAAGCATTGGTTGGATGGCTTGAGTACGAATATTATAAAAATCGTAATCCTGAAACGAGAACGCTCGTTAATAGCCTTTATACGGATTTTGCAAATAATGAGTTCCCTAATTTATTTAATGAAAACCGGTTTAGTATCATATGCGCTGATCCAGTTTGCGGAGAAAAGAGTCCTGTTGAGATTGTAGAAGCATTAGAACTAATCACAAAAACTAATTTGAATGAACACGAAAAAGATATTATCGCCTCGAATCTAAAAACAGCGGCTTATCTGCCTAAATCTTCATCTGAAGATAAGATATTTGGGATTAAATTCTCAATTTACCAACTTCAAAACACTAATGACCCTGTAGGTTCTCAGGCAGCAGAGTTATTAATAAGTTATCTTTTTGATAAGTATAAAGAGACGTATTCAAGAGAAAGCTTTGAGTAGCACCATGAAGAAAAAGTTTCTACTAAGTCTTGTATCATTTATCGGTATTTTTTTACTTTTTCTTTTTTTGCCTGAAAGCTCTTATGCTCTCAATATAAGAGGAGGGTTTTACAGTAGAGATCCTGTCAATGTACGGCATGAAGTATGTTTTAGAGTCTTGGGGAGATATGGAACAGCAAGAGAACAGACTGGTCCTAGATGGTGCACATTGGTCGACGACAGAGAGTGTTTTGGGATAAGTGGATGTAATAGGTTTAAATATTTTGAATTTCAGGGTGTTGTAAACAATTTTGAACCTGAATATAGGCTCCAGTGGGGTACCGGATGTATAGATCCAGCACCTAGATTAACAAGTGGTCAAAATTATGAAGGTGTACCATTCTTAATTCCCCGGGGTAATCCAATAGATGTTACAGCTCCCGATCGACATAGAGATGGAATACAGTATTTCTCAAGCCAAGGGGGAGGAATAATAAGATGGGGAGGCTGGGGAAATGAGCGTAATTGCCCCACTAGACCCTGTCAGCCGGAGACCTGTGCAGACAGAGGCTACCAGTGTGGGAGTTTTACTGATGGCTGTGGAAATGTTAGAAACTGCGGAAGTTGTCCGGGGACTCAGGTCTGTAGCAGTGGTCGGTGCGAACAGAATTATGGCTGTACAGACAATGGAGCGTGCGTAGAAAAACAGTGTCAG
>JACPLG010000004.1 GCA_016186625.1 Candidatus Levyibacteriota bacterium
CACCCACAGTGACCCGCATAGAAGGAATATATTCAGCAGATGGCAACTTTATCTTTGCTAAGGCTTCCTCAGGTCTTGATTCAGCACTAACTATTGAAGGAAATATTATTGCTAATGCCGGTCTTTCTAACAAAAATATAGACAGAAAAAGAGACCTTGGGGAAGATCTTTACAAGCAGTGTCCCGCCGTTAAAGTAATCTACAGACCTGATTTTGTCCTCAACTCTCCAGAACTGATCCGCTTCTCCAACTACATCATCCAGGAAGTCGCACCGAGGGGGAACTGAAATCTAACTACTAACTTCTGAGACGATAAAAGCTTAGCGCTTAGAACGAAGTGTCTTAGAAGTTATAGTGAAACGTCTTGTTCTATTGTGATACAATAGAACCGCTCTTTGATACTCGGGAGGATTATGATTTTTCCTCTACAATTTCATGTTCCTTGAGGTACCCCTCACCACTTGTGGTGAGTGGGGACAAGGCCAAGTGTTTGTAAGCCGTGGCTTTCAGACCAGCCTTCCTGTTTGACTCAAGGGGAAAACAATAATCTATTCTCGGTATCAAAGGCAGAAATTATCTACGAAGTTATAAGTTATAACTAATCACGTTTGTTGCCTCGAATCTCCTCTTTCTGGTAAAATTGCATTGCGCCGAAGTAACTCAGTGGTAGAGTAGCTGTTTTGTAAACAGCAAGTCGTGGGTTCGAATCCCACCTTCGGCTCCAGCTAGCTGGGTTGGCGGAGTAGTCAATCGCACGTGACTGTAGATCACGCGCCCGGAAGGGCTACGGGAGTGCAAATCTCTCACCCAGCACCTGTTCGACAAGCTCAAGGCAAGCAGGCCGAGATGGCTCAGTTCCGCCAAAGGCGGACAGGGTCCGAGCAAGATCATTGCTTGCCCGCTGTAGTTGCCTTGATAGTTCAGTGGCAGAACGGGCAGAACGCTTTCTTGGTAAGAAAGAGGTCGTGAGTCCGATTCTCACTCAAGGCTCCAAAAGGCAACGTTGGCGGGGTAATGAATTGAGTATGGGTTCGATTCCCATTGTCGGCTCAGTACCATTTTCTAAAGTTTTCTGCTAAAATAGCTTCTTATGGCCAAAGGAGAACACAGACAAATTTTCGGACTCAAATGTAACATTTGCAAAAATGTGAACTACGTTACGGAGAAAAATAAACTAAATACAGAGGGAAAACTTCTACTTAAAAAGTACTGCAAACACTGTAGAAAAGTAACCGAGCACAAGGAAGTAGAAAAATTAAAGTAAAGAAATCCCCAAAAGAAAATGTAAAAAAGTCTAATACTTGGTAGTATTGAACTTTTTCTTCGATTTATATTCTGTTGCTAGAAGCGGTTTTAGTCTTTCAAAGACTTCTGATTTTTCATCAAATTGCTCAAGAATTCTTCTCATCCTTTCCTTTTGTTGTTTCTTTGCATTCTTGACAAATTCCTCTAAAATAATTTCTGGCCAAAAGTACGTAGGATATCTGCGCTTAATCTGTTTCCATGAGATTGGCTTATCCAACTCTTCCACAAATGATTGCTTTTCCGTCTTCTCTACCTTTACTCTACTTACCACCAAACGATATCCTTGCCCTGATGTTGCCAGCCATTGACTGACACGCGCAACTGTTCCATGACTAACCTTTAATAATTTTTGAATGTCTTCATATTTAAGTCCTTTTATAAGGAGCCGGGCAATTTCTATTCTTTTTGCAAGCATTTCAGCTTCTTGTCTTGAGAGTAGGTCTTTTAAAAAATGGGCTGCCTCCTCTGCAGTCTTTAATTCAACAAGTGCTTTACAAAAACCAACAAGCAATGCTTCTTGTTCTGCAGGAGAAAGCTTGGAGAATCTTGAGAATTTGGCCATAAAATTATATTACCAAAAAAATGTAAAAAAGTATAATACTTGGTAGTATTAGAGTATTTTAGGCATCAGGACTTTATACTTGAACCAAAATACGCTATACTTGCACACATAGGGTTGTGGTGAAATGGTATCACGGCAGTCTCCAAAACTGCTTTTCTCAGTTCGAATCTGAGCAACCCTGCAATCAAAAATTTGCAAGAACTTCTGGGACAAAACCTCTATTGGGGGTTCTATTCCCTCCTGGCCTGCAAATTGTTTATTGAGACTCAAACCATGAAGGCAGATTCAGATCAAAAAAATATTGACCAGTTAATCTTTACCGCTGTCTTTTCGCAAAACGAGGAAGAAAAGAAAAAAGCCAGATCGGAAATCAGAAAACTAGCTGAGGATCAAGGCATAAAGTCTTCATCAATTTACAATTTTTATATGGCCATAGGCGCCGGGAAAGTTCCTCCAAACTTCACTGTGCCGGCAATAAATATAAGAGCGCTCACTTATGATACGGCGAGGATAATTTTCCGCCTAATGATCAAGCGCCAAATCGGCCCGGTCATCTTTGAAATTGCTAAATCTGAGATTGAATACACAGACCAGCGGCCGGATGAATACACCTCAGCAGTTCTTGCTGCAGCTATAAAAGAAGGATACATTGGGCCTGTTTTTCTCCAAGGTGACCATTTTCAATTCAATCAAAAAAAATATGCCGAAAATCCAGATGAAGAAATAAATAAAATTAAAGATCTAATTAAGGAGGCAATTCTAGGGGGTTTTAAGAACACTGATATTGATGCTTCCACCTTAGTGGATTTGACAAAATCGAACTTAAACGAACAGCAGGAAGAGAATTATAAAGTCACTTCCCTTCTAACTTCTTATATAAGGTCTCTCGAACAGGGTACGACTATATCAATTGGCGGAGAAATAGGCCATATTGGAGGGAAAAATAGCAACAGCCAGGAACTCGAGGCTTTCATGGAGGGCTATCTAAGAACAATCGGCAATATAAAAGGCTTAAGTAAAATTAGTGTTCAGACCGGCACCAGCCACGGCGGAATTCCCCTTCCAAATGGAAAAATCGCAGATGTCAAACTTGATTTTGATGTCATTGAGAAGACCGGCAAAACTGCCCGGGAAAAATATCATTTGGGAGGAGTTGTCCAGCATGGTGCTTCTACTCTACCGGCCGAACTTTTTAGTGAGTTTCCAAAGCATAAAACTCTTGAGATTCACCTGGCAACAGGATTTCAAAATATTGTATTTGATAATATTCCGGCTCCTTTGCGAGATGAAATTTACGCCTGGCTTTCGGAAAATCACCAACCGGAATGGGATGAATCGTTAACTCGCGAACAAAACATTTACAAAACCCGCAAACGTGCAATTGGGCAATTCAAAAAGAAACTTTGGGAGCTTTCCGATGAAGAAAAACAGCCCATAATTGAAAGTCTGGAAAACCAGCTGGCTTTCCTTTTTGAAAAACTAAACGTTTTTAAAACACGAGAAAACCTTCTCAAATATGTATAAAAACGCCGTCACTCTTACTGATTTTCTCCTTGAGGATGAGAGAAAAAATGACAAAACGACTCTTGGACTCACCATTCTTCTTCATCAAATAGAAAATGTCACAAAAATTATTGCCGCTCATGTAAAAGCTTCAGGGCTTGTGGACATAATCGGAGCTACGGGAAAAACCAATGTATTTGGCGATCAAGTTCAAAAGTTGGATGAATTCTCAAATAAGCTTTTGTTTGATATGCTTAAATCTACTGGCCAGGTACATGCCCTTGTCTCAGAAGAGATGGAAAAGGAAGTAATTGTTGAGAATAGCAAAGGAGACTATATTGTCTATTTTGATCCGCTTGATGGCTCTTCAAATGTAGAAAGCAACATCCCAATCGGCACTATTTTTTCGATTTATCATAAAGACGGCGGCTTACTTCAAAAAGGAAACAAGCAAATTGCCGCAGGATATGTATTGTATGGATCAAGTGTTATTTTTGTTTACACCTCAGGCAGTGGAGTAAACGGATTTACACTGGATCCTGGAATTGGAGCATTTTTACTCTCTCATCCGGATATTAAAATACCCAAAGAAGGCAAAATTTATTCGATTAACGAAGCCTATGAGCCTACTTTTGATAGAAAACTTCAAAACTATCTAAAAAACTTAAAAAATGGAGACTCAGTCGCCCGCTACGTTGGAACACTTGCTGCTGACGCTCATAGGACTTTTATCAAAGGCGGCATTTTTCTTCATCCAGCTTCCTCAAAAAATCCAGAGGGCAAGCTCAGACTTATGCTTGAAGTAAATCCATTTGCATTTTTGACTTTTCAAGCAGGAGGAATTGCGCTTGGAGCAAACAATAAAAATCCACTATCGATCACTCCAAAACACATTCATGTCCGCTCCCCTTTTGTCATGGGAAGTCCCAAAAATGCAAAAGCCTACCTAAGTTTCCAGTAGATATGGCAAATTTAAGCGCTGCTTAGCCATGAATAGCGGTTTCTGATATAATTGCACTTAAGCTACATGAAGATTACTTTTTTAGGAACAAACGGCTGGTATTCAACTCCCACGGGCGATACTCCGTGTATTTTGATTGATGCAAAAAACCATTATCTTGTACTCGATGCAGGTAACGGAATATACAAACTCGACAAATATATCAATGATGACAAATCGATCTCCATGTTTATCTCCCATTTTCATATAGACCACACCTCAGGCCTCCACACTCTTGCTAAATTTAAGTTTGCCCAAGGAATTGATGTTTATGTAGGCTCGGGTAGAAGCAAGGATTTCAAAACTCTGGTAAATCCGCCCTTCACAGTTGGATATATTCCCCGGCCGAAAAATGTAAATCAGCTAAAAACAGAGATAAGACTCCATGAGCTCTCCGAAGCGGGTGAAAACATCCCATTCAGAGCATGGGCTATTGAGCAGCACCACGCATATATTGACCATGGTTACAGGTTTGAAATAGATGGAAAGATAATTTCCTATACTGGTGACTGTGGCGTTTCGGATGCTCTAAAAAAACTTGCTAAAGATGCTGATCTTTTAATTACTGAATGTGCATATAAAAATGCTCCTCAGAACGATAAATGGGGACATTTAGATCCTGTTCTGGCAGCAAGAACTGCCAAGGAGGCAAATGCAAAACAATTGATACTTACCCACTTTGGCGCAAACTTATTCACTGACTTAAATGATCGAAAGCTTGCTGAAAAAGAAGCTAGAAAAATTTTTCCCGCAACAATTGCAGCAACGGATGGCTTTACCTTCACCCTCTAGCTCTCTTTGTTTTAACAAGGATTAAATATAGGCAAATAAGACCAAGGGAGGTTCCAAGCAAGGCTCCGCCCAAAACGTCTGTTAGCCAATGCTCTCCTAGGAAGATTCTGCTTAAAAACATAAAAAAATCAAAAGTCAAAATTAAAAACGCAAAAATATATTTTAATTCTTTGGAAAGTTTCGAACTTTTCCATATAGCAAAAAGTAAAACTGCGGAAATAAAAGTTACCCTTGCCACATGTCCCGAAGGATAAGAAAAAAACCCTCTGGAAATCTCACCACTTGGAAATCCAAAATGAAGATTTGTTTTTAAAAACTCCGCTGAAGGGCCGTTTTGGAAAATTATAGATTTGCCCACTATTTCAAATACTGCGGTAAGTGCATAAAAAAATAGAACATATAATTTTCTCAAAATCCTGATTGAAAAATATAAAACTAGCAAAAATAGACTTGCAGTTTCTGCAGTGCCAATGATGCTAAAGACTGAAAACGGAGTTATTATAAAGTCTGGTATAGTTTTTTGAAGAAATAGAGTTGTTTGATAATCCAGGTCTGAGAACATGTTTAAACTTACCAGAATTGAGAAGATTAAGAATAGAAATAAAATAAAAATGCCAGTTCTTAGAAGTTTATTCATTGCTTCATTGTTTCATTGCTAAACTGCTTTGTCTAGAGAAACAATAGAACAATTTAACAATCGAACAATTTCTCAAGCTAAAGCTTGAGATTTTTGAGGAACTGCCTAAGTTCTCCGTTAATCTCGGGGTGCTCAAGGGCAAGCTCAATGCTTGTCTTCATATATTCGAGCTTATTTCCTGTATCATAATAGCGACCTCCCTTAATCTCTGTTGCCAAAATTCTTTTTCCATCTTTTAACATCAGTTTCAAAGCGTCATTGTAATAAAACTCTGCTCCCTCCCCCAGGTTTTCGAGAATCTGATCCAGATAATTGAATATGTCCGGAGTAAAAATAGATCCCGAAACCGTTGCAAGATCTGAGGGCGCATTCTCTTTTCCGGGCTTTTCAATTAACACCTTAACATCAATCACTCCGTCGCCCAACTCGTCTCCGCCTGCAAATCCATACCTTGCGTAATCTGCTTCAGACCTAGCTCTGATGCTTCCCATAACCGGTGCTTTGTATTTCTCATAAACCGCAAGCATCTGCTTGAATCTTGACGGTTTTGCTACAATAAAATCGTCTGAAAAAGTGTAGATGAAAGGCTCGTCCCCAATCAGGTGGCGTACATTTACTAAGGGCGTTCCGTTTCCATATGGGCCTTTTTGGCGCACATAAATAAAGTTGGCCATTTTAGAAATTCGCTCAACTGCCTCAAGAAGGGGTCTCTTTTTTTCTCCTCCCTGTCTAAGATTTTCAATTAGGTCAAGATTGGCTGCGTCAAAATGATCCTCAATTGTTCTCTTGTGGTAACCTGTCACCAAAATTATATCCGTGATTCCCGCATCCACCAGTTCCTCAACAACATACTGGATAACGGGCTTGTCCACTATTGGAAGCATCTCCTTGGGCATGGCTTTTGTCTGGGGAAGAAAGCGGGTACCAAAACCCGCTGCCGGAATTACTGCTTTTCTTATTTTCTTCATAATTTGCAAATAGTCTACGGACTACTGACTACGGCTCATTTATTCAAGCTTTTAACTAACGCATTAAGCTTAGCCACTAGCATATTAGCTTGTTCATAGATTATATCAAAATCTTTTTCAGGAACATACTTTTGGTCTAATGCAATATAAAATCCTGTAATTACTTCCTCACAAGAACCGATTGCCATTCTCAAAAATCTTTTAAATTCAGCATCCGACTTTTTGTCTGATCCCTCAGCAATGTTTAGCGCTATCGAAATAGCTGCGCGCCTTATTTGATTTGTTAATCCAAATTTTTCCTCTGAAGGAAAGTTTATAAACCAAGCCAATAAATTTTCTGGCGTCTTGCCAAACAGTTAATTTTTCGAACCTAAAAGACATGTGCTTGCGAATAGCATACATACTACGGACTACAGAATCAATATGCTGCAGGCTGTAGACAGAAAGTTGTTAGCAACTTCTGCCGTAGTCTGTAGACTGTTTGCTCTGAGCAATTTTAGGCTTTACATAAAGCCTAAAATTTGGTACAATGTTTGGTAATTATCCGCCAGAGTTGGCGGATTTAAAATAAATGGCGACTCCTCCTGTAACTTTTGTAAAACAAGCTTTGGATGAACTTAAAAAAGTCAAGTGGCCAACGCGAATTGAAATCATGAGGCTTACCATTTCAGTGCTTATTATAAGTGCAATTGTAGGCGTTTTTCTGGGAGGACTCGACTTTATCTTTACAAAAGGAATGGATTTGATAATAAAATAACCATGAATGATGATCTAAATAAAAAACGAGATGATCAAGCAGAAGAAGTCTTGGATGAGGCTAGTGAAACTGTGGACGAGAAGCCTGCAGCCACTGAAACCACAGAGGAATCCACAGAAGCACAGAAAGAAACTAAGCAAAGTTCTGTGAGCTCAGTGGACAATTCTGTGGCTTCTGCGAGTGCAAAGTGGTATATAGTCCACACCTATTCGGGGCATGAGAACAAAGTTGCAAAATCAATCAAACAAAGGGTGCAGTCTCTAGGTTTTGAGGACCGGATATTTGATATTATAGTCCCCACCAGAAATACAATCAAAGTCTCCCAGGGTAAAAAAGCAACAGTTAAAGAAAAAATATTCCCGGGCTATGTTTTGGTAAAAATGATTCTAACTGACGAATCCTGGCTTCTCATCCGAACAACCCAAGGCGTTACGGCATTTATAGGCACCGGAAATAAGCCGACTCCAATTTCAGACAAAGAAGTTGAAGCAATTAAAAAATTTATGGACACAGAAGAGCCGCTTTACAAGACTTCTTTTACGCTTGGTGAGGCTGTAAAAATAGTTGACGGGCCATTTGCTGACTTCTTGGGAACAATTGATGAGATAGATGAAGTAAAAGGAAAGTTAAAAGTCTTGGTTTCAATTTTTGGCAGAGAAACACCAGTTGAGCTGGATTTTTTACAAGTAAACAAGCTATAATCTCGAAGCACGAATTTCGAAACTCGAAACAATTTTCAAAAATTCGAATTTAAAAAATTAGAATTTGTTTCGGATTTAGAATTTCGGATTTGCGACTGAAAGGAGAAATGTGGCTAAGAAGATCAAGACCATAATTAAGATTAATATAGCTGGCGGGCAGGCTACTCCTGCTCCGCCTGTTGGAACGGCACTGGGCCCGCACGGACTTCCTATTATGGAATTCGTCCAGGCGTTTAATGAGAAAACTAAGGACTCAAAAGGAACAATAATTCCGGCAGTTATCACAGTCTATGAGGACAGGACTTTTTCATTTATTACAAAGAAGCCTCCTGTTGCTGAGATGATAAAAAAAGCAACAGGACGTGGTGGCTCTAATAATCCCGGCAAAGAACCAGGTGGAGTCATAACCAAAACTCAGGCACAAGAAATTGCTAAAGCAAAAATGGACGATTTAAATACAGAAGATCTTAATGAGGCTGTCAAGATAGTAGAGGGTACGGCAAGATCGATGGGAGTAAGAATTGAGTAAATTCTCCCAAGGATTCTCACAGATTGATAGCGGATAAACGCGGATCCGCGTGAATCTGTTTTTAAAATCCGTCTAAATCATTATATGGGTAAAATAAGGATTAAAACAATCGGAATTGAAGAGGCTGAGCAGGGAGAAAAAAAGGCCGCCAAAAAGAAAAAAGAGGCAAAAGCGGCCAAGAAAACTCATCTTCCCGGAATGGGGGGAGGAGAAAGGGTTGTCGTGGTTGGACCAACCGAGGGAGAGCTGGAGGCCTTGGAAGCTCAAAAGCCTGCAATCGCTGAGACATCCACCTTCGCTTGGGCTTCCACCGACGCTAAAGCTTTGGCGGACAAGTCAGCGGATGGGCAAAAACAAACTGAAACTCAGAAAAAGAAGAAATCTAAATTTTCAAAGGCTAAATCCCGTTCTGCGAGATACAGCGCAAAAGTCATAGAAATTGATAAAAACAAGAGTTATTCCCTAACCGAAGCCCTTGAACTTTTGAAAAAAGTGCATCTTGCCAAGTTTGATGAGACAGTGGAACTACATGTCAACACAACGGAGTCTGGTATAAATGGTGTAGTCAAACTACCTCATGGCAGCGGAAAAGAGATTAGGGTCGCCGTTGCCTCGGATGAACTCATCGAACAAATTGAAAAAGGCCTGCCTGCCGCCCGCCTGCCGGCAGGACAGGGCAGGCAGGGCAAAATTGATTTTGATGTTTTGATCGCGTCTCCTTCCATGATGCCCCGTCTTGCAAAAGTTGCAAAAGTCTTAGGGCCAAAAGGGCTTATGCCAAATCCCAAGAACGGCACTATTTCTGACAGTCCCGAGGAAGCTGCAAAGAAATTTGCGGGCGGACAAGTAAATTTTAAAACAGAAAGCAAAATCCCTGTAATACATCTTACTGTTGGAAAAATGTCGTTTGGAGATGAAAAACTTTCCGAAAATATAAGAACAATAATTGAAGCTATTAAAAAAGACAGAATTCAAAAAGTAGTTCTCAAATCTACAATGAGCCCTGGAATCAAGCTTCAAGTTTAAATGAGTCGAAAAGAAGCAATCGGTCGAATTGCTGCTCGTATCCCGAAAAGAGAAGTTATAGGCAGAACCGCCAGTAGGGCCGCGTGGGAATTAACACGTTTCACTGTTCGCCATGAGATTGATGATCCGCAAGACTATTTCGGAGATGCCAAAGATCATTTGGCTGATGGTGGTGGTTCTCTTATCATTATAGTCAATCACTTCGATCGACTTGACACTACAATAATCGGACATGTAATTGAACAAAATTTAACTACTCTTGATCGAGTTGGCGGAGTTGCGTCTCTTAAATACATTGATCCGGCACGTAATAAATTAATTTCCTTGGTAATTGATCATGTACGTCAGGCAAAGGGATTTAGTATTATACCCGTTATTCAAGATATTCCTGAAGAACTTGAGCACTACACGAAGAACCCGGAAGCAATAGCTGGGAAATCTCCCCGCAGATTTAATTTGGAAGCAATGAAAGATGCGATTGAATGGCTTAGAAAACCTGGAAGTGTTTTGATGATTGCCCCAGAAGGAACAAGGAGTCCTAATCGCAAACTTTTAAAAGCGCACGAAGGACTTGATAGTATTATGCGAATGTCCAGAAGAAATGCCCTTATGTTTCCGATTGCCCTCGTTCCTCCTGATACGAGACGAATTGTACCTCCTTATACAAAAGTCAGAGTAATTCCGGGGCAGTTGTTTTCACTGGAAGACGTCCTACAAGAACAGGAGAAAGAAGCAAAAGCCCCGGGAAGAGAAAAACTAGTGCCCACACTCACTGATAGGATGATGCTTCGATTGGCTAGGCTTCTTCCTCCTAAAAATCAAGGGTACTACAGACCCTTTATTTAACTTGCATAAAAACGTCTTATAGTATATAATAGCCGCCTTATGGTTCAGGAAAGAGAAACATTCAAAAGACTTATTGCCGGAGAAGAAGGAGATATAAAAAGAGCTGAGGCTTTTAAAGCAGCTGAGGAAACTGTTGGGCATTTACGCTCAAATGCAGCAACTGCAGCCCAGGAGTTGGAACATGCCGATAGGGAATACAGAAGGCAGTTGGAAATTCAACTTCTAAGTGAAAGGTTAGATCAGATTGGCGCACATGAGCTTATGGTGGATGTTTGTAGAATGCTTGGTGGCGGAGATATTGTTACTGGAAGCGGTCTCTATATTGGATACCATGAAGCATCTTGGGATTTTTGGGTTGCCTGGGGCGTTGTAAAATCAAAGATTAGGCAATCAGTGCATAAACTAGGAAGAAAACTAACCGATTTTGAGCTATCTAGAATTGCTCTAGGTATTAGACATAGGATACTTGGTGGTACGCCCGAAATGCAATTCTATGTACGTGCGGGCACAGGAACAGCAACGCTACAAGAGCCGGGAATGTTATCTTCTCTTAATCCGCTTGGGCCAAGACATAGATTTCTTACTCATTTTGGCGCTGAGGGTGACCAGATACTCTCCACTACACACTATAGCGGTGAAAATTTAAGACAACTTTTATCAGGCCGTAAAGAAAATCCACTAAGTCCAGGTTCTTTTGATCTCTCCCCTCGTGGACCAGCTCTCCGAACAATGCCTATTGACCCCAGGCAGACAGTCAGCAGAAGAAGCCACGGGCCAGGAGTTGAGCATCTTTTAGGAAAAGGTATTGCAAGGGTAAGAGTCCAACTACAAAGATAAATCCTATTTTCATTTGACAAAAGCATAAATTTCTCATACTTTAATAGTATGGAGGCAATCCTTCGGCATAAGTTGATTTTAATCACGATTGGAATTCAGCTTATAGCTCTTCCTCTAATTCTCCTAGCAGTTAAGGAAAGACAGGAAACAAGAACCAGGGCAACAGAGTCCACCTCTCTATCATTTGCTCCGGAAAGTAGCGCAACTAGTCCAATATCAGCCTCTGTTGGACAAAGTTTCTCGTTGGATGTTATGGTTAACCCCGGAAATAATCTTGTTTCGCTTGCAAAAATAGAAGTTCTATATGATCCTACTAAAGTTGAGCTTGATCCCAATAATAAGATAGTGGTAAATAGTGAAGTTTTCCCGGTAGTTGTTGAGGGGCCAATTTATTCACAGGGGAGAATTTTAATCACCCTGTCAGTTGGACCTGATTCAACAAAAGTAATCCAGACAAGTAGTAAGGCTTTTACTCTTAATTTTATAGGAGTATCGCAGACCCAGAATGCTACTTCATCTATTTCATTTGGTCCGGAAAGCCTAATCTACTCAATTGCTTCCCAAGACACAAGTAACGTTAGCGTGCTCTCAGCCACCTCTCCTGCAGCTGTTGAAATTAACGCTGCTCCGACTAATGAACCCACATCAGAGCCTTCGCCTACTCCTGAACAACCAAGTCCTACACCGGTTAATCCAAGTCCAACGCCTGAACCCAGCCCAACGCCTGCCGCGCCCTCACCCACCCCACCTCAGACCGGTTCAACTTTACTTTATTTCACCGGCCTTAAATTGCATGGGATTGGAAAAGGAGGAGACAATCCCAATCCAAACAGCGAAGGGACATTAAACCCCCTGCGCCCAGAAAGAAGTCTTACTGTTGAGATCTATAATGCTTCGGGAACTTTGGTTAGTAAAGTTGAGGGAGGTATAGTATATGGTGGCCCCCAGAGCGGAACTTTTGACGGATTAATATCTCTTCCAGACACAATTGCCTCCGGGAAATATACCATCAAGATAAAAACTCCTTCTTATTTAAAACGCCAGCTACCGGGATTTTTGAATTTGGTTAAAGGGCAGACTAATAATGCTCCGGTAGCTTTCTTAATTGCTGGAGATGTCAATAACGATAACTCTCTATCGATTTTGGATTATAACTTAATTATGGACTGCTACAGCGATTTGTTGCCCGCGAAAAATTGTGATACAACTAAGAAAGACCAGGCAGATCTTTCGGATGACGGTCGGGTAGATTTTGATGATTACAACTTGTTCTTAAGAGAATTATCAGTCCAGAGAGGAGAATAAATGACCCAATCGACAAGCTCAGGCCATCGGCTCTGAGGCTCAGACTCGAAGAGGTCATAATGAGCAGAGTCGAATTATGAAGAAAAAAATATTTTTACTACAAGGGATATTTATACTTTTAATATCAATAGTTTTCCTGGGGGCCAGAAACACTAGCGCTCAAAACACTGCCTGTCCAGCGGTTGTTCTTCAAGGAGGAAGAGTTACTCTCGCAACAGATTTAAAATCTGAGGGGACTTACAGGGTCTGGAGCAGAATGAAGGCGGGAAATACAACCGGTAGTAATGCCTTCCATATTCAAATTGACGATAATTGTCCTGTTAAAGTTGGGGGTTCGGGAAATATTTCATCAAACGACTGGACTTGGGTAGATTACCAGAACGCAGATACATCAAGTAAAATTGATGTCAATTTAACCTCTGGAAATCATGTTATAACTCTTATTGGAGGTAGCGAGGCTAGAACCTACCCAGGAGTTAGTGTTGACAAGCTTCTTTTGACTCAAGATCCAACTTGTGTTCCCGCCGATTTCGGAGATAATTGTCCGGCGGATTCAACAGTTACGCCAAGTCCTGAACCAAATGTAACATTAACCCCTGCTCCTTCTTCCCAAGTCTCAGCATTTATTGAGTCAAATGGTAGAGTTGTTATGGAGGCAGAAAGCCATGATCGGAATATTTCACGCACTCATGATGGGACTGAGCAAAGATGGCAGAATGATACTACGCTAGATAATTTTTCAGGCGACAGAGCTAAAAAGGCTCTTCCCAACGTTGGATCTGTAGCCTTACTAAATAGTTCGGGTGTTCCTTCCAACTCTCCTGAGATGATATACAATATTAACTTTACACAGGCAGGTACCTACTATATCTGGACTAGGTCTTCAGGAGTAGATGCTGATACCAATTCTATTCATGCAGGACTTGACGCCGTAACACAGACAAACTCTTCAAATCTTCGTACATACTTTAGGGGCTATCAAGGCCTTAATACAATATGGCGATGGTACTCTGAGAAATCTCAAGACAGTGCTACCCGTGCAAGCATTACAATAGATACAGCGGGTATCCATACATTCCATATCTGGATGAGAGAAGATGGAGCAGTAGTTGATAAGATAGTCTTAACAAAAGATGCTGCATGGCAACCTCCTACCCCATCTGACAAAGGGCCTGTGGAGAGCCAGAGAGGACTTTTTGGAGGGGCAAGCCCAACGCCCCTACCAGGAACCGCAACTGTACTCAATTTCAGCTCTGTTAAACTCCACGGCATAGGATCAGGCGGAGCCAGCTCAAATCCCACTTTGCAGGGAAACCCCAATCCAATTACTCCTG
The DNA here is from genome assembly GCA_016186625.1 of Candidatus Levyibacteriota bacterium. Taxonomy (GTDB): domain Bacteria; phylum Patescibacteriota; class Microgenomatia; order Levybacterales; family UBA12049; genus 2-01-FULL-39-10-A. Next base: position 14,103 of record JACPLG010000004.1, read on the forward strand.
TTAAGAGTCTAGTTGCTGAAATATATGATTCAGAAGGATCTTTAGTAACCTCAGGGCAGGGTAATATTGTTTTTTCAAAAACAACCGGAGATTTCAGCGGAAAAGTAATTCTAGATCCAAATGTTCCCTTTGTTTCAGGAGATTATTTGGTTAAGATCAAAACTGACAAGTTTCTCAAAAGACAGCTTGGGGGTATAATTACTATAAATAGCGGATCGGAAAATAATATGCCTCAGGTAGCACTTATTGCAGGAGATTCAAACGGGGATGGACTTCTTTCAGTCCTTGACTGGAATGTATTGCTTGACTGTTTCTCTGATCTTGAACCTGCGAAAAACTGCGCAGATCCAGCAAAAAAATCAAGCGCTGATATTTCAGATGATGGAAATGTTAACCAGGATGATCTTACAACTTTCCTAGCGGAAATTTCTGTAGTTTTAGGTGATTAACATGGATAACAACAACTCTTTATTAAAAAACAGAAAGAAAAGGTTATTAATCTTAGCAGGAATAATACTGATTGTTGTTGTGCTTCCTCTGACAATCTATCTTGTCAAACAGCAGCAGGAACAAAGAGGACGGGCAGCCGAGCCTGATAAATTAGAGGCCGAGGGCGGTACCTTGTCGGCTGATGGCGTTATAATTCAATCTGATACTTTGGCTTCCGGTGGGAAGCATATAGTTTTTGTTGATGTCACTCCTTCTCCTGACCTTACTCCCAGCCCAACTCCACCTTCTGGTCAAGTTTCAGCCTTCATAGAGTCAGGTGGAAGTGTAGTTATGGAGACAGAGAATAATGATGGAAAATTTAATAGGAATGGCTATAGATGGGATGGCGCAGCTCCTGGTTCTCCACAGACAGCTACAGATGGCTGGCATGGAGATGGATAT
>JACPLG010000009.1:0-55029 GCA_016186625.1 Candidatus Levyibacteriota bacterium
CGCTTTCCCAAAGCTATCTCTAACTGTAGGTTTAAAAACCAAATCGTAACCATATGATTTGAGCTGTCGGTACATTTTCTCATTTTGTTTAATATAACCCTATGAATAAAAACGCTTTCTGAACACGAAATTTATCAGACAAATATCTCCTGAATTTTTTAAAATCCAGTTTCCAACCTTTATATGTTCTTCTTCTTCCTTTATAGATATCTTTACTCGTTCCTAAGTTTAAATTTTGACTATCAATAAAAGCATATACTCTGAGCCTTCTCTTTTTCGTCATATTAAAAATCTTAGCATTTTTGAGGATGGAAAACTACGATGTTTTGTGTCAACCCTTCTTAAATTCAGGATAAAGGCTGGGGAGTTTATAAAAATTTGCGGGTGTAGTTTTGGATAAGAATGGACAGCATCAATGCTTCGTCTGATGTATTAACTTTTTCTGTTTTTTTTAAAACCGAGCGGAGATATGGCTTAATCTCTTTTAAGTTTAATTCCCTTTTTCGCACAAGCGCTTCCTGATGGAACCTCTGCGCCATTCGCAGTGAATTGTTGTGATATCCTAAAGCCACCCTTTTAAGATCCATGGCCATTGATTCTAATGCAATTTTATTTTTCATAGAATTTCTGAAAAGAAAAAAATAGTCAGCTTTTCGTATTCATCTCTTATTTTAGCACTTTGTATTTCATTGCTGGTATTTCCATCTTTTGGTCTGATATTTATAAACGAATTAAAATCAATTATTTTTGTTTCAAGATCAATCCCCCCTCCCCAAAGATCGCTTTGTACCGAACCGTCCTCAAGAAGTATCTTCTCAGATTCAAAATGCCTGTTACATCCCGCAGAGCAAACTTTTCTTTTCACATCAATCACTGTTTTTATATAAACATCAAACTCCTTTCTAAGTTTTTCAATCTCTTCTTTTGTGTAGGGCTTTGATTTGGTAATAATCATTAACCGATTATAACAGAAGACTTAACTGGCTTTGTGTCAAGGCTGGGGAGATTTTATAGCTTAACTTCTCTGGTTGGCAACGTAATAATCGAGAAGTCTTCTTATCATTGCCTGATAAGATGCATTGTGTTTTTTAGCAGCTCCTTTAAAAAAGTTCAAACTCTTCTCAGAAAGCGTTAAAGTTACTCTTTTTTTCTTCTCCCTAAGTACGAGAGTTTCAGGACTGGGTAAAAAATCACTTATTACCCGCGCTTCAATTGGTTCGTTACTGTATTTGATTTTCTTTTTCATAAATTTTTCTTCCTTTTCTCCAATACCCTGCACCGATTATCCGAATACGGGGTTTTCTGTATGTGAAACGGACAGTAAGTACACCTCCTTTCACTTTTCCAAAAACATAATATCGATTTTCCGCTTTACTATGCAAAGCGTCTCTCGCAATTACACGTTTGGGATCAAGAAATGCGTATTGAGCAGTCCTAAAATCAACGCCGTGTTTTTGTAAATTCCGTGCGTTTTTCTCATCGTCCCACTCAAAAGACGTATTCATAAATATATTACCATATTAGCATATGTTTTTCCATAATAAAATTATACCAACTTTGTGTCAACCCATTCGACAAGCTCAGGATCAAGGCTGGGGGCTTATGAGGTTTGGGCGGAAAATTTTATAGTATTAGGGTCAAACGCGTTAATATTCTCTGTTGCGTCCAAAATTTCAATTCCTAAAACTTTTCCCTTCTTATCCTCATCCACCACAACTGCATCAGAAATTTTTCTGCTCTTCGAATATTTTCCTTTAGTCAACTCTATATATAATGCGTCTGCCTTTGAATCGTAACGAATTTTCATATTATCAATCTTTCCTTATTATTTTATCACAGGCTTTGTGTCAAGGGGGGTTGTTGACAAAATCGTACTAATTCGATAATATAGAGTTAATCACGAGGGAGAATACGACCAATAGACTATGTGTCTATTTGCTACGCCTCCCGTTTTTTATGGTTTTTTTCGACTTTATCTTTATCCCGGATCAAAAACATCTTATATTCCTGAAACGGATTGAGCAATGAAGATTCTGATTTTCTATTTGGAATAACTATCTTTAACAGCTTTCTGTTTTTTAATAGATATTCATGTAAGCAATAAAAGTCTCCATCTCCTGAAACTATGACCGCCTTATCATATTTATCATATTGAATTTTTGCCGCATGAAGCACAAGCTCTGCATCAATATTTCCCTTCGCTTTCCCAAAGCTATCTCTAACTGTAGGTTTAAAAACCAAATCGTAACCATATGATTTGAGCTGTCGGTACATTTTCTCATTTTGTTTAATATAACCTATGAATAAAAACGCTTTCTGAACACGAAATTTATCGGACAAATATCTCCTGAATTTTTTAAAATCCAGTTCCCAACCTTTATATGTTCTTTTTCTTCCTTTATAGATATCCTTACTCGTTCCTAAGTTTAAATTTTGACTATCAATAAAAGCATATACTCTGAGCCTTTTCTTTTTCGCCATATTAAAAATCTTAGCATTTTTGAGGTTGGAAAACTACGATGTTTTGTGTCAGCCCCGCTGCCAACTTTTCAATGAATTGGATTCTTACGGGATCAAGGCTGGGGTATTCACTCTTCTAATTTAAATCCCGAGAGTAGCTTCCCACTTGACATGTGGGAACTCAAACTGAAAGGCTGGGGGTTGTTGACAAGAATGTATACAAAGTATATACTAAATTTATGAATACAGCAGTAATAAATATAAAAACAAATCCAGAGACTAAAGTAAAAGCTCAGGCTGTAGCAAAAGAACTTGGCTTTAGCCTTAGTGCTCTCATTAACGGATATTTAAAACACTTGGTAAAAACAAAGGCTGTACATTTTACTACAGATGAAAAACCTACCAAGTATCTTATTGATGCAATTAAGGAGTCTAAAAAAGATATAAAGGCAGGAAGAGTCTCTCCTGGTTTTGATAATGCGGAAGATGCACTTAAATGGCTAAATGATCCAAATGCTAAATATATAAATGGAGATAAGGTTTAGTCCCCGCTTTCGCAAGCAGTATACAAAATCAAATCAAAAAATTAAAGTATCATTTCATAAGCGTTTAAAGATTTTTGAACAAAATCACAATCATCCGCTATTAAAGAATCACTCATTGGCGGGAAATTATAAAGGATTAAGAAGTATTAATATAACAGGAGATTGGCGTGCAGTTTACCGGGAAAAAAGAACAAATGATAAACTAGAAATTACTTTTGTAGCTCTTGGAACTCATAGCCAGCTATACGGGTAATTTAACAAAAAAACTCAATTTGACTTTACGTCAATGCTGGGGATTTCGTAATTGACAAATGCTTAATTACGGCATATATTTGCTGTGATGGCCAAAGTCTTGCTGATTGAGGACGACAAAACCCAAGCAGAGGTATACTTAACCAGACTCCTGGGTGAAGGTTACAGCGCAACTTGGGCAAAGGACGGTGAACAGGGCTTAAAAATGGCCCTTGAAAATCAACCCTCTCTTATACTCCTGGACATAAAAATGCCCAAAATGGATGGCTTGAGCGTAATGGCGGAACTTCGAAAAGACGAATGGGGTAAAAAAGTCCCAATTATTATACTCACCAACCTTGATCCTAATGACGAAATCCTTAGCCACATCACCAAAGATAGTCCATCTTATTTTCTTTTCAAACCATCGACTGACCCTGAAGAAATAATAGACAAAATTAATGAAACACTTGAAAACCCTCCCCACACAGAAATCACCTAACCAATAAGTTTGGTATCAAGGCAGGTAGTGTTTTACTCCCATTCCCTTCTTTCCCTTACCGCTAAAAATCTGGTTGAATATCCAAAATCTCTGATCCTTGTGTTAATAATGGTATAGCCATCTTTTCTTAATCTTCTTATTTCTTCACGCTTTGCCTCTATTGGATATTTCCAATGCATGGTAAATTTCACTTCGTCAGAATGAAGGACTACGAATTCTCCCGTTTGGTCTCCATTTTGTGATCTACCATTACCACCTTCATCTGATAATCTTAATAAAAATGCGCTTTGTCCTTCTCCCACAACCCTTGGTCTTTCCCATCCGTCGCCTCCAACCATAGGAAGAATGGCCGTTGGAAGTATGACGCGAGTGACTCCATTCTCAACGACAAATTTAGCTCTATCATATTCGGTTGCGCTCCCTGGTTGTGATCCATCGGGACTAGGATGAGCTAAAATAGATCTCGAAGCATCTGTTCCTGTTATTCTTGGTTCTGGTTCAACACTCATATTTTCCCCACGAAAAAACCTCCCTTTGGGGAGGCTTGTTTTTGACTAGACTTTTTTAGACTAAGTCAACCTCCCCTAGGAAGAGGAGATGCTCGATCCAAAAATGTCTTTAATTCCAATTAACATAGCATAATTTAACTATACCAACACATTTATTCTAATGTCAAGGACAAGTTTGAAAAAAGTCACTTGAGGTATTTGTCGAAGAATTCGACCGAGCGCTGGACTGCTGAATTAAAATTTGAACTGATGTTATGATCATCACCTTCGTAAGTGTATAACTCGACAGTTTTACCTGCGGCTTTTAACTGAACTTCCAATTTTTCCGAAAATTCTACAGGAACTGATGAGTCTGCTGTGCCGTGATGGAGTTGAACCGGCCCTGAAATATCTGAAAGATAAGAATTTGCCGAAAGAGAATTCCAAAACTGCGGATTTTCTTCCGGCGTTCCGAATTGCGCCTGCAGAGTTTGCCTCCAGCTTCCACCCCTTGTTGATGGAGTCAAAGGGGTGCCGGATGCAGAGAGGGCTCCGGATGGTGCCCTCCTTCTCCACCTCTCGAATAAATCCTGATGACTTCCTACAACTCCTGCCCAAATAACTCCTGCCGCAATATCGGGATTAACCACCATGGCCCGAAGAGTTAAAAATCCACCGAGAGAATGCCCCCACATACCAATTTTGTCGGGATTAACTTGCGAATGTTTCTGAAGCGAGGAAAACGCATTTAAAACATCAATTGCATAACCGTTTGACCCGTACGCTCCTGTTGGCTCTCCCTCAGAATTTCCATGCCCTCTGTAATCCGGACGAAGTAAAACATATCCGTTTCTTGAAAATGCATCTGTATAGGCAACGTAGCGCTCTGTTGTTTGGTACTGTGCAGGAGGGATATACCCATGATTAAAAACTATTGCAGGAAAACCACCGGTAGGCGCTTCTCCATTTGGAACCGTTAAAAGCGCATAAATTTTGTATCCTTCCGAGCGGTATGAAACAATGTGGCGCTGATAATTCGAACCCGGGGCCAATGTTTGCTCAATAACCAGATCGCTTCCCGGAAAATCAAGACTTTTAAAATAATCTATTGACAGCTCATGGGGCTCTGCCACAAGCTCCCCACCCATATTGTTTGGAATATCGGTTTGCAAAACTTTTGAAATTGGATTACTTGCTGAGCCCCTGAGGAAAACAAAGCCTAGAAGGAAAATCAATGCAACAATAATTAACGATAGGAATTTTCTGTTCACGGAATCTAAGAAGTATAAACTATTGTGTTATCTCAAATCAAGAGTTTCACCGCTGTAAACCAAATTTTTTGGGTTCATAATTACTTGCTTGGAGCCTTTTTCTACATACCCTGCGTCCAAACCCACTAACTTATTCTTTTTGATAATTTTCAAACATTTATTAACGTCTTTTTGCGAAATAAACAAAGCATAGTCCTGTCCCATGTTATATGTTCCATACATTTCTGTATCATCCAATCCTGCATGTTCGGCAATAAATTCAAATACAGGTTGGGGTTTAAATATCTTTTCCAAAACATATGTAAAACTCGGACGAGCTCTCATGATTTTTCTAATTCCATGTCCCGTGATGTTAGAAATGTAATGAATGTCAACTCCTGCTTTTTGCAAATCTTGGACAACTTTTGCATAGATGTTTGAGGGAGTTAATAAACTTTCTCCATACAGTTTTCCATTATGTAACTTTGCTGCGTATCCTTTTGGCAGTTTTTTTGCAACAGCCCTAGCCAGCGAAATTCCATTTGCATTTACTCCATTGCTTTTTATTAAAACTATCCTGTCCCCTGCTCGGAGTTTTTTATCTGTGATTAAATGTTTTTTGTTACGAATAATTCCAACAGCAGAGCCGCCAAACTCAGCAGTCCCTTTTTCTATTATTTGCTTAAGTGTTGGTGTCTCTCCCCCTCCCCAAGAAACTCCGGCAATATCACAAGCTTTTTTCCAACCAGTAATTAAATCTGTCATTCTTTCTTTATCATATAACCAATCATTATCTTCAATTGCCCAGTATGCATGAAGAACTAGCGGAGTTGCACCAACAGACACCAAATCATTAATTATAGTAGCTACAGTGTCATGGGCAACAACATCATAATAAGTCCTTCGACTTCGCTCAGGATCTACGATTTTTCTCATCCCATCTGCTACTAAATTCTTTGTCCCGAGCCCCTCAATAACAGATGCAAGAAAAGGACCTTGCTTTTTATCCCGAGCGGAGCCGAGGGACCAAACATATGCGGATTCTCCTCGGCTGTCTTCAACCTCTTCAAACTTGTGGGATTTTAAATTTTTTCCTGTGGCAAGCGCGGCTTCTTGAAATAATTTCTTAACCGGATCTTTTGTATCATAATTATCCCCCACCTGATAATAAGTAATTTTCTTCATTGATTAACAAAGTCAACAATATTTTCAAAAAGGGGAAGGCCTTGAGGCCTGCCCGCAACGCCAGCAAGCTGGCTTGCGTGGCGGGCGGGTTTTTTCACAGCCTCTCTTCTCCAGTTAGGGTGTTGCTCTATGCGAACAAAGCATTCAGGATGTGGCATAAGACCTAAAACGCGGCCGGTTTCATCTGAGATTCCGACAATTGCATTTATGGATCCGTTTGGATTATCAGGATATTTCTGCGTTGGCAAACCCTTCTCATCAACATAACGAAATGCGACTAAATTATCTTTTTCAATTTGCGATAAAACATTAGGACGTGCGAAAAACTTTCCCTCCCCGTGCGCCACCGGATACCAGATTATTTCATTTTCCATTCCAGTCAAAAAATTGGATTTTGAACCTTTCTCAACTTTCACTCTTATCCATCTGCATTCAAAATGCCCTGAATCGTTATTCGTTAAAGTTGCATCCATATTTCCAACATTTCCAAACGGAACAAGACCGGTCCGGATCAAAACCTGAAATCCATTGCAAACTCCAATTATTGCGGTGTTTGATCGCTCCACAAACTTTCGAAGTTCTTCTCCCAAATAAGAAATCATTTCAACTGCCAAAACTTTTCCTGCAACTACATCATCTCCATACGCAAATCCTCCGGGAATTCCCAAGATTTGAAACTCTCCAAGTTTTTCATTTTTGGAACGAAGATCATTGATGTGAACTAGCTTTGCATCAGCACCCGCAATATTAAATGCAAAAACCATTTCTTCTTCTCTGTTAATCCCGTCTGCTTTTAGTATCAAAGCCTTAGGCTTTTTATTCATATTAAAAATAATAAATTAAATCTCAAATCTTTCATTTTATTTTTTAGATATTATTTTTGATTTTTTATTTCGACTATGCAAATAGTCGTTGCATAGGAGCTTTCCATGCTCTTTTCAATTCATATAAATCCGCACTAAATACTTTTTGAGAATTTCGAACTTCAATGCGCTTTTCTTTCTGCGTCTTTCCGATAATTTTCAAGGGGACGCCTTGAAAAAGTTTCTTTGCTAATTCCTCATTCTCAACCTCAACAATAAATGTTCCTGTGGTTTCATTAAAAAGAAAATAATCCAATCTCTTACTGTTTGGTAACTTCAAATTTGCTCCCATATCTCCTCCAACACACATATCAAAAATTGCGGAAATTGGCCCTCCCTCAGAAATATCGTGAGCAGATAAAATTTCTCCGTTCTGAATTCCTCTATAAATTGTCTTTGCAATTTTTTTAAATTCTTTCAAATCAACTTTTGGCACTTTTGCTCCCAGCAGGCTTTTAATATCGAAGTAAACTGATCCCCCCATTGAGTCAATGTCCAAACTGCCTACCAAACAAATTACCGAACCGGTTTTTTTAAAATCTGACGTTATGGTTTTAGTGGCATCAGGAATTTTTCCAAAAACAGAAATGCAAAGGACCGGCGGAATTTTTATAACCACGTCTCCTTTTCGATAAGTTGAGGATAGGCTATCCTTTCCGGAGACCACAGGAATTCCAATTCCCTTCATGAGATCTACTACTGCGTCAACCGACTTGTCTAATGACCAAAGTGATTCTTCATTAGGAAACGGCCAGATATAATTATTAATAAGAGATGCTTCTTCAATATTTCCCCCAACCGAAACATAATTTGAGAGTGCTTCAATTCCGGCCCAAATACTTCCCCAGTAAGGATCAATATTATTAAGAACCGAATTTAGTCCATGGGAAATTACAACTCCATATTTTTTGTTTAAAAATGGCCGGAGAACTACAGCGTCATTTGGCCCGTCTAATTTTTCTCCAGAGTATGGCTGGAGGTCATTTGTCCCCTGAACTGAGTGATCATAAAGCCTGACAATCGGCTCTTTTGACGCAACATTTCCGTGAGACAAAACTTTTTTAAAAACATTAATCCAATCCCTATGATTTTTAGGGGCCTCTGGCCCTTCACCTTTTATTCCTCTCCCAATGTGAGAGGATGCAAGGAGAGGGGAATCGTGGAGTGAGGAATTGTGGGCAGTCATTTTCCTTTGTGGCAGTCCGTGGTGCAGAAATTCCATAGAAAGATCGGCTACCAATTTTTCCCCGTAGTAAACTTCAAGTTTTTTAGTATTTGTAAACTTTCCAAGAACTGAAGCCTCCGCATTAAATTTTTTGCAAATTTCAAGAATTTTTTTAACATTTTTTTTGGCGACTGCCAGAATCATTCTTTCCTGAGACTCAGAAACCCAAATCTCCCAAGGAGAAAGCCCGTGATATTTAAGAGGTGCAACTAACAAATCAACTCTGACACCAGTTTTTTCTCCCATTTCTCCAATTGCCGAAGAAAACCCTCCTGCACCACAGTCCTGAATTGCTCTAATCAACCCCAAATTTCGTGCTTCAAGTATTGCATCAAAAGTTCTTTTTTCCTCAATAGCATTTCCTATTTGAACTGCGGAAGAATTAACAGAAATTGTCCGCTCTGTCATTTCTGCGGAGGAAAAAGTCGCCCCGTGAATTCCGTCCCTACCGGTTCTACTTCCTACTGCAATAACTAAATCTCCAGTTCTGGGCTGTCCCTTTTTTGCAAGCCTGGTTGGAAAAATTCCATAAGCTCCCACAATAACAGTTGGTTTTGCCCGAAAGTCATTGTGAAAATGGACTGATCCATTGTTAGTAGGAATTCCTACTCTGTTTCCGTAATCCCTTACTCCTGCTACAACACGTTTGAGCAAATAATCGGGGGGAAGACATCCCGGCGGTAAATCTTTTTTGAGTAAACTTGGGTCCGCGAAACAGAAAATATCGGTTGAGGCAATTGCTTTTGCCCCTTGTCCTGTTCCTAAAACATCTCTAAAAACTCCGCCACTTCCCGTCATTGCTCCGCCATAAGGTTCGATTGCGGATGGGCTGTTGTGGGTCTCTACTTTTCCGCAGATACTAAATCCATCAAAAAATTTCATGACCCCTGAATTATCAACAAATGCAGAAACTATATTTTTAGGATGTTTCCATGCTTCTTTCTTAATTCGTTCAATCAGTGGTTTTTTAACTTTACCATCTACTATTAATTTTGCTTTGAAAGTTTTATGAGCGCAGTGCTCACTCCAAGTTTGAGCTAAAGTTTCCAGCTCTGCATCTGTTGGATCTCTTTTTATTTTTCTAAAATAATTTTGGATTACTTTCATCTCCTCTAAATTTAGGAATAGCTTATCTTTTGAAAGCACCATCAACTGCTCATCACCAACATCCCTTAATCGAACTTTTACTGTTGGCCCAACTCTTCCTCTTGTTAGAAGCGTTTTTGGAGGTTTCCCAACAATGTACTCTATCAAAGGATTGTAAAGTCGCAAGCTTTCAACAATACTGCTTATTTCTTCCTTATCGAGGCTTCCAAAAAAACCATACTCCCAGGAAGAATCACAGGCTTGAAGTTTTACTCCAAGATCTTTCGCAGATTTTAAAATCGAAGCGACTTCAGGATTCATAACTCCGGGCTTATATGAAATTTCAGCTACTTTTGATTTCTTGTTAAAAATAGGTTTGTTAATTGTGTAAATTTGATCTATGGATTCTGATAATAATTTTTCTGTTAAGATTTTGGCTCTTATTTTATCTATTCCTTCAAGCCTATAAACCTTGACAGTCCTAACCTTTGAGATTCTATTTGATCGAACTCCCTCAAAAATACTGCTTCCTCTTAGATCTTCTTCTTCGTTTTTTTGAATAACTCTAATTGTCTGTATCATAGATGCTAATGAATCCTAATTGTCATCCTGAGCATTGTGAAGGATCTTTTAAAGATTCTTCGTTATCACTCAGAATGACATTATTGATAAACCCTTTCCATATCGCGCCAGCCAATGTCTGTGCGATAATGCAAATTATTTCCCTCAATAAAAAGCATTGACATTGCTTGATAAGCTTTTTTTCTTACTTCAATTATGTTCTTACCTTCGGCAACCAGGTGAAAAAGTCTTCCTGCAGTTACGAAAAATTTTCCTTTTTTTGGAAAAACTCGCGATCCGTATATTGTAATTCCAGGAATTTTTAATGCATTTTCTAGGCCAAACAATTCTCTCTCTTTTGTTTCGATTCCCGGCCTAGTAGATCCGGTAACTGCAATTCTTGATTTTCTGTCTGTTAAAATTTTTGATTTATGAAGCCTCTCTTTTACAACTGACATTGATATTTCAAACAAATCATTTTTAATACCGGGAACTAAAACTTCTGCTTCCGGACTTCCCCATCTTGCATTAAATTCAACTACATATACCTTTTTATTAACAACAATAGCACCAAGATAAAGTAATCCTTTATAAACTCTCCCTTCTTTTGCTAGTCCTAATATTGTTTTTCTAATTATACTCTCCTCTTGTTTATAAATATTTTTTGTTACAACCAAAGGCGGTGTACTTGATCCTATCCCCCCAGTATTAGGACCCTGATCTGCGTCATAAAGCCTTTTATGATCTTGAGCGCTTCCAATTATTTGAAACGACATTCCATCCGTTATGGCAAAAGTTGAGAATTCCTCACCTTCGAGCCAATCTTCGATAACAAACTTTTCTCCTGCTTTTCCAAATTTAGACATTTCTGAAATTGCCAAAAGCGCTTTTTCTTTGTTTTCTGCGGGCAAGGCTCCCTTCCCCTCAACTAGCCCCGTTGCCTTTACAAAATATTTTTTATTTGGGGCTCTCTTTATATAATCTTTTGCATTTTTTTTTGATGTGAAAACTTTATATGCGGGGTGTGGAATTTTATTTTTTTTCATAAAATTGCGGGCCCAGGCTTTGTCCCATTCAATTTGCCCAGCCAATCTCGAAGGACCAATTGCCGAAGTTCCTGCTTCTTCTAAAGCATCTGCCAAACCTGCCTCAACTGCGTTGTCTTGAGCAACATCAACCAAATCCACTTTTTCTTTTTTGCAGATTTCAATAATTTCTTTAATACTTGTTGTTGTGAGATGAGGAAAAATTTTAACAGGTATTTCAGAGTTTATCTGCATCAAAGGATTTCCGGGAACCGCAATAAGTTTTCCAACTTGGGGACTTTGAGAATATTTGTGAATTAGCGCTGCTCCTCTTCCCCAGCCATCAACAACCAAAACTGTTTTATTATTTCCTGCCATTACAAAGTTTTATTAAAACTTGAATATATAATTCATTTTCTTTCTTTTTCAAACGGCTATACAAACTTTCAACGCTGTCCGTTTTTCTAATTTTTTCAAAACACCGGTCCAGGACTTTTCCAAAATCAAATTCACTTGACAGAAAATGGATTGAGGAACCTGCCCAACTTGCATTATTATCTAAAAAATTTTTGATTGCAACATCTGTTAACATGCCCCTATTCCAAAGTGCTTTCGAACCATCAGGAGCAATTACAAAACCATCTATCTTATCGGAGATTAAGCCGGGATGCAGATTTAATATTTTGTTTGGATATGCGCTAATGACCTCATCTGAAATAATCTGCTTCCATCCAGCGAGACAAACAAAGTCTACTTTATATTTTTTAAGAATCGGCAATAATTTTTTTTTATTCGAACAAATTTCAATTGGAATTTTATTTTCCTTTGCGCGAGTCAAACCGTATGCATCTCTATCGCTACTTACAACAACAGAAATTTTTGCGTTTAGTTTTTTACTTTTTATTGCGTCAATTATTGCTTGGAGGTTTGTTCCTGTGCCGGCGTTAGATATCAAAACCGCGAGCCGCTTCATAAAACTTGGTAGCTGTATTTTATTTTTTTCTTTCTCCTGCCAATGTCAATTGGGTAATCTCCCGTAAAACATGCTGTACATAAATCCGCTTCAGGAATTCCTATTGCTTTAAGTAGCCCTTTATAAGAGAGGTAATACAAAGAATTTGCTCCAATAAATTTTTTAATTTCCGAAACGCTTTTATGTGATCCAATTAAGTCTTTCTGCGAAGGTGTGTCAATCCCATAAAAATCGGGAAATCTAACAGGGGGGCTGGAACTTATAATATGAACCTCTTTTGCACCATTTCGCCTAAGCATTGCAACCAATTTTTTAGACGTAGTGCCTCTAACAATAGAATCGTCTATAATTACAACCTTTTTTCCTTTTATAACCTCTTTAATTGGATTTAATTTCATTTCAACTCCCATACCCCTTAAGTGCTGGTCAGGCATAATAAAAGTACGTCCAATATAGCGGTTTTTAGTAAGACCAAATTCAAGCGGGAGCCCAAGGGTATAAGCATATCCTATAGCAGCAGGAATTGAAGAATCAGGAACAGGAATTACAACTCCTCCTTTTATGGGATTCTCATTTGCAAGCTCAATTCCCATATTTCTTCTGACATCATAAACTCTTTTGCCAAGTAAAAAGCTATCAGGTCTGGCAAAATAGACAAATTCAAAAATATCAAGTTTTGGAATTGGCTTTGCAAGCTGCTGTGATTTGAGTCCTTTTGGGGAAATAACTATCATTTCTCCGGGCTTTATATCTCGGATAAAACGGCCATCCACTGTGTCAATTGCACAAGTCTCAGATGAAACAACATATCCCCCGCCTAGTTTTCCTAAGGCAAGTGGCCGAATACCGAAAGAGTCTCTTACGGCAACTATCTTGTCCTTACTCATTACAAGAAGGCAGAATGCTCCTACAAACATTGGGAAGGCCTCTTTTACTGCTTCCTCCAAAGAGCCGGTTTTTACAAAAAAGTACCTGATAACATAATGCATGAGTTCTGAGTCATTTAATCCTCCCGTATAAAAACCTTTTTCTTGTAAAAATTTTGAGAGATTGTCATGCATTGGAAGATTTCCGTTATGTGCAAGAACCAACATGTCATCATTCCCTCTGCGAGAAGTTACGGGCTGAGAGTGGGAATCGTGGGTTCCGCCGGAAGTCGAATAGCGGTTGTGTCCTATTGACATATGCCCTTTTAAGTCTTTAAAATTTTGTTCGCTATAAACTTGAGTCACAAGTCCTAAGGCTTTGTGAGTTCTTATGTTTTTTCCGTCAGATGCAGAAATCCCTGAACTTTCCTGTCCGCGGTGCTGAAGTGTATATAGTCCGAAGTACGTTAACCTTGCCGCCTGGAGGCCTTTTCTTCCGTAAATCCCGAATAGGCCGCACTTTTCCCCAATTTTTCGATCTGATAATCCCGATACTTCCGTTAAATCAATCATTTACCACTGAAATAAGAACTGGACGTAACACCCAATAAGTAAACCAAATTTACCCCATGTTATCAAGTGACAATTTTATCTCGGAGCTCGAAAACTTATTGGAAAACTCTACATTTTTACCTGTTATTTTTTTGTAAATTTGAATGTACCTATTACTTACTTGTTTTATTAATTCCGCTGGCATTTTTGGTGGCACGCCACTCCCCTTATATCCTCTTTTTGCATACCAAAGGCGCAAAAATTCTTTATCAAAATTCTGCGGTTCGAGTCCTTTTGCATGTATTTGCCTATAAGTTTTTTTAATCCAGAACCTTGAAGAATC
This sequence comes from Candidatus Levyibacteriota bacterium, assembly GCA_016186625.1. Lineage (GTDB taxonomy): Bacteria > Patescibacteriota > Microgenomatia > Levybacterales > UBA12049 > 2-01-FULL-39-10-A. Next base: position 14,156 of record JACPLG010000009.1, read on the forward strand.
AGGAGTATGAATTTCATCGATTAACATTAATTTGCCTTCTTTATCTAGCCCGAATTCGTATTTGGTGTCCACTAAAATAATTCCAGCCCTTTCGCAGATTTTTGTACCTCGTTCGAACAATTCAAGTGATATCTTTTTCATTTTTCTCCAAATTTTGGGACTAACAATTCTTCTTTGAAGAATTTCTTTTTCTGTTAATCGTTCGTCGTGAACTTTACTTCCCGCTTCCGGATGGGTTGTTGGTGTAATTGCTGGATTTGGAAGCTTTTGATTTTTTCGCAAACTATCTGGAAACCGAATGCCATAAATTATCCTTTCGCCTTTTTCATATGATCCCCAAATTGAAGTATTGGTTACACCGGTTATATACCCCCTAACAACCATCTCTACTGGAATTATTTTTGCATTTTTAACAATTGAGATGTTTGGATGAGGGACTGAAATTAGATGATTTGGGATAATGTCTTTTGTTTTCTCAAACCAGAAAGCGGACAGTTGATTTAGTACTGATCCTTTTCCGGGAATTAAACCTAAAATCACATCAAACGCAGAAATCCTATCAGTTGTTACAATTACTCGCTTATCGTCGACGATATAAAAATCCCTAACTTTCCCTGAATACTTTCTCCCAAACCCCCTTAAATTAACCGTCTTTATTAGTTTCATTGAGGTATTTTTTATATTTTATCTTTTCAAGTCTTTTGGCTTTTTGTAAAACTTGGCCCTCGAGTAACTTTTTGTAACTTGCAACTTTTGCAAGAATTTTTGGATTATTTGCGCCCACTATGCTTGCCGCCAGAATTCCTGCGTTTTTTGCTCCATTTACTGCAACCGTTGCAACAGGAATTCCCGGCGGCATTTGTACGATTGATAAAAGAGAATCCAAACCATCCAAACTTTTACTCTTTATGGGAACTCCAATTACGGGAAGTGGCGTTATTGCTGCGATCATTCCGGGTAAATGCGCAGATCCTCCCGCTCCTGCAATTATTACCTTCACTCCTTTTTCCCGAGCCTTTGTTGCAAACTCAAACATCCTTTTCGGTGTCCTGTGAGCAGAAACTATTGTTAGTTCATAGGGGATTTTAAACCCGTCCAAAACCTCTGCCGCCTCTTTCATTACAGGCAAATCCGAGTCCGAACCCATGATTATTGAAACCTGCGGTTTCTTCATATTCCTAGCGCCTTTCGGGCCCTACTTGCTTTTTTCAAGTTTATTTCAACGCTATCTCCCACCACAGTTAGGTGTCCCATTTTTCTACCAACTCTTCCATCCCTTTTACCGTATAAATGGTATGAAACTCCTGGAATTCTAAGCGCTCTCTCAAGTCCTTGCGGAAACCCTATTCCTTCTCTTGTTCCCAAAATATTTTTCATAACAGCAGATTTTACAAGCATATCCGTTGAGCCTAAGGGAAGTCCTGTAATTGCTCTAATATGCTGTTCAAATTGGGAAGTAACAGATGCTTCAATTGTATAATGTCCGCTGTTATGGACTCTGGGAGCGATTTCATTTATCAAAACCTTGGCTTGCCCTGAGCTTTTATCCTGAGTTTGCTCGCCTCGCTGCGAAGCGGGCCGAACGGATGTCGAAGGGATCAAAAACATTTCGAATCCAAAAACTCCGGCGCCTTTAAGTAATTTTATAGTTTTTGTAGCAAGTACTTGGGCGCGCTTGCGAGCAAGTGGGGAAATTTTTGCAGGAGCAATAACAGTATCACAAATACTGTCTTTATGAATAGTTTCAACAACCGGATAAACTTTCACTTCTCCCTTAATACTTCTGGCTACCATAACAGCAAGCTCTTTTTTAAAATCTATAAATCGCTCAATGTACAAACTTCTGCCTTTTAATTTCTTAAGTCCATTATCAATATCTTTTTCTGAACTTATAAGATAGTTTCCCTTCCCATCGTATGCGTCCATTCTTGCTTTTAAATACATTGGATATCCGAATTTTTTTGAAGCTTTTTTAATATCATCCGGAGAATTGACCGGAAAAAAGGGAGCAGTCGCAATTTTATTTTTTTTCAAAAATTCTTTTTGTTTTAATTTATCTTTGATAATCCCAATTGTTTTTGGAGATGGATGAACTGGCACGCCTTTATCTGCGATTTTTTGAAGAACTCCATCATTTACAAACTCTGCTTCAACGGTTAATAGATCTGAAAGCTTTGCAAGGAGTCTAGTTGTTTTTGCATCTTTGTAGTCTCCTACGATCTGGCGGTCTGCAACTTGACCTGCGGGGCTTTTTGGGGTGGGATCAGTTACTATCACAAAAAATCCCATTTTTTTGGCGGCTAGGGTCAACATTTTTCCTAATTGCCCACCACCCACTATACCTATCGTTGCGGGGTAATTCATTACACTCTGATTTTATTTCTTTTATTTGAATTGTCAATGGGCTATCTCAACAATCCGATTACTGCTCCCATTACCAAAAGAGAAGCAAGGCCACACCCAAAAAAGCCGCTTGTAATACCACCCATAATTTGTTTTATTATGATTGAAATAATAAAATATCTAACGGGATGAGATTAATAAATCTAAATATTTGGGGTGGAATTCTTTTCGATGAATTAATTCAGTTCTTACGGGAAAAGAAGCAAGATAGCAACTTCTTCTGTCTTCAAGAAGTGCATAAATCAGACAGATCAGTCATAACACCTAAAGGAGGCCGTTCAAACATATTGCTCGATCTAAAAAAAGAGCTATCGGACTTTGATTTTATTTTCTCTCCAAGTTATCACGGTAGAGATTTTGAATATGTTGTTGATTATCCCCTTTCCCATGGCCCAGCAATATTTTGGAAAAAATCTCATCCTCCAAAAAAAACTGGTTCTATTTTTACCCACTATTCAGAAAATGATGTAAGGCAGTTTCCAGGCCATATTCAGCCTGACGTTCCCAGAAATTTCCAATATTTAATTTATGATAAATTTCTTGTAATAAATTTTCATGGATATTGGACTCCTTCTGCTAAATTCGATACAAAGGAACGACTGGAGCAGTCGGAAAAGATTATTGCATTTGCAAAGAATCAGAACTTACCTGCAATAATTGCTGGCGATTTTAATCTAGCAATTGATACTAAAAGTGTTGCTATGTTTGAAGAAGGGGGTTTCAGAAATTTGGTAAGAGAGTCTAAGGCAAAAGCCACAAGAAGCAAACACTACAATATTAAATGGAGAAAAAATGATAAATTTGCAGATTATATTTTTGTGTCAAAAGACGTAAGAGTTTTAGAATTTAAAGTATTGCCGGACCAAGTCTCCGACCACCTACCCCTTTATTTGGAGTTTGAGGTTTAGACCATACCATTAAGATAGGCTTTTCTTTCTTTCTCTGGAAATTTTTCAATAGCATAACGAAGAGCCACTCGCCCCATCTTTTTATAGTGTTTTTTAAGAAATTTTTCTAAAACTTTATGGTCTCTTTTCCCTACCTCTTTAAGCATCCAACCAACAGCTTTTTGGATAAGGTCATTTTCATCTCCAATCAAACTTTCTGCGATTAAAATTGCGTCATCATACATCCTGTTTTTTATAAAATAATAAGTTGATACCATTGCAATTCGCCGTTCCCACAAACTATTTGATTTAGCAAGCTTATGCAAAACTATTTTTGGTTTGTCTATCAGATACCCGCCTATAATTTTGTCCGAGGACAAATCCACTAAGTCCCAGTTGTTAATAAACTTTGTATTTTTAAGATAGAACTCATAAATCCTCCTTTGAAGTAATTCTTCGTGTTGAAATTGGTGGACTAAGATAAGAAGAGCAATCAGTCTTTCTTCGTGGATTTCTGAGCGAAGCAGTCTCCCAATATCTTCAAATGGCAAATCTTTGTATTTGATTGCGATTTTTCGCGACTGTGGAACCGGGATTCCCAAGAAAACATCGCCGTATCCATACTCAAGTCAATTGGCGTGGATTATTTTTTGGAGTTTTTTATGAAGAGTGGGCGCTGCGGCACAGGAAGTAAAGTTCTGCCTGGTTCTTTTGAGTGGATTTGAATAATCCATACTCTTTCCCCAAACATCTGTATAAATTCCTCCTGCTTCTTCAATTACTATGTGAGGTGCAACATTGTCCCATATTTTACCGTTGAAGAAGATTGATCCTCCGTACGAACCCCTGGCAACCATCATCTCGTCAAAAACACTATTGCTCCTTCTAAGATTCTGAGAATTTAATAAAATTTCGCCCGCTATTTTTATTTGTTTTCTGACCAAATCAGGATTATCTTTTTTGGGATCTTCTCCCACAGCAACAAGCACCTTGGATAAATCTGCCTCGGGCGTAACTTTTGTTTTTTTCCCGTTGAAATAAGCGCCCTTGCCCTTTTCGGCAGTTGCCCACTGGTCTAAACTTGGTAAAGACAATCCACCCGCAATTGGAATATCATTCTTGAGCAAACCAATCATAGTGCCATATGTTACAACTCCTACTGCAAAATTGGCTGTGCCGTCAATGGGATCAACTACCCATGTGTAATCCGAGTTTTTATCAACAACTCCTGCTTCCTCATCAACTATGTTGTAATCCGGATATGTTTTTTCAATTTCTCCGACAATATACTTACCAATCTCTATGTCTGTATCAGTTAAAACCTGCGTTGCGTCTTCTTTTTTAATCCTTCCTTCTACTTTCCCAAAATTCTCAAGAGCAATTTTAGAAGTTTTAATTAAAAGCTCTTCGATAAAAGCTGCGTATGTCATATTAAACTGCAATTTTCTGAAGAATTATATTTTTTATCACATTTGGATCTGCAGGCACACGCATGGGTTTATTTCCAAAAGTTGACTTAATTTTAGGACCATCTTTTGAAACTATCGATTTTGTTGTGGATCCTTCATGAAGTTTTCCCGAGTGGTATGCAACAGGATAATCCGGGTCCTTCAGCATATTTCCTGTGAGAATTGCTACAACCCTCTCTTCTCTATCAAATACCTCATCTGTCCCCTCTTCAACAATTCTTTTAAGCCCTGCAACAGTTACGGCGGACGCTGGCTCAGCTCCAATTCCGTCCCTTCCAATTATTGCCTTTGCATCTGCAATTTGCTGCTCGGATACTTCTGTCACCCAACCGTTTGTAGCTCTTACTCCATCAAGTGCTTTTCTATATGAAACAGGCTTTCCAATCTTTATAGCGGTTGCAAGAGTCCTGGCGTCCTCAACTATTGCCATATTGTCCGGATTTCCACTTATAACTCCTCTGTAAAGAGGGTCTGCGCCTCTTGCTTGTACAACAGTGATTTTTGGATATTTTTTAATAAATCCCAAAGTCTTAAGCTCTCTTAAGCCTTTCCAAATTGATGAAGCGTGTCCCAGATTTCCCCCTGGTACAACTATTCTATCCGGCACTTGCCATTCCATTTGTTCCAAAAGCTCAGCTACTATTGTTTTTTGTCCCTCAATTCTAAAAGGATTAATAGAATTTACTATATAAACGCCAATTTCAGGCATTATCTGCATAACTAGCTCCATTGCTTTATCAAAATCGCCCTCAATTTGGAGAGTCAATGCGCCAAAATCCAGAGCCTGGGACAATTTACCATAAGATATTTGTCCTTCCGGGATAAAAACAATTGGTAAAATTCCTGCTCTTTTTGCATACGCTGCCATAGAGGCTGAGGTATTTCCGGTTGAGGCACATGCAACAGCTTTGACTCCCAGTATTTTGGCTTGGGTTATTGCGCCGCTCATTCCCGGATCCTTGAATGATCCTGTTGGATTATCACCTTGATGTTTGAAATAAAGTCTTGGAAGGCTCACATATTTTGCTGATTCAAAACTTTGAAGAAACCTCGTGTTGCCTTCTCCCAATGTTACGATACTGCTCTCCTCATCAACAAAAGGCAATAGTTCCCTAAATCTCCATACCCCACTTGCGTCTAGTGGATTATCCAACATCCTTCTTTTTCTCCAAATTACTTTAAGTTTTTCAGGATCTAATTTTTTTGGAAAATCATAAATAACGTCAAGCAAATTTGCTCCCAGCTCGTGAGGATTTTTACATTGATAAATTGGGTCTGGCCCTATGGGATAAGCTGCATCACCAGAAATGCACTCAAGTCTTGCAAGGTTTGCAACTGTACTCATATGTAGTCAGGAAATATTAACATTTCAGCTTTACAATATCAAACTCTCTTGTCAATTTACTTGGGCATTTTCCAAACTTTTGCTAAACTAATATTATTCCATGGAAAGAATTGCCGGGCTAACTTCAGCTCAATATAACAAACTCTTTAAAGAATTTGGACCCAACAAACTTCCGGAACCTAAAATTCCTTCCCCTGTTAGTCTTCTTGTAGATCAGTTCAAGAACTTATTTTCCGCAATGCTTATAACTGCTATTGTCCTCTCATTCATAGTGGGAGACTCAATTGATGCCTTCTTGATTCTAACAATTCTAATTTTAAACGTTGGCCTTTCTTTCTGGCAGGAGTATAAAGCATCCCGTGAGATCAGCCTTCTTAGAAAATATGAACCCCCAGAGTCCCGCGTTATAAGAAACGCCCATGAGCAGGAGGTTTTAAGTGAGTCTCTTGTGCCAGGAGATATTGTAATTCTTGAATCTGGAGATAAAATTCCGGCAGATGGGATTCTAATTGAGGCATTTGGCCTCTTTACCAATGAATCCTCACTAACCGGAGAATCTGCTCCTGTTGGAAAATCGTTGAGGGAAGAAAATAGAAATCTTTTCCTGGGGACCTGGATAACAAACGGCAATGGAAAAATGAGAGTGGAAAAGACTGGCCGAAACACAAAATTTGGAAAAATTGCCCTTGGTCTTGGCGTTATTAAGGAGGAATCAACACCTCTTGAAATTTCTTTAAACAGCCTGGCGGTAAAAATCAGTTTTATAATTGTTTCTGTTGCTCTTTTTCTGGCGCTTCTTGACATATGGCGCGGAATTAAAATATTAGATGTTTTTATTTCTAGTATTGCACTTATTATTGCCGCTGTTCCCGAGGGACTTCCGGCAATTATTACAGTCCTTTTGGCACTAGGGGTAAGGCGAATGTATCGTAAAAAATCTCTGGTGAGGCGCATGTCGTCTATTGAGAACCTGGGGACAACTGACGTAATTTTAATAGATAAAACAGGCACTATCACAAAAAACGAAATGGCCCTAAGAAATGTTGAGCTAAAAAATGAGGAAGACAGAAAAAAATTTATAGAGGTATCTGTTCTTTGCAACGCTGCAACACTTGTTGCAAAAGAGGCTGATTCCTCATCTTTTGATATTTTGGGAGACAATATGGAAGGAGCTCTATTGGTTTGGGCGCAAAAACACGGGGCCAAAATAGATGACATGCGGGAGCAGTTCAAAAAAATAAAAGAAATCCCTTTTGATTCAAAAAGAAAAATGATGAGCGTTTTGGTGAAAAGGGATAACAAGTTCTCACTTCTCTCAAAAGGTGCACCTTCTGTAATTTTTGGCATAAGTAAACTAACAGATAAAGAAAAAAGAGAACTTGAAAATGACACTAAAAAAATGGCTGAAAAGGGCTTAAGAGTTCTTGCATTTGCGTATAAAGATTTAAGCGGAAAATCTCAGACTGCAGATCTTGAGCACGGTCTCACTTTTTTAGGGCTTGGGGGAATTGCTGATGAGCCGCGCCCTGAAGCAAAAGAAGCAATTGAGAAGGCAAGAGCAGCCGGAATCGAGATAATAATGGTAACAGGTGACAATGCCCTAACAGCAAAAGCAATATCTGAAGAAGTAGGTCTTCTTAAAAAGGAAGATGAGGTGATTACAGGAGATCAGCTGGATGAGCTGGATGAAAATCAACTTAAAGAGCGGCTTTCAAGAATTAGAATTTATGCAAGGGTAAATCCCGAGCATAAACTCAGGCTGGTTGAGGCATTTCAAAAAATCGGAAAAGTAGTGGCAGTAACCGGAGACGGTGTAAACGATTCTCTTGCGCTTAAAAAAGCACACATTGGAATTTCCATGGGAAGAACCGGCACTGACGTTGCTAAAGAAGCATCCGACATTGTGATACTGGACGATAATCTTTCAACAATTGTTATGGCAGTCGAGCAAGGAAGATTAATTTATAAAAATATATTAAAAGTTGTGAGATTTCTTTTGACCGGAAATCTTTCAGAAGTGCTATTAATTGCAACGGTTACTCTTCTTGGTTTCCCCACTCCCCTTCTGCCAGCCCAAATACTTTGGATAAATTTTGTGACGGACGGCCTGCCGGCAATAAGCCTTGCTGCGGAAAAGGGATCTGGCAGGGAAATGCTATTTCCTCCCAGAGGAAGAGACCACTCACTGTTTGACTTAAAGACTTTAAGGTTTATTTCGTTCTTTGGAATACTAATAGCTGCTGTTAATATTTTGACCTTTCTTATTGGAGCAAATCTTTCGGGGATAGAATATGCCCGAAGAATTACCTTCACCGTTATGATCGTCTCTCAAATGGCATTAGTGCTTTTTGTAATAAGGCGAGGAAGCCCATTTACTTCCAACAAATATTTACTGCTTTCTGTAGTTATAGTTTTGCTTGTTCAAATGATCATATTGACTTTTCCGCCTATTCGTCATATCTTTGGAGTCTAGGAGCCTATGGGAAAATTCTTGGTCTTGAGTATGGTTGCTCTTATTGGAGTTGTCGGAATCTCTCTTTTTCAAAAATACAATCAGGGTGGAAAAATCACACAGCTCTCCCCGAGAACAGACAACCAAACAACCATGCAGAAGGAGAGAGTATCTACTCTTGCAAACAATTTGGAAATCCCATGGGCTCTTGAATTTTTACCTGACGGTCGAATTTTGGTAACTGAGCGGCCCGGGCGGGTTGGGATTATCGACGGACAGCAAGTCTCATCCCCAGTTGCCCAAATTGGGGTAAATGCTGTTGGCGAAGGCGGTCTTCATGGTATAGCAATTGATCCAAATTTTTCGTCAAACAATAATATCTATCTTTACTATACGTATGCAAGCGATGAGGATAATACGCTAAACCGGGTTGTTCGATATAGATTTCAAAATAACTCTTTGAGAGAGGAAAAAATCATAGTTGATGAAATTCCTGGCGCAGCTAACCATGATGGCGGAAGAATAAAATTCGGCCCTGACGGATTTTTATATATAACTACCGGGGACGCACAGGAACCCTCTCTTGCCCAAAACAGAAATTCGCTCGCCGGAAAAATTCTTAGAGTTGATCGTGACGGAAATCCGGCACCCGGGAATCCATTTGGCACAAGAATTTATTCTTATGGACATAGGAATCCCCAGGGAATTGCGTGGGATGGGCAGGGTCAACTTTGGTCAACGGAGCACGGAAGATCAGGGATTCTTTCTGGGCTGGATGAACTAAATCTAATTGAGCCCGGGAAAAACTATGGATGGCCCACCATCGAAGGAGACAAAACACAACAAGGAATGGTAGCGCCGGTTATAAACTCAGGAGCAGATGATACTTGGGCTCCGGCGGGCGCTTCGTACTACAACGGTTCTATATATTTTGCAGGACTTCGCGGGGAAGCACTATATCAATACATTATTTCGAGCAAACAATTGAAAGTACATTTTAAAAATGAGTTCGGAAGAGTAAGAGAAGTAGTCTTGGGCCCAGATAATCTTTTATATATTACAACAAGTAACAGGGACGGCCGGGGAACTGTTGGGCAAAATGATGACAAGATTTTAAGAATTGACCCAAATCAGCTTTAAAACTAGAAGTCGGAGTCTTTCTCAAGTTGCTCTAAATTTGTCGGAAGCTCCGTGTCTTCTTTATTTAGTTTCTGGTCAATTGTTTCAAGATCTGCCTCATTCTCTACCACAACATCCTCCGAGGACGCAGTCGGCGTTGGCTCATAAGTCACGACTGGCTCTGGGGCCGGTGTTGATTTAAAGAAATAGTAATACCCAAAAACCCCTGCCAATACCAAGATTAATACTACCAAAATAATCACCAGAATAGTTTTTAAATTTCTTCCTCCTCCCGGCGACGCCTCAGTTGGCTGAGGCTGCGGCGTTGGCGAGCTAGGCGCTTGGCTAGGTGTTGCGGTACTTGCTGGCTGTGGTGAAGGCTGTACCGTTTCATTTGGAACTGTCTGATTTGGTAATGCCATGTTACCCCTCCCCTCCTTCTGTTGGTACTGGCGTTAAAGTGGGACTAACTTTTGCCCCTCTAGCCTCTTTTGCCAGACCTAGTACTGCTTTTACAAAGTTATGAATTGATTTTTTATATTCTCTATTTGCTTCGATAAGTGCTTTTATATCATCTTTAAATGCCTGGGCCTCTCCTAATGGATCGTCTAGGCTGCAATCAAAGGTTCCTCCGCTTGCCTTGGCAGCATCCAGAAGCGTTTGAACATTTGCCTTGTTTGCTTCAATCTCTGCTTTAAGGTCAGAATAGTTTGAAAGCGTATGGCCATCTGGTACTAATTTGTTGTTGTAATATGCGTCAACTCTTTCATAAATTCTAAGGTGTCCCCTGTGAATTATCAATCCACGCTCAAGCATGAGTTTGATTCTTTGCAGAATACCTTTTTGCCTTGCTTCACAAATTCTAAGCCTTGCCTCACTTAGTTTTTCTGCTCTGCGCACTGCAGCCTCAGATGCCCTTGCTTTTAAATTTTCCCGAATTTCAATATTCTTTTGGCGGGCTTCCTGAATTCTATCCTTTATAAGCTGGGGTCTTACTTTTGTGGGAGTTGGGCTGGATACATCTTCTTGTGCAGAAACAGGAATCACCAAAACAAGTGATATAACAACTGAAACAATCAAAAGAAGGAATTTATGGGAAATTTTCACTACTATATATAGACTAATAGAAATCCCTATTATTTGTCAAGTTTGGAATCAAGCGGCCAGCTCAACTACAACAAATACAGCATATAAAAGAAGCAAAATAAACCCACTTCTCCTTGATATATATCTTTTTTTATAAGACAAGACAAAAAATAGAAGTAATGCTAGGGCTGTAAAAATAAAAGTAATATGAAAATTATTGGCAGTCAAAAATTTCCTCTCGCTCAAAAGCGTAAAAAAACCAAAAAGCAGCGTATTTGCTGAAGCAGAACCAAGGTAGTTGCCCAAAGCTATATCTTTTTTCCCTTCAATTGCCGAGCGGACTGCAATTGATATCTCAGGTATATTTGTACCAATTGCAATAACAAGAAGGCCTATATAAAATGCTGAGATTTTGAAAAAATCTGCAAAATAAATTGTCTTTTCTGCTACAACTCCGCTTGACATAAAAAGAGCCACAAAGCCAATCAAAATTTTAAGAATATCTTTATGTGAATATGATTTAATATTAAAAAGTTTCTCATTGCTATTATCAAAAATCCCTTTTCTTCGCTCAACAAGAAAAATTAATATGATGTAAAGCGCAATCACAGTTAGCCCCTCAAGGTTTGTGATTTTTCCGTCAAGAATTAGAAAAGACGGAAAAGCAAGAATAAAAAGCAGTATTGCTAAAGTGCGCTCGCTCAAGTCATGTTTCAGATTAATGCCGTTACCTAAAACAGCCAGAAGCGGCATAACCAGCAAAAAAAGAACTATAATACCTCCTAATAAATTCCCTGTAAATATTTCGGGATTATTGTCTTTAACAGCCTGAAGCCCCACGGAGAATTCCGGCGTAGTTGTCATAAGGCCTAGAAAAATGAAAGAAAACGCAAAAGAAGAAAACTTGAGCCTTTCAGAAAATCTGCTGGCTGAGTCAACAATAAGTCCTGCCCCAATCCAGATGGCAATAAATGCCAGTATATATATAGTAGTATTTAATAAAAACAGCTGCACAACAAAAGATTAGCACATATTGTCAGAATTTTGTCAAGAAAAATATTTTGCCATGCTGATATTGCTAAGTCATGGCAATCAGAAGATCTGTACTCGATAGACATAGCTTGGGAGAGAAATTCCCCGAACCCGAAAAAGAAGGTAAGCCCCGTATTTTACCATCCGACGAAGTTATTGCGAGACATTTGGGCANNNATTTTACCATCCGACGAAGGTATTGCGAGACATTTGGGCATTGACCCTGAGGTATTGAAACCAGGAGCATTGTCACATCCCGAAGGAAGCGTGCCGGGTGTAAAGCCAGCGGGACAAGAAATTGCTACACCGAAAGCTCCGAAAACTGCTACTGTTGAAGGGCCAGCTGGACAAGGGAGAGTGTAAATCTTTAGTAAATTAGATTGAGGCCAGTGATATCTCCGTTTTCAGGAGAAATTTTTTTAACCCGGGTAGTTTTCCTGAGTTATTGACAAATAAATAAAGTTGTGTCTAATATTAATTAGAGACAGATATGGCAAAAAATTCTAAAAAAAGCAATAGAAATATAGCCATAGTAATATTTCTAGCAATAGCAATTGTTGTTACCGTAAGTTTGGTATCCCAAAAAACAACATGGTTTAATTTTTCCATCGGACCATACGGCACTCCTGCAATTACAAATCTTAACAGTGCAAATGAGATTGTTACAACAAATAATCCGGACGGTACAATGGGTCCTGATACTTTTTCGGAAAATGCTTCAAACGCTCTTCCTTCTTATTTGAAAGGCACACTATTTTTTAAAGTTACCGATCCACCGCAGGGAGGAAAACCAACCTCGCTTCCCACTCAGGCAAGAGCCAGCGACAAAGGCAGCAGCTTCAGTCAAAAGAATGGTCCTCAGGAAATTTTGGGGCTTGACTTAACAATTTCAAAAGTGGAAGTCCATATTGCCTATCAGGGAGATCCAAAGGATAGCAACAGCAGACCAAGCAACCAGGGAAAAATTGACAGATGGGAGACGCTTAATCTTGAAACACCCGTAACTGTGGACTTGGTGGAGATTGCAAATACGCAAAATCCGGTACTTCTTGCAATCTCCTCTCTTGCGGCGGGTAGATATACCGAGGTCCGTCTTTATTTAAGCGGGGCTTCGGCAATTCTGGCAAATGAAGACAGTGTTGATCTTGAAATACCGGGCAGAGATAACATTGTTAGAATTGTCAAATCGTTTGTCATAAATCCGCAGGGCGAAACAACGGTAACTGTGGATTTTGACGCTCAGAAATCGGTTATCAAAGCGGGTAATAAATATCTTCTAAAACCCGTAGTCTCAAAAATTATTGTAGAATAATCTCTTCCTAATCTTCCTAAGAGAGGCAAAAAAATGTGGAGGATCAAAAAAACAAAATTAGCAACCTCTACCTTCCCACTTTCCATGTGGGAACTCACACTTTCGGGAAGAATTAATAACATAATCTGTAATCTGAAGATGGGTGCAAGGAGGCATAAAAAACAAGGAGTAGATAACCTAAGTGTGCTTAAAGTGCCAACAATAGACGCTCCATTTGTAGGTTAATGAATTTTCCGTATGAAGCTGCCATCCGCGCACAACGGGAAGGAGATTGGGGGGGGTACCTTGTTTTTTCATCATAAAATTTTATATACTTAATATTAAGAGGATAACATGGCAGAAAAAAGCCAAAAGGGTCATATTCGCCGACAAACAGGTTTTCCCCGGTCTTTTTTAATCGTGGCAATGGTTGTAGGATTGATTGTCGGCGCAGTGGTTATTTTAAACGCTAAAAACATAATAAGCTTTCCAAGTATCCCTGGTCTTTCCGGTCTAATTCAAGAACAAAATAAACCCAGAACGCAACGACAGACTGGAAATGTTAACGCACCGCGCTACACAGAAACGGTTAAAGGCAAAGACGCCACCCATGGCGCTTCTGTGAAAACAACCCTTAAAAACGGTATAGACGTCTATCTTATCGTCCCACCGGGTAATAATGCCACATACGCCGAAGTGGGAGAATTCAGGCAGCTGCCTACATCACCGGACCAGCTTCCCCTTTATACGGATTTTGGGTACGGAATCAATGCCACATTTAAAATAAACGGCAGCAACACCTTAAATGAGCCTGCCTATCTTGTTTTTGATTTCTCTAAGGGGGGAGTTCTAAAAAAACTGCAGAAAAAAAATCGTGGCATTAACAGATGCGATTATTCAACTGTATATTTCATCCCCGGCGTTTGTGCTGCCTTACTGAAAGTTTCAGCCGAGAATACCCTCAACCCCCGCTACAGCGCAGTCAGCTCTGGACAGGGCGCGGATCGACAGCTGCCCGTACTTCCTCTCTACTCCTATTATCTGGGTTTTGATGATTTGTTGATCGTCAGAGTTGATAGAAATTCCATTATTATTCCTCAACCTTTAACTAAGGAGCTGGCCGTTGATCTTATTAACTCAACTTTTCAAGATTACCCCATAGAACATGAAGCGAGTGAGGCAATGGATATACTAAGGTATTTCCGTATCCAAATAAATGATCAACGTATACTGGCTAATATTGTCCAAAAGTTTCAACCCAGAGATTTTAAGCAGCTCTATGCGGCTTCATATATTTTTGATCTTTCTCAAAAAGCAGGCACGGAAGCAGTGAAAAATGAGATGTCGAAAAAGTATGAAATCCATATACAAAACATGCTTGATGAATTCTATAAAGACGCGATAAGTGATAATAGCCTCCGGGCAATTAAGGGAAATGCCAATCTCAAAAGAGCCTATGACGCAAAAATCAAAGGATCTGCGCGAAAATCTTTGCAGGCCGTAAACAAAGTAGTAAGTAATCTTAATAATAAATTTTATTCTCCTGATAAGGTTATGCCGGTAATTGAAGGGGCGGCAATACTTTTGGGTAAAAATAGCAGAAGTTTGAGCAAGGGAAATATACTGCTTGGCTTTACCCGTGTACTTGGAGTAAGTACAGATATTCTACAAGACTCAGATGGAGATAGGCAGGCTTTTGAAGCGGGGATTGAATCTTCCTGGGGAAATGTAGTAGCAAGCGCTCAGGCAAGATACAATGAAATTTTAGCCAAACCTAATCCAACTGCAGCGGAGTTGTTGGAAGCAGCTCAGATAGCGGAAACAATTTTACAGCTTGATAAAAACATTGTAGATGAACTTTTAGACAGAGCGCGCAAACAGGCTATAGAGGATGTAAAAAACACCAAAAAAGACGATGTGTCGTTTGACCGAGCCGTTGCCGCGTGTGAACTGCTCGGGGGTTCACCTTCTGAGTGCAGAACAGATGAGCTTGAAGAAAAGCTGATTCCAAAACAGGATTATTCCCAATGTATAAATGTGGATGATTATTTTTCCACTGAAATTGAAGGTGTATACCAGTGTAGATATTGTTGGTTTATTGCTGACAACGACAATAAGGTTACAAAAGAAGCTTGTGACGCGGCAACAGGTAGGCAAGAGTGTGACGAATTGCTAAAAAGCTTGGAAGCAAAAGATTGTCTCTATATTAATGACAAGTAACGTAACGTGCCAGTGGGATTTGAAGATCAATAAACTAATAGTCTACGCTTTCTAGCTGCTCTTCTGAAAAACCGGCATCACGAAGCTCTTTTCGGCTTATTGGAGTACCTTCTCTGTCTACATAATAAAATTTAATACTGTCTCCCTCGGGAACATTTTTTGTTTTGGAAGGAGCTGTTATGTTTATATTATCATATGAATAATCTATAAAGCTTCTAAATTCACCGAAACCACCTTCTTCGTGTCTTAAAAGATATTGATTTGTGTCAAACCAAAAAATTCTGTCAAAAGCAGGGTCCGGATCCAAACCCTTTTGCCTATATTTATAACAAGTAAGAGCGGGTGTTCCCGGGCATGTCTCTTGTCCTAGCGCTTCAAAATTTGAAGAGTCTATTGCTCCTGGAATAGCGCCAAGGTCAAGCGGTGGCGCAGTTTGATTTTGCAGCAAAAAGTCTTGTATGTCCTCTTGTGACATAGCTTGCTTCCACCAGGTATTATCTGAATAATCTTTTATATAAATTACTCCACTGTGGCTAATTAATTCAAAATCTCTTTGGCTGTTCTTTTCAAGCCAAGTTGATGAATTTGAGATTGATCCGCTCATATCAATCTCAAAATAATTTGATGCGGATGGATCCTGAGCCAATTCTTGGGTACCATAACTTTTTGATCTCATTTTCGTTTGGTTTGCCTGGGCAACTAAGTGTTTTTGAAGTTTGGCATCCTTAATAAAGCTAAAATCTTTTTCGGTTGCTTTTTTTGTAGAATTTGATTTTTGTAATATTTTTTCCTGACCCCCAAAGATAAAAAACGCACTGACTGCTACTAATCCTAGGACTATTAATACAATGACTAACTTACTCGATTCAAACTTCCCAATTTTGACCATTGTTAATTAATAATTACTCTTTTTAACTCTTTTGTCAACCACATATTCGTAACCTTTCTCTACCAAAAAAAACAGGCTCGGGGATTTGGAATAAAAAGTTCTGGGGATTAAAAGCAGAGTCTGTTGTTTATTCGGAATTTGAAGTTGAAGAAGCTTGACGTTGTCTTAACAAATTATTTAATCCTTCGCTAAGTCTTATATGTAAACCCTCGTCAAGAATTATTTCAAAATCTCTTGCATGCTCTAAGCTAAGTCCATTACCCATCAAGCCCTCATAAAGCAATGCTCTGATAAAACTCACTACAAAAGTCACTAAATCACCGGCCTTCCGCTTTTGCAATTAAAAAGTATTATTTGCTAAACTTAATTAATGTCTTTTATTCTCCAGCATTTCTTCCTGGGATTTTTTGTCAAATCCGTTGCCAGCTTTGACGACACTCTGACAAGAATACCCATAATTTCCCTTTTGACAAAAACCCATAGAGGGAGGGTGGCCTTCTCTATTGGCACTCTTCTGGCACTTAGTGTAATCCTGGTTTTTTCTTCTCTAATTTACTCTGTTCTTGAGTTATTTCCATATAAAAAATATTTAATAGCCGGTCTGATTTTTATGCTGGCAATATTTGCGTATTTTGGTTTTTTTATTTCATCTCCTGTTGGAAAGGTTAAAAATATAGTAAAACCGGAATTCACAAGCGGGCGCTTTTTAAAATTACTGATTGCAGGTTTTGTAATTTCATTCATAACCCTAATTGATGACTCGCTTATCCTGGTACCGCTTTTTCTGGAAGACAGATTATCTACTGCTATTGCCATTACCGGTGTTTATGTTGCCACACTTATCCAGATTGCCATAGTAATTTACTTTGGAGAAAAGATAAATAACATCAGGTTTAAAAGAGAGCTATCCTCAGGCTCACTAATCTTTCTTTCTGTTTTGATTTTACTTGGAGTTTTTTAGGTGAGAGATCAAAAAAACAAAATTAGCAAACTCTACCTTCCCACTTTCCATGTGGGAACTCACACTTTAGGGAAGAATTAATAACATAATCTGTAATCTGAAGATGGGTGCAAGGAGGCATAAAAAACAAGGAGTAGATAACCTAAGTGTGCTTAAAGTGCCAACAATAGACGCTCCATTTGTAGGTTAATGAATTTTCCGTATATAAAGGTATTAGATTTTCCTCATCATCTAAAAAGGGAGCGCATACTGCCATGGATTCGTTTTGGAATTTTTAACCCCAAAAATCATACAGATATAATATATCCTGTTGGATTAGTAGATTCAGGCTCGGATATAACATTTATTGATCATGAACTAGGAGAAAAACTGGGTTATGACATCAAGTCTGGGGTAAAAGACCAAGTGATCGGAGTTGGTGGTGGAAAAACGGATATCTGATATCATAAAGTAGGGGTAATTTTAGAAGATAAAAAAGATAAAGAAATTATTACATTTACTGATTTTATAGACATCGGAGAGTAGAAGAGTATAATATTTTTATGCATATAATGTATATTGATGAATCTGGAGATACAACTCCATTAAGCCAGGGTGGAAAAAAGTTTTTAATATTGACTGGCTGCATAATATTCGAAAATGACATTGAAAAAATTCTAGAATTAACCCTAGAAGAATCTTAGCCTCACAAGGCCTGGCCTTGTGAGGATAGAAAATCGTTGATAAAGATTGTCTTGACTTATAGGGCTATATAGATTGTAGTTTTCTATTTGGACTACCATGGCAGGATAATTTAGTTTTGGACTTGACACTAATCCTTATCTTGATACAATGTTTTTATGAAATCACAAGTTTTAAACACAATAGTATGGAAGGAAAAAAATATCTTTGTGGCAAAGTTTTTGGAGTTGGAACTGGCAAGTCAGGGAAAAACGAAACAGGAAGCTCTTAGAAACCTAAAGGAAGCATTAGATCTTTATATGGAAGATGATAACATAAATAACTTTTCTTTTAACTCTATCGAGCAGGTTTCCACTCAAAAGATCACAGTTAATTAATGTCCAAGTTATATTCCGGCCCAAAAATAATAAAAGCCTTAATTAGATGTGGTTTCTATATTGTTTCAACAAAAGGAAGTCATATAAAACTACGAGGAATTCGTTTTGGGAAAATACAAACCGTAATTGTTCCAAAGCATAGAGAAGTTGCTCTTGGTACTTTTCAAAGTATCTTAAAACAAGCATCCATGGACTATCTGGAATTAAAAAAATACTTAAAATAAGTCTTCAGTTTAACCCCCATAACGGTATAATTTAGCTTTGCTAATTGACAAAGAGAAAAAATAGTATGTATAGTATTAATTATAGGTAGAAATAATGCATGAACTGATAAAGAAACATCTGGGAGATGATGTTTCATGGCCTAGACTTCATTTCCAGCTCTTATTAATCTTCTTTCTATTAATAGGACTTCTTATTACAGTATACATTTCTAGTCAAAAAGGAAATCAAAATACTCCAAGCCAAGCCAATGCTGTGGAAAACTCCGGCATGAGTAACTTGAGTAAATTGTCAGAGCTTACTACCCAACTGTTGCAAGCTACCAAAGCTTACCAAAAATCAACGGAGCCAAATAAAAAAGCGTCCTTGGATAACCTACTGTCAATTGCTCAAAAAAGAAAACAAATTATGCTTACTGCTTCGGAGAAAGCCCCCGCAGCCTTTACTCTCTCCTCCATTCCCTCATCTCTTCTTAAACATTTTCCCGAGGAAACAAAAGGATTAATAGAAGAAGAAATTGAAGCCACAGGAAAACTGACCGTAATCCACTTTGACTCTGAAGGTAAGAAGGGTGAAATTGTTTATGAGCTCTCTGACCAAAGCAGTGGCAGGACTTACGAACTCCACTTTGTAAAAGGTCAGCCAGATCTCTATACTGGATCAATTGTCAAAGCCAAAGGTATTTTATTGGATAATGAGCTTGTGGTGGCAGCTTCTGGCAAAGGTGGAGGTTCGGATTTAACAACAGTTTTGTCCCAAGCCTCAGGGCCAACTGGTGACCAACACACCATTGCTATGCTTATCAACTTTACCAATAACAGTACTTACCAACCCTGGACTCCAACGGAAGTCTCGGGAGTTTTGTTTACCAATAATAACTCTGTGGACGCTCTTTATAAAGACAG
Organism: Candidatus Levyibacteriota bacterium; assembly: GCA_016186625.1. Classification (GTDB taxonomy): domain Bacteria; phylum Patescibacteriota; class Microgenomatia; order Levybacterales; family UBA12049; genus 2-01-FULL-39-10-A. Next base: position 33,495 of record JACPLG010000009.1, read on the forward strand.
TTCTTTTAACACAACCGGCTTCTCAGGGGACGTGACCAATTGGATGACTGTTCCGTATGATAATACCAACTGCAGCAGCATGTATTCAACCTGGGCTTCTGCTGCAGATCAAGCTGCTACAAGTGCGGGCTATGATTTATCCAGCTACACTCGAAAGCTGTATGTTTTGGCAGGCCCTGTAGGATGTAGCTATAATGGATGGTCTTCAATAGGCGGAAACCCAAGTAGGTCTTATGTAACTATGATTCCTGCGGGACTAGTCGCACATGAGCTGGGGCATGCAATTGGAATGTGGCATGCTTCAACTATATCCTGTGGATCAAAGGCTATAGATTCTTATTCGCAGTGTAGCGTCTCTGATTATGGCGATCCTTATGATGTTATGGGAGAACATTACATTACAATGTACCCACAAAATGGAGCACATAAAGTAGAGCAAACTTGGATTCCTTCTTCAAGAATTCAAACAGTCGGCTTAAGCGGCACATATACAATTTCTCCTCTAGAAATTGACACAACCAGTACTCAGGTCCTCAAAATCTTAAAGCCAGATAGTTATCTCTCCTCAACAGGAAATAGTTACTATTATGTAGACTATCGTTTACCCACAGGCTTTGATAGTAGTTTGCCTCTTAGTATGACCCAAGGCGCTGGTGTGGTAATCTGGCCGGTAAACAAAAATGATCCTTCAACAGGCAGCTATAACAACAGAAACACAGCCCGCCTTGACACTACTCCAGGCGATGGCGATTTTAGCAATTCTGCCTTAAGCGATGGGAGTTCTTTTGAGGACCTAATCAATGGCATTACAATAACACAGACTTCCCACTCATCTCAGGCGGCAGAAGTTGAGATAGCATTTGGGCCAGGAATCTGCATAAAATCAAGTCCTTCCTTAAGCATTTCTCCTTCAAGCCAAACAGGAAGTGCAGGGCAAACTCTTAACTACAGCGTTACCGTTAACAACAACGATTCTTTAACCTGCTTAAGTACCACTTTCGGCTTTGATGTTTCAGGCTTGCCTGCGGGAAGTAGTTTTTCCGCTCCTTCTTTGACCCTAGTACCAGGAGAAGCCGGATCTATCAGCCTATCTATCACTACATCAGCGGATCAGGCAGACGGAAGTTTTCCATTCACGCTCACCGCAACTGATACAGGGGATCCTAATCATACGGGCTCTTCCCAAGCAACGCTTATTGTCTATACTGATAACATTGGTCCTACCATAACCATAAACAAACCAGAGGATGGATCAAAAATTAATCCTAAAGGAAATTTGCAAATCTCTGCATCGGCAACGGACAGCAGCGGGATCGGATCTATTAAAATTTCGTTTGATGGAAGCATACTTAATATCTGCACTAATAAAACCACCTGCTCTGCCTCCATATTAGCTAAGACTATCGGCACTGGATCTCATGTGATTACTGTTTCCGCAACAGATAAGGCTCCGACTCCAAACACTTCAAGTAAAAGTATCACAATTATAAAATAGTCAGTCAAAAGCTCCTGTACAAATCCTCCCGGAGGAAGAGGTGAATCATCTCTTTGCCAAGGTACGCATAAAAAAATCCTCTCTCATTTCTGAGAAGGGATTAAGGCAAAAATTAGTTTTTATCTAATTATATGGCGCTATACCACGTCTCTCAATAGGCTTCCAATTTGACTTATCCTGAAAAAGGCTATTTCTTAAATGAGGCAATTTTATTAACGATTTTATAAGAGCTAAATATTCAACAAAGCTTAAAATATAAAAAAGGAAATATGTTGCCGGAGTCAAAAGTATCAACTTTACTTTAGTTTTAATATCTATTGTATCTTCTGAAATTACACTCATACTAAGATAAAAAGAGATAACTGTCATTGCAGAGAGTAGTGTCAAATAATCACTATAAAAAATAACCAGGTAAGCTATGAATAAAACAACAAGAGGTTCAAAGATAAACGCAAGGTCTGAAAACAGAGCAAATGGAAGGTATATCCATGATAGTCCTTTTGTGTGGATTTTATTTCCTGAAAAAAATAAATTGCTGTTTTTCAAAAAAGTCTGATATCTCCCCCATTTCCATCTATATCTTTGTCTTATTAGATCTCTTATTGTAATAGCCGCCTGAGTATATGAGATTACATCAGATGCATAAATTACCCGGACATTTTTATTTCCATGACGTAAAATTTTCATTGTCAAATCAATATCCTCAGTTACCGTATCTGTATCGTAAAAGTTAATTTTTTCAATAAAGCTTTTTCTAAAAGTTGATCCAATTCCGCCTACTATATATTCAATGTTAAATACGGTTTGGGCTCTTTTCATTTGATAGCTTATAATGTACTCAATCATCTGTATAAAATTAATAAGTCCGCCTTTACTTGCGATTTTTACATTTGATGCAACAGCCACAACTTTCTCGTCCTCAAAATATCCGACAACCTTCATAAGAGCGTCTTTTGCAAGATACGAATCGGCATCAAGACACATAACCAGCTCTCCTGTTACATAATTCTTGATTCCGTTATTAAGCGCATTGGCCTTTCCCATATTTTCCTGAGAAACAAAAATTGAATTTCCTGAAGTGTTAAAAATATTAAGGTTTTCAACTGCCTCGCGTGTTCCGTCATTTGACCCGTCATCAACAACAATAAGCTCAAGCCTTTCTTTTGGATAATCGCAAAGAAGAACTGATTTTACGGCTTCTTTAATGCTTTTTTCTTCATTAAATGCCGGGATCACAACAGAAATTGTTGGGAAATAAACTATCTTTTTGTTTCGTCTTAGGTGTTTTTTGAAATTGTAAATATCTGATCCAATCAAAAAAAATGTCATCCTGAAAAGATTAATAATGCCTAGAAAAATTACAAGAAAAATAATTGCTGGGAAAATAAAATGCATAAAGTTACTTAAAGAATAGCTTAAGAATTCGAGTTAAAATAAAACTTATAATAACTGTTGTTCCAAGAATTGTGGCAAGAATAAGAAGAATATTTCTAATTAGAAATAAAACTGCGCTATCTGTTCCCGTTATAATAAGGGGTGAAATAAAAGATGTTCCTGCTCCTAACATAAATTAGGGCAGATTGAGATGAGATTGTACCATATTCTAGGCCTAAATCAATGGGTAGCATCAAATTTTCAATTTGTGATAAACTTAAACCATGAGAAAAATATTACTTGGGTTGCTGATTTTGCTTTTTATTTTTACTCCAACCGCTAACTCCACATCCCATCTAGATGGACGTATAATAATTCTTGATCCGGGCCATGGAGGAAGTGACCCGGGATCCACTTCATGCCAAGGATTAACTGAAGCCGATGCGAATTTGGAAATAGCATTACTTCTCAAAACCAAACTCGAACAAAGCGGCGCGGATGTCAGAATGACCAGGGAAACCGATGAAACGCTTTCCAACAAGGATAGGTATGATTTTGCAAATAATAACAACGGCGAGATTTTGGTTTCAGTCCATCTTAACGGCTCGACTAATCCTGATACTAATGGGACTCAGGGGCTTTACGGAAAAAAGAATAAAGATCAAAAATTTACGCAAGTACTGCACCAAAGACTTGCAAGCGAGTTGGGTGTTCCCGATTTGGGAATTACCAACTTTGCATCCGGCGTTCTTCTCAAATCCAATATGCCAGCAACCATCCAGGAGACAGTATTTATTTCTAATTCTGATGAATGTGCAAAGCTCACTAATGGAACCGGGGTTAGGCAGCAGGAAATAGCAGACTCATTATATAACGGCATTAGCGATTGGTTTTCTCAGCCTCCTCCAAGTGATGGAGACAGCGGAGGCGGACCACCTCCGGGTAAAGGCAAACCCCAAAAATAAAAATTGGTAATTGGTAAACTCTACCTTCCCACATTCCATGTGGGAATTCACTTACTAAGAGAAATGTTTCCAGAGTTTCTCTATTGGTATAATCATAAAAGAATTCATCTTGGAATTAATTTGAAAACACCAATTGAAGTTATAAAGCTGTCACAAATGTCCTGAGAGATTAAGCCCCGTTAGAAAATCAACAAAAAGGTTAATTTCTAACAAGGGCGAATAGATTTTGCAGATTTGTTACGATGTACTTAACAATTTCTTACAAAAAATTTAATTATACCTGAGAAGGACATTTTTTAGATTATCTGTTTAATTTTTTGATTTTTGTGCCGGTGGGAGTATCTTCTACTGTAAAGCCAAGCTCTTCTATTTGAACACGAATTTTATCCGCTTCGGAAAAGCCACCTTTTTTCCTCTTGTCCGGCACCTCCACTTTTTCCGGTTTAAACTCTGCCAAACCAAATCTCAAAACCTCATCAAACTTCAAAAGACTTCTTTTTTTGGCGCTTCCAGGATAGTTGGATCTTACCATTTCCCACATCACAGACAACGCTTCCGGTAAATTCAAATCATCGTTTATTGCTTCCTTAAATCTTTGCTCAAACTCAGCACATCCTACTTTTGCCTCTCCCCAAGAGGCAAACTCGCCTCGAAGTTTATTAAGCGCAGTCTGAGCCCCCTCTAATGCCTCCCATGTAAAATTCATTTCCTGTCTGTAGTGGGTTTGAAGGTAAAGATAGCGAAGAGACAGAGGATCAAAGCCTTTTTTTTCAATATCCGCAACTGTATAAAAATTTCCCAAGGATTTACTCATTTTTTCACTTTCAACTTGTAAAAATGCGTGATGAACGAAGTATTTAACAAAAGGTTTTCCAGTTGCCGCTTCTGACTGGGCTATCTCATTTGAATGATGAATATTTATGTGATCTATTCCGCCGGTGTGGATGTCAAACGATTCTCCTAACGCTTCCATGCTCATTGCCGAGCATTCTATATGCCAGCCGGGAAAACCCACAGTTTCTCGATACTGAACTGGTACAGAGCTCCAATTTTTCTGCGTTGATAACTCTCCTTTCAAAGGTCCTTCAAACCACCATTCCATCTGTCTTCTTGGTAAACCTGAAGGTTCTGAACTGAATTTCCAAAGAGCAAAATCAGAAATATTCTTTTTCCCACCTAGATCTATTCGAACTCCACCCTTTAACTCCTCGGGGTTTTGCCTAGACAATTTAAAATAGTCCGGAAACCTTGAAGTATCAAAATAAATTCCATCCGCTGTTTTGTATGTAAACCCTTTTTCTTCAAGTTTTTTTATAAGTTCAATCTGTTCATCAATAAAATCCGTTGCATGCATCAGGTCTTTGGGAAGCTCAATATTTAAAGCTTTTGCAGAATCTATAAACTGCTTTTCAAATTTTTTGGCTATGTCCCAGACAGAAAGACCGTATTTTTCAGCGCCCTTTTCCATTTTATCTTCGCCAGTATCAGCATCTGATGTTAAATGACCAACATCTGTTATATTCATCACGTGGTGTACTTTGAAATTATTAAACTTTAAAACTCGGATCAGAAGATCGTCTCCGACATAACGGCGCATATGACCTATGTGCTGATAGTCATAAACAGTGGGACCACAGGAATAAATTCCAACATTTGGAGGGTTAATCGGTATAAATTCTTCAACTTTCCTTGTTAATGTATTATAAATTTTAAACATAATATTTTTCAGAATACTCAGAAAACTCAGATTGCCAGAAAGATCAGACAATCAGAAAATCAGAAATCCGGAACTCTGAAACTCTGATAATCTGAATATCCGGTTCACCGAGTATTCTGAGTTTTCCGAACATGTTTATCCAGACACCCCAACAACTTTTTCTCCTGTTCCCTGTTTTACAGTTGCCGGTAGGGGTGGCGGTTTTTTCTTCTCTTCTTCAAGTTCTGAGAGCTTTTTCTTTTCCTCTTCTCTTTCCAATTTTTCAGTAACGTGTTCCTCTTCTGGTTTCTTGCGATTTGTTAAACTTTCATAGTAATCCTTGTGCAGCTGTTGTCTAAGCGCCTCAATCTTGGCAATTTCCTCCGGCGTTTTGCCCTCATTTGGATCTTTTTGAGGTATACCAATCGCCGCTGAGACAGTGCTTTGATTTTGGGGCGTATTTGTTTTTTGTGGCTCTGACTGCGGAATTCCAATGGCAGTTTTAATAGTTTCCTGCGGAGTTGGCGCTTTTACACCTGAAGTATCTGAAAGACCCAGTGCTGTTTTTACATTTGTAGCTTGAGGTTTGTTTGGCAAAGTTTGGGCTGAGGAAGAGCCTTGTGGACTTTGCTGATTAGAAGCTTTTGCTCCATATAAGTCCTGCAGAAATTTTTTGGCATCATCATCTGACATTTGTTTGCCAGCCAGTGCTGCCTGCTCATTAGTTCCCTGTTGGGTATTCCAACTCTGACCGATAACTTGTTGTTGGGCAGTCTTAGTAAAATTCGAAGCCCCCTGCCCAGTGGTCTTTGCGGCTTTTCGAACAGAACTCCTGCCAGTTTCTAATATTTCTCCAAAACCAGAATTTAAATCCATACTTAAGATATTAGATATAATTTATAATCTATCATCTAAATCTCGCTTCTTCCTTCGAGTGCATTTTGCAAAGTTACTTCATCAGCATACTCCAAGTCTGCTCCTATTGGCAAACCCTTCCCAATTCTTGTAACTTTTAATTTTGAACTTTGAACTTTTAACTGTTTTGTAATGTACATTGCCGTTGCTTCTCCTTCCATTGTCGGATTCGTAGCAAGTATAATCTCTTTTACCCTTCCCCCTTCACCCTTTACCCTATCCAGTAGTTGTTTAATGTAGATCTCATCGGGCCCAATGTTATTCAAAGGATCAATTCGCCCATGCAAAACATGATAGACTCCTTTATATTTTCCGCCACGCTCCAGCGCCAAAACATCCAAAGGTTCCTCAACAACACAAATTGTCCCTTGGTCTCTTTGGGAATCCGAGCATATTTCGCAAGGGTCCGTCTCTCCTACAATAAAACAATTTGAGCAAATTACAGTATTGGTTTTGAGCCCGGTTAGACTATTTGCAAACTTATCAAGCTCATATTGAGGAACATGCAGCAAATAAAAAGTCAGCCTCTGGGCGGTCTTAGGTCCAACTCCCGGCAACTTTTCAAAAGACTCAATTAGATTTTGAACAGCTTTTGGAATTTTCATTGTTTAGTGATTAGCATTCAGCCTTTAGCCATTAGTTAAACTAAACGCTAATTGCTAGTGGCTAGTTGCTTTTAACTCCCCTGCAATTAGATTTGCGACTGATATCACCTCAAGTTTACCAAATCGCCGATTTGGCCGAATTCCAATCGAATCGGTTATAATTACTTTTTTTATGATAGAGTTTTGTAAATCCTGCGAGCTGTTGCCTGATAATATCCCGTGTGTTGCCATGACATAAATCTCTTCCGCTCCATTTTTCGAAAGTAAATCTGCCGCCGCAATTAAAGTCTTACCGGTAGAAATCATATCGTCCACTATAATTGCGGTTTTCCCTACCTTGCCATTTATTTTTACAGATTCCACTTCTCCGCTACTTAGATCTCTATTTTTTTCAATTGACACATATGGGAATTTCCCATCAAGCATTTCGGCTAACTGCTTGATTCTTCTTATCCCTCCCATGTCAGGAGAAACCAAGACTATATCGTTATAGTCTAAAGTCTTGGATGCCAGTATTGTTTGACGTCCAACGTTTGACGATGCCGATACTGGCTGCGAAACCATATCCCTTTTACGAAATCCGGCTATCTTCTCTACCTCTTTAGCAAAAACGCTAAGGGCTGAAAGATGGGAAAGTTTAATTTTTTTTGTTTTAAAGAATTCTTCAATTCTAAGTGAATGAAGGTCCAGTGAAATTACGCTATCCACTCTAAGAGTCTTTAATAGATTAACAATTACCTCTAGGGATACAGCCTCGCCGGACCTAAATATATGATCTTGTCTTTGATACCCAAGATATGGACTTATAAGGGTAACAGAGCGAGCACCGCTTCTTTTTAGTCCGTCCAAAATAAAAAAAAGCTCCATGTAGAATCTGTTGGGAGAGACCCCGGTTGATTGGACTACTATGACATCCTTATCCAAAACCTTATCAATAATTCTTACTCTGTTTTCTCTATCGGGGAAAGTATGAATTTCTATTTTGGACAATGGCGAGCCAAGTTGATTGGCCACCTTTTTTGCCAGCGGCAAATTAGAGCTTCCTGAAAAAATTAACATTACCTACCCAGCAACCCTCCTAATCCTCCCTGCATTTGAGAGAGTTTTTTTGCTGCAATTTCTTGAGATTTTTTAACCGCTTCATTTATTGCCTCTTTAATATCGTTATCCCCTCTTCCATTTGTTTTGATTTCTTTAATTTTTTGGTCCCCCGAGATTGTAATTTGCACTCCGTTCTTATCAATTGAAATTTCCTCGGCTGAAAGAAGTCTCTGAATTTGCATTGCCTGATCTCTCATTTTTTTTAGTTCCCCCAGCTGACCAAATGGATTTTGCATAAAAATCACCACCCTCCGGGCCAGAGGCCCTCGCGGGCCGGCGGCCTCCTCCATCTCGCCAAAGTTCCGATTAAACGGAACGAAGGCGGACTTACATTATGCTATTGACACCTTCACCTTTTTATTAGTCATTTCATAAATTGATTTTTCAAGCATATCTAAAATTTTCTTATCCTTCAATCGTTCTTTATGGAATTTATACTTGGTTGAAAGGACTAGTTCCCGCTTATCAAACTTCTCCACTTTACATCCGCGTAAGACTCCAGCAAGGGAGAAGTTCTCTTTTTTTATCCTTTCAATTAACTCCATAAGTATTTTATCACGCTTAGGTCTATTTGACGAACTCCTGCCTTGCAAGGTCTCACCTTTTAAGGCTAAATTCGCACTCGAACTTTTCGTAATAATCTTCTGATTCTCTGACTCGCTGACATTCTGAATCTCTGAGTTTTCCGACCTGCCTGCCGGCAAGGCAGGGTTTTCCGAACTTGCCCATTCAACAATAGTGAGCTCAAGCGGAAGTTGCGGAAGAATTGTGTATTTTATACTCTGGTGGGATTTTACAAGCATCTGTATGAGGTCTTTTGTTTGCTCAATACTCATCTCAAAACTTTCTCCGGAAATTTGGGCAAGAAGTCGGCCGTGAAGTGTGTTTATTAGTTCTTCTGAAAATAATTTAAAGTCCACCCCTTCTTTTTCCATCCCATCAACAATTTTAATTCCAGCTCCTGCATCTTTTTTTTCAAAACTTGAAATTATACCTAATACATTTTTCCCAATTGATGCGGTTTTAAATTTCTTTTCAATTAAATTGACTGTTATGTGTTTAGACGCACTTCCCAGCTCCTCTAAAATTTTCGCACCGTCCCTGAAGCTTCCGTCAGAAAGCTTTATGATTTGCATCAGCGCCTCCTTGTCAGCCTTTATTCCTTCCCCTTTTAAAATGCGATTAAACGAGTGAAGAAAATCTTCCTCTGTTGGCTTTGAGAATTTTATCTGAAAACAGCGCGATGCTATTGTCTGAGGAATTTTTTGCGGTTCCGTGGTGCAAAGAATAAAAAAGGCATGCTCCGGCGGCTCTTCCAAAGTTTTTAGCAAAGCATTAAAGGCCTCCGCTGTTAACATATGAACTTCATCAATTATGTAAATCTTCTTTTTTGAGGCAACAGGAGAAAGTCTTATTTTTTCTCTTAAATCTCTTATTTCATCGATCCCCCTATTTGATGCCCCGTCGATTTCCAAAACATCCAGACTTGAACCGTTGTTGATAGCTTTACAAGACACGCAAACATTGCAAGGTTCAATTTCTCCCTTTTTTCGATTTGTGCAATTTATGGATTTTGCCAGAATTCTGGCAGTAGAAGTTTTTCCAAGCCCTTTTGGACCAGTAAATAAAAATGCGTGAGGAATTTTGTCAGGAAGTTTTCCTTTTATTATACCTTCGAGTTTGCTAACAACACTATGGCTGTCGAGTTCAGAAATTTTCTTTGGCCGGTATTTAAGATAAAAAACCATAACTTGAGAATTTCTAATTAACCTAATTGCTCTAATTGACCTAATTTGAAATTGGTGTTTGGGGCTTATTTAGAAATTAGAAATTAGAATAATTAGGAATTTATTCATGGTGAAATCCGAGCAGGTGGTTCATTCCATGAAATACTAATTCATCAATTTTATCATCCACCAATACTTCATCTCGGGAAGCTTCAGTTATTACAACAGGATATGAGATAATAATGTCTCCCAAACGAAGGGTATTTCCTTGGTTCGGATGGGCTCCCCCCTCAGTTAGAGAAAATGACAAAACATTGCGGGTTTTATCCTCTCCTTTATATTTTTTTGATAGCTTTTTCATTTTTCTGTCCCCCACAATTGCGACAGAAACTTCAACCGGAGAATTTACTCCCTGCTCGCTTAAGAAATTGGATATGGCAGTTCTAATTCTTTTTCTGTTGACTTTGTATCTACTTTCAACAAAAATCAAAACATTAACACTCTCCATATTTACCAGATTTTTTTCGCTCTCCTCGCATCTTCAATTTTTTGTTTTCTAGCAAGTGAGGGCTTAAGATAAAATTCTCTTCTTTTTGCTTCCTGAACAATTCCTTCACTCATTACTTTCCTTGAGAATTTTCGAATAAGCGAATCATCACTGTCTCCCGGTGATCTTTTTACAACTACTATAATAAAACACCTCCTTTACCCGCCGCTAAAGCGCACCTTGCCTGTCCGCCTCTGGCGGAAGCCGTGTATGAATAATACTGAAAAGGCGAACGGGAAGCTTAGGCGGGCTTGTTCCTTTTCTCGTATCAAATTGTACTCCAAATTGAGGCAATAAACAAGTTTACCCGCCTGCATTTGCTCTTTGAGCCGCGCTACGAATAGTAGGCCTGCCCGCAAAGCATGCTAGCATTGCAGGCGGGTAAGGCAATAAGTAAAAATGGGTGGGTCAGGCGGAGCGGATTTTTTCTGCAATTTTTGCAAAATCCTGCCTGCCGGCAGGCAGATCTTCTTTTACCCTCCTTTTAACAACGCTTTGGATTATTCCACCGCCGTCGTCTTCAAATCTTGGAATCAAGTGAATATGTAAATGCGGCACTCCTCTTCTTTCTTCATGATTAATTCCAATTGTGATGGAATCAGTTTTGAGCGCTTTTTTTAATTTTCTGGCAACTTCTTGAACTCCTACCATTATTCGTCCTAACTCTCTTTCGGTGTAATCCAAAATGCTATATCCATGGCGTCTTGGGACAACCAAGCTGTGTCCCGGAGCGGAACCAAAAATGTCCAAAAAGGCAACATAATCATTTTCTTCCATGACAAAATACCCCGGCATTTTCTTTGCAATAATTTTACAAAAAATACAATCCATAATAAATCAAATATTAAAAATAAAATCTCAAATCTATAGCGCGGGGAGCTTGCGAAATTTTCGAAGGACGGCAGTTAATGCAGCGAAGCGAGTCCAAGAAAATTTCGAAAGCGACCTCAGCGCTACTTTTTTAACACGCTTATTATAGCGTCTAAAGAAAGTTTTGTTGGGACCATCTTGGGGTTTTTAGGTGTGCCATTAAGAAGCATTTTCTTTGAAACATGGAGGAACCAAGTTGCTTCCGGATCCATTTTTTTGAGTTTTTCATAAACATTTGTTAGATCAACTTTTGCGGCAGGGCTTGCTTTAATACGAACGTAACCTTTTCGGGGGTCTTTGCGAACAACAACAGCGAATCCCATTTTTTGAGAAAGTTTTATAACATCGTCATTTATTGTTTCAAAAGCTATTGCCCGGCCATATACTGACTCAAACCTTTTTCCATTTTCCGCAATTTCTCTCTCTGCCCAGATTTTATTTTCAAAATTATGAAGAAGGCTGTCAAGACACGCTGATACAAACTCAACATAAAAATTATCTTCATTTGGTTTTTGCAATTTTAGTCCATCCAAAATCTCGGTAAGCATAAAATCATAGCGGTCAGCTGCTGGGTCAGGATAAAAAACCTGTTTGAAGTGATCATCATCCACCACCACATTTATCATCCTTGAAATTGCCTCTTCTCTAATTTGAATTTTGTCTGAAGAACTTTCATTTTCAAACATTTGTCCGTTTTTTCGCACATAATCCCAGGTAAGTGACGCGCCGCAAACATTTTCGTCCGAAGTCTGATGATGATCAAGCGGTCCAAGCCCAGTATCCACATGGATTACTTCATTTTCCCCGATCTTTTCAATCGGGTCTCCCGTTCCACTATTTGCTATTTGCAATTTGCTATTTGCTATCTTTGTGCCCGCCGGCACAAAGCGAACTTCAGCTTCTTCCCATCCCTGCAAGAAGCGCTTCACCAACCAAACTGAAGCAACTGCGTCCAAATCCGGCATGGTATGTGTAACTATAATTTTCATTTTAATTCAGCAACTAGTAACTAGTTACTAGTGACTAGTATCTGGTCAATAAGTATACTGTATTTTTGCAAAGGTAACAATTTTGTGTTAAGTTATTAGTCCATGAAAGTGCTTGTAATAACCGGCGGCGATTCTTCAGAACGGGAAATTTCATTTAAGTCAGCAGAAAACGTTAAGCAAACTCTGGAGGAAAACGGGCACAAAGTTTTGCTTTACGATCTCCGGGAAGGCTACAAACCAATTATCCAACTTTCCAGAAAATACGACATACTCTTCCCTGTTCTACACGGCGAGGAAGGAGAGGGAGGAAAGCTACATAAGTTTCTAAACAAAATAGGAAAGCCAATTGTTGGAACAAGAAATTACAAAGGCATGCAAAAAGCCTGGTATAAAATCCCATTTAAACTTTACTGCAATAAATTCGGTATACCCACCGCCGAGTGGAAAAATGTTAAAAGCAAGCAAGATATCATCAATTTTGGCCTACCGTGTGTTTTAAAAACAACTAGCGGAGGCTCAACGCTTGAGGTTGTGATCTTAAAAGATAAGTCAGATTTGGAAACAGCAGACACGGAAAGATTGCTTAATTCGGGTATTGATCTCTTCGTTGAGAAGTACATACAAGGGCCTGAAATTACAGTTGGTATTTTGAATAACAAGGCTTATCCCGTTTTAGAGATCGTCCCGCCAGAAGGCAGCTGGTTTAATTATGAAAACAAGTACTCAGGAGCTTCGAAAGAAATTCCTTTTGCCCCGTCAGTACCAAAAAAGCTTCAAAAACAAGCCCAGAGAATTGCGCTTAAAATTCACCGCCATTTTAATCTCGGCACTTATTCGCGCACAGATTTTATGACAACAAAAGATAACGTTTATGCGCTTGAAATTAATACTATTCCAGGCTTGACATCTGAAAGTCTTATGCCAAAGGCTGCAAAGGCAACAGGAATGGGTTTTGGGAAGTTTCTGGAAGTTCTATTAAAATCTGCTGAATAAAGGCGCGGGGAGCTGATGAAATTTTTCCAGGACGATCGCGTCTGACGCGACGGTGTCCAAGAAAATTTTACTAGCGACCTCAGCGCACTACTACACAGTAAGTTACACTTGACAAAAAACATTCATAAGCTAAACTAGAACTATGGATCCCAAGCTGTCCAATCTTGACCCAAAGCTTCAGGATGCTTATAACCGTGTGATGAGCGGCCCCGCAGCGCCTCCGCCTCCATCAGGAACCGTTCCAGGGGCAGTTCCGCCACCTCCGCCACCATCGCCTGCTTTTCCACCTCCGCCACCTCCCCCGGTATCACCAAACCCCGCACCGGTTGCGCCTCCACTAGCCGCAGAACCAGCCCCTGCTCCACAAGCTTCATCTTTTGGATCAACGCTTGCATTTAATGCGAGTAACGCCGGTAAAAATCAAGGGACAGTTGGAGTAAAAAGAGGCGGTTCAAAAATTATGTCCTTAATTATTCTTTTGGGAGTTATTGTTTTCCTCGCAGGCTACACAGTTGTATGGATTTACGTTTTTAAGCTTCAGGTCCCTTATCTTCCCCAATTCTAGAGATAACTTCTTCAATAGTCAAAAGCTTCACTTCTTTTCCTGTTCTTTCTTTCCATTCTACTTTACCTGCGGTCTTGGCTGAGACTACCAACCTCACAGGAATTCCAATTAAATCTGCATCATTGAGTTTTTCTCCGGCGGACGCATTTTCTCGATCATCCCAAAGAACTTCTATTCCCGCCTTTTTGAGCGTATCATAAACGCTCTTTGCTTCTGGCTCTGTTCCCGGATCTTCAATGTGTACTAAATGTAGCTGATATGGTGCTACTGATTCCGGCCATGTTAGACCTTTCTCATCATGATAAACTTCAGCCAGTGCCCCAAGTATTCTGGTAGGCCCAATGCCATAGCTTGCAAACCAAATCGGTTTCTCCCCTCCGTCTTTATCAGTATAAAAAACTTTCATGTTTTCAGAATATTTTGTCCCGAGGGGGAAAATATTGCCTACCTCAATTGAAGTTGATTTGCTTATTTTTCCTTCTTTGCACCGAGGACAACTATCTCCCACCGAACCTTTAAAAATTTCTTCATTTTGGGCAAAATCGCACTTGCTGCAGTAATAAATTGTATCCTCTCCAATTTCTGATAAAACCTGGAATTCATGGCTGTTTTTATCTGTAAAAACGCCCCCTGCAGCTTCAACTATTTTAACTTGTAGTCCCATCCTTTTGAATATACGAACATAAACTTCTTTAACTTTGTTATAGTATTTATACATATCATCCTCGCTGATATGGGCAGAATACAAATCTTTCATAAGGAATTCGCGAGTTCTTAGAATTCCGGATTTTGCCCTAGGCTCGTTTCTGAATTTTGTTGAGAAGTGATAAACCTTAACAGGCAAATCTTTATAACTTTGGACAAATTTCCCAAGTAGATTCATGACAATCTCCTCGTGAGTAAAAGATAATCCAAATTCTTTGTCATGGATATCTTTAAACTGGTACATTATTTGTTTGACATTAGGATCCGACCATCTTCCCGTTTGATCCCAAATCTCTTTTGGATGAAGAAGGGGCATGAGAAGCTCTTGGGCGCCGGTTGCGTTCAACTCTTCCCGGATAATGTTTTTTACTTTCTCAACAACACGAAACCCAAGGGGAAGAAGCGTGTAACTTCCTGCCATAAGCTGGTCAATAAAACCTGCCTTTGTTAAAAGCTTGGCATTAACAGAAAGGTCATCTTTAAACTCCTGCTTCCTACTTTTTGGGAAAAAACTACTGTATCTCATTAAAACCAATGGCTAATTGCTAGTGGCTAATAGCTAAGCTTGAGTATAGCATATTTAATTTTTTTGCTATATAATCTCATTTTCATGCCTGAATTTGAAACGCAATTTGGAAGAGTTACCTTTGATGAGGTTGAAAGAGATATCAGTAAGGACGGTGGGGTCTCAATTGTAAGATTTCGGTCACATAGTCTAGGGGCACTTGAGGAGACTGTTGCATTCCTAAGGGATTCTGGTTTATTTGTTCCCGTTGATAATTATCAAGAACCAGGAGCAAGTGAAAGTACCACGGAAACTGTTGGAAGACCACCAATAACTGTTTACCTAGCTTGTCCCGCTCCTGAAGATACATTTTTCTTCGTTCAGAAAGAATCTCCAGTGTCTGAGTTCCCACCAATTAATTAATACAATCGCAGACTTTTATAACAACTATTTTTTAACCTCTTTACCCTGAGCCTGCCGAACGGGGTGGCCGCCGAATTCCCTAAATATCCTTCTTTAAAAACGATATTTAACACTTATAAGCTTTATTAAACTTATAAATCAAGTATACAAGTCTCATAAATAGCAAAAAGCCTCATTACAGCACTGCGCTATAGCGTATCATTGTCCCAATCTCGATGTGGCTTGAAAATAAGCTCCTCTCCCCTCTCTATCTTTTCTATCACCAAAAGCGTAACAAAATCAGATACTTCTAGAAAATTACTTAGAAAATCAATCTCATCTTTGCATGGATATGCGCTCACAAAAACACTATCCTGGAGTCTTATACAATCAAGCTGAAGCAGTTTTCTTCTAAAAGCGTCGCGGCTTCTCTTTTTATATTCTGGGATATCAAAAATTATAATTCTCCACTTCCCGTCTCTCTTTTTTGATTTCAGTTCAATATTCTCAAAATCATACTCAAGGAGTCGTCTTTTACCTTTTTCCGTAATCTCTATTGAAGTTTTATTGTCTTTTTCCTTTATTGATATCATTTCTTGTTTTTCTAATCTTTTAATGATCCTCCCCAAATCTGTTTTGTTGATATCCTTCCAAGCCTTGATTGCTCCTACTAGTATCATTGGTAAACTTGGACCCAAAATTCCTGTCCCCACTATCAACCCACCCGCAGCTATAACTTTAAGGATTTCTTTTGTCTTAATTTTTTCCATTTTTATACATTTTTACAATATACATTTTTACAACTTAATCAGAAGAATTAATCTAGCTCTAGTCTCATTACATTACTACGCTATAGCGTAGTAATGTAATTATTTGGAATCAATATAACATTTATTAACTAGGAATACAACAAAGTTTAATTAAGTAGGAAAAAGAGTTTATTGGCCGGAGAAGGCAAATCAAGAATTTATTGCATTTACAAATTGGTTAACTAAGGCCTCATTTCCCACAACAGCTCTTGGAGAAGTGAAATCTATTTCCTCACCCCTGAGCCCTTTAATTACTGCTCCTGCTTCTGTTGCGATTACAAATCCAGCCGCATTGTCCCAAGGCTTTAAAAATTGATGAGCAAAAACGTCAGCTCTTCCGGCTGCAACATCGCAGTAGGCTAAAACTGCACTTCCTCTGACCAAAATCCAGGGGATAGGACACAATTTTAGTAACATCTCTAAATTACTTCTTGTCCCATCTGGATCGTAAGAGTTGTCGGTCAAGACTGTTGCTTTGGCCAATTCTATTTTATCTCCCACCAAGACTGGTTTACCATTTAAAAAAGCGCCTTTCCCCTTTTCTGCCCAGAAAAGTTGATCTCTTGAAGGATCATAAATAAAGCCTATTTTAGGTTCTCCTTTTTCAACATAGCCTACTGATATTCCAAAATATTCTCTTTCATATCTAAAATTACTTGTGCCATCTATTGGATCTATTACCCAAAGATGTTCTATTGCTAAAATATCCTCTATAGGAGACTCCGTTTCTTCTGATAAAATTAGGTGGCCTGGAAAAGCTTTTTGGATGGCTTCTTTTAAAATTCTCTCTGACTCTAAATCCGCAGCAGTAACAAAATTAAGTCTTCCTTCGTCTTTTGTGATAACTCCCTCTGTTGGCCTAGCTTTTCTTACTGCTTCCCCCGCTCGTAAGACTCCTTCCCTAATGGCTTCAATTTTCATGAGGTAATTATACTACTTTTTTACTTGGTGGCCGCCAAACTCGCGGCGAAGAGCACTTATCAGCTTTGCGGTGGTTGAAGATTTAACTTTTTCATCTGTTTTGGATCGCCTCCGATATTCAAGTGATCGCTCGATAATCTCGACATCGACATTTTCTTCTTTTGCCGTTTCAACAGTCCACTCTCCTTCTCCTGATGCTTCAATTTCCCCAACAATTTCTTTATAATCTCCGCGTTCCAGTGCATCTTTTAGTCTGTCCAACAAAAATCCTGAAACAATAGTTCCCTTTTGGAAGAGTTTGGCTATTTTTAGAAGATCGAGCTTATATTTTGATTTTTCCAGTACTTCAAACCCCTCAGCAAGGCTTTGCATTAACCCATACTCAATTCCATTATGGACCATTTTTATAAAATGTCCCGCTCCGCCTGTCCCAAAATATTCGTGCCCTCCCCCAGGTTTGGCCAAAGAGTCAAGAATGGGTTTAATGTACTCATATCCCGATCGAGAACCTCCAACCATCATTGGAAAACCTTTATCTCCCGAAATTATCCCTCCGCTTACACCAATTCCTAAGAATCGAACTCCCCCTTTTTCAAACTCTTTGAACCGCCTCTCGGTGTCGCGATAATTAGAATTTCCTCCATCAATTACAATATCTCCCTCCCCAACAAATTTTCTAACTTCTGTCAGAATTTCCTCAACTGCAACATTGGGCACCATCACCCAAACGATTCTTGGTTTATCTAAACTTCTAACCAAATCTTCAATGGAGGCGGCAATTTTTAACTTTTGACTTTCAATTTTGAATTTTGAATTTTGAATTTTGAATTCTTCAACTGCATCTTTTGATCTATTCCAAACACAAACTTTATAATCTTCTCTCAAAAGCTTCCCTGCCATTCTTGCGCCCATTTTTCCAAGTCCTATAAATCCTATTTGCATATCCTTCAGTCTATTAGAGCAATTGGTAGAAGTCAACAATTCTGTTATCATTTGCTCATATGTGGTTTTCTTATTCCCTTTTATTCGCGTTATTAACGTCGGTCGGATTTCTAATTGCCAAAAAATTAATAAAAGGAGTAAGTCCGGCAATGCTTTTCTTGCTGGTTCTTCTTTTTTCACTCCCTTTTATGTCAGCCTTTTTAATTATCTCCGGGATTCCCCGTTTTTCTACAGATTTTTTCCTGATTCTTTTTATCGCCGCTATTTTTGATACAGCAGCAGCTATTTTTTATTACAAAGCCCTAAGCCTTACAGAAGTTTCCCTTCTTGCACCCATTTCTTCATTTAACCCTGTATTTATTTTAATTTTTGCATCACTTTTCTTGGGAGAAAATCCTACTTTTATAAAATCCATCGGAATAATTACAGTTGTGGCCGGTGCGTATTTATTAAACCTCCAAAGTTTTCGTTTTGGAATACTGAAACCATTCTCCTTGCTCTTTTCAAACAAAGGAATTCAGCTTTATTTACTGACAAATCTGATTTGGGCTGTAACTCCAGTATTTCAAAAAAGAGCGATATTTGAAACTTCGCCCGCAACTCCAATAGCCGTTCCACTAGTTGAAGCAATAATAATTATCTTTTTTCTTAGTCCTCTGATTTTCAGAGTAAAGAGCACAAAAATGTATTTAAAATCAAATTTGAGACTCTTAATTTTTTTTGCCGGAATAAGCGCTTTGGGACAGCTTTTTGCAATGAATGCTTTTTCTCTTACAAATGTTGCCTACGCCGCTGCTATTTTTAAGCTCTCGACTCTTATCACAGTTATTCTTGGGGCTATTATTTTTCATGAAAAACACACCAAGGAAAGGTTTGTTGGGGCTGCTGTTATGGTATTGGGGACAATTTTAATCGCGGTCTAGACAACCTCTGTTCCAGGGGCAACTTTTTTATTTGGCAAAAGTAAAACAATATCTTCCCATCCTGTTCCTGTTGCCAGAAGCATGCCTTGAGATTCTTCGCCTTTGAACTTTCGATGTTCGAGATTTACAACAAAAGGCAGGCTTTTCCCAACTAAATCCTGCGGGCTGTAGCAAAGTGCAATTCCTGCGATTACCTGCCGTTTAAAATCACCAAAGTCAACTTGGAGCCGAAGCAATTTATCTGCTCCTTCTATCTTCTCACATTCAATCACTTTCCCCATCCTGATTTCTATTTGTTTAAACTGATCAAAACTTATCATAACAATCGAGCAATCGAACAATGGAACAATCGAACAATCGTTTCCTAAATCCACTTTCTTCCGTCTTTTTCAATCAACTCTTTTGCTCTCTCAGGTCCCCAGCCTCCGCTTTTATAAACAGGAATGTTTCTTTCATTCTGCCATTTTTTCAAAATATTATCCAGCAAATTCCAGGAGTTTAAAATCTCATCAGAGCGCGTAAACAAAATTTGGTCTGCGGCAAAAATATCAAGTAAAACCTTCTCATATGCGTCAAGTCCTGCTGTTCCAAAGTCATCTTTGTAATTAAATTTCATATTAACACTTCCAAGCTTAAGTCTTGCCCCGGGCTTTTTTGCTATCAATCGAAGGCTGATCCCTTCATCCGGCTGGATTCTGAATGTAAGAACATTTCCTATTTCAGGGCAACCATACTCTTTAAATAAAATATGACAAGTCTGGATAAACACAACTGAAATTGTAATAATATCTTTTTCCATTTTTTTACCTGCCCGGATGTAAAACGGGACTCCTGAAAATCGTGGGCTGTCAACCAAAAGCTTCATTGCAACATATGTTTCCGTATTGGAATCTTTTTCAACCTCCCTCTCCGCTCTATATCCCTCATATTGTCCCCTGACTACCCTCTCATCTACCAGCTTCACCGCTTCTGTTACTTTTGCCCGTTCACTTCTAACATCCTCTTTTGTAAAACTTCTGGGCTGCTCCATAGCAACTGATGAGATAAGCTGCATTATATGATTTTGGACAACGTCTCTAAGCATCCCAACACCGTCAAAGAAATTCCCCCTATTTTCTATACCCTCGCTCTCCCCCCATGTAATTTGAACATGATCTATAAAATCCTTGTTCCACACAGGTTCAAAAATGCTATTGGCAAATCGGAAAGCCAATATATTCTGGACTGTCTCTTTTCCAAGGTAGTGGTCCACTCTAAAAATTTGTTTTTCTTCAAAACTATCGGAAAGCTTCATCTCAAGTATTTTTGCCGTGTCTGCATCTTTACCGAATGGCTTTTCAACAATAATCCGTGTCCATTTATTACTCCCCTGCCCGCATCCCTCTGAAAGTTTGGTCTCTACCAACTTATCTAAAATGTCTGAATAATGGCTGGGCGGAGTTGCCAGATAGAAAAAGCGGGTTATACAGGCGCCAATTTTTTTATCAAGAGTATTAAGATGATCAATCAAATGAAAATATCCCTCACTATTCTCAAAAGTGCCTTTTTGATAATGTAAATGTTTTGAAAATTGCGCCCAACCAACTTTTCCTTTTTCGCTTTCAAACGAATCCGCAAAATCCTGATCGTTATAGTCGCGTCTTGAATAACCGACGATGAAAAACTCCTCAGGCAGCATTTTTTTGTTAAAAAGTGAAAGGAGCCCCGGGATTAATTTTGAGTGGGAAAGATCCCCCGTTGCCCCAAAAATAATCATCACAAAAGGGCTTTTTAAATGCTGGAAAACTTCCGGCGATTCCATACGAGATTTAGTATATATCTTGACAACATAATATTCAAAGAGTATATTTGCAGTCTATGAGAGGAACTCCTGAAGCACCTCGCCCAAATCCTATACCAACATATACAGATGCGCAAACACAAAAACCATGGACAGTTGAGCACGTAGATATAGAAGCTGATCCGCAGAGCGTAGAAGGTGACGTTCGAACAATGTTAGCTTTAGCACAGTCCCTTACGGCGGAATCGACCAGGGGAAATATCCCCCAAATCTTGTTCAGAATCCCTCTTGTAGATCGCAGTCCTCTTGAAAAACCAGGAGATGAACCCACGAGAAGACTGTGGGAGTTGCAATTAACATATGGAAATGACGGGAATTTAGAAGTACAAGCAAGTACTGGCCACCAACTCCAAAGTTTTAGCGTTAGAGCAAGTACAGCAGAAAAGCCCGCTGAAATCTCTTATTTTGGCCATCATCCTACGGGAGATCTGGACGATAAGAGAAATCCTATATTGGCACTATCTCAAAAAAAGAATCATCCCCTATGGATTGCATATAGCAAGAGAGTGCTCCAAAAATTGGTTGCCGTCGCAACCACAAGCAGGGTTTCTTGATATGAGGACGTCAGATCGGAAGATGGTCAAGGTGAGCCTTTGACTCCCGGACGCGCGCCCGGCTCAGAATGGGAATAAACCTATACCACCTG
>JACPLG010000009.1:55047-76904 GCA_016186625.1 Candidatus Levyibacteriota bacterium
GTAAGAGCTTGCCGGAATCTCCTCAATGGCCGCTTGCCCTGAGCTTTGCGAAGAGTCAGCAAACATCATCTTTAGTGCTTCTCTTTTTTCCTGACCCAAAACCAAAAGAATTATTAAATCAAGCTGCAAAAGTGCTAGAAACGTCATTGTAATTCTTGCTCCGTATTTTTCGTCTTCATAAAAAGTCACAAGCGAACTCTGATCCTCTAAAATTCTCCTCGTTACTCCCGATAAATTTTGCTTGTCCGCCGAAGCTTTAGCGAAGGTGGAAGTTTTGATTTTTGATTTTTGATTTCCAGACGGCAGTCCGGCTGTGTGTCCATCTATTCCCAAACCTAAAACCCCCACGCTTTTTGGAAAATATTTGAAAATAAATCTGAGGCTCTCATCATATTGCGAAGAAGTATCTGCCAATCCCAACTCATCCTGCAAAATTGGATAAAAACGGATATTTTGATCTTCAAAATATTTGACTAATCCTGTATTTCTTATCATCAATTCATTACTTTTTTTGTGCATCTTTTCTCCAAACCTCTCGTCTACCACCAAAACAGCCCCAGCTTTTAAATTTCTCTCCATTGCTATCTCTTCATAAAGTTTTTTAGGTGTTTTCCCACCGGAGAGAAAAAGAGCTGTCTTTGAATCTGAATATTTCTGAAGAATCTCTGAAAATATCTGATTGGCTTTGTGGACAGTTGGGGCTTCAACAACTATAATTCCGTTTTTATTTTTGAAGTGAGTAAGCCCTAGAAGCGCCTGCCTGTTCATTTGGAGTAGTATAGCAAATTCGCCTACCGATAAGGAAGGATTTACTTATTGTCGGGGTTAAACTTTAGGGCGCAGGAGTTGACGCAGTAGCGAAGGCCTGTTTTGTCTTTTGGTCCGTCATTGAAAACATGGCCCAAATGAGATCCGCAGTTAGCGCATACTACTTCCACCCTATTCATTTCATGCGAATTATCATCTTGTAAAACTACATTCCCTTTTGTGGCAACATTATAAAAACTCGGCCATCCAGTGCCGGATTCAAACTTAGTATCAGATGCGAACAGAGGGTTCCCACAAGCTGCACAGTTATACATCCCATCTTCATGAATATCTACATACTCACCGGTAAAAGCAGGCTCTGTCCCCTTATTCCTAAGAATTTCAAACTGTTGAGGAGTCAGAATTTTTCTCCACTCCTCTTCTGTTTTTTTAATTCTCATATTTCTTATCCCGAAGTGCAAAGCTATTCCACTTCCGAAGTGGAATATGTAGGCACATCGGGTAAACTTTAAACTTACTCACTGTGGCAGGATTGATTGGCCAGTAATAATTCTTAAAATGTCCTTGTAAGAAACTAGAGCTAAGAAGCTTAGTAACAAAACCAGCCCTATAAGATGCGCATATGCCTCAAATCTGGCATTCATTTTTCTCCGGGTCACTGCTTCAATTAAGATAAAAAACAGTCTGCCGCCATCAAGGGCTGGGATTGGCAGAATATTTAATACCGCAAGAGTAAGACTTAGCGTATACACCAGAGCAAGAACTGCAGATGGGCCAACTCGTACAAATTCCCCTGTAAGCTGTGCCATTCCTATTGGCCCTGCAACTCCTTGGGGAACAGTTAGCCTAGTGAAAAGTTCAATCATCACATTCTTAAAGCCCACAACAACCAACCAGGAATCGTTTAGAGCTTGACGTGTGCCTTGATAAAGACTTTGCGGGAAAGGATATTTTTGAAATTCAACTTTCTGGGAAATGGCCACTCCTATGGGTCCTTCTCCTTCTGGAAAATCTTTCCTAGGGGTGACCTCAATAGTTTGCAGTTCATTTCCCCTCCTAATGGTAATGCTTAAATTTTCTCCCAGATGCTTTCTGGTTTCAGTTATCAGCACCTGCGTATTTTTAATTTCAACGTTTCCTATTTTCTCAATAACATCTCCTTTTTGAAGCCCGGACAAGCTTGCGGGAGAATTCTTTGCAATTTCAGTAATTGAAACGCTTGCTTCCTGAACCGGAATTCCCTCGAAAGTTATAAGGTAGGTAATTATTGCAACAGCCAGCAAAAAATTCATGGTAACTCCGGCAACAACAACAAGCATCCTCTGGTAAATTGGCCTTGCGAAAAAAGCTCGGTCCAAATCCTTATGTTTCGAATTTCGAGCTTCGGATTTCGAGTTTATTCGACCAGACCCAGCTTCATCTTCTCCGTAAAGCTTTACAAAACCGCCAATTGGAAGGGCATTAAAAGAGTACAGAGTCTCTCCTATTCGCTTTCCAAAAACTCGCGGAGGAAAACCGAATCCAAACTCCTCTACTTTTATGCCAAATTTTTTCGCCACCAGAAAATGTCCTAGTTCATGAATTAGAACCAAAACCGAAAGCATAACGATGAAGACTAAAATTGTTAATAGCATGTCCAAAAGTATATCAGAAAATTTCTAATTGATCTAATTAACCTAATTGACCTAAAGAAGTTCCAAGTTTTGAAAATTTGCAAATTGGGAATTGCTTAGAAATTAGGATTTAGAAATTAGTAATTCTCCAAATTTAATTCTTAAATTTGGAGCAACTCTTCTTCTTTTTTCTTTCCT
This sequence comes from Candidatus Levyibacteriota bacterium, assembly GCA_016186625.1. Lineage (GTDB taxonomy): Bacteria > Patescibacteriota > Microgenomatia > Levybacterales > UBA12049 > 2-01-FULL-39-10-A. Next base: position 57,627 of record JACPLG010000009.1, read on the forward strand.
AAAGCATCTATTTCTCCTACAAAATCATCAGTTGCGCGTTGAATTTCTTTTTCAGCTCTATCTTTCTCATCCTCGGGGAGATGCGCTTTTTTTATTTCCGCCATTGCCTCATGCCTAGCTTGACGAATCATAATATGTCCATTTTCTAATTTTTGCTTCATTAAATGAATTAGTTCCTGTCTTCTTTCTTCTGAAAGCGGAGGAATTGTGATACGGATAATTTGTCCGTCACTTGCCGGATTTAGTCCAGCGCCTGATTCCATAATTCCTTTGCGGATTTCCTCAATTATCGACGCATCAAAGGGAGTCAAGACCAAAGTGTGGGGATCCGTGGAATTAACGGTTGCTACTTCCATAACTTTAAGTTTTGATGCGCCACTGTAAACGCTGACTTGAATATTTTCAACAAGGGAAGGCGCCGCTTTACCGGTACGGATTGTAGCAATGTCAGCCCGAAGAATTTCTACGGCTTTTCTCATCTTGTCTCTTACTGAGGCTATAAAGTTTGGGTCCATATCTATCCTCTATACCATACATTAGAGAAAATCTTGCATATACAAGTTTACACCCCGGGTGTGGATTTAGCTTTACACCCCAGGATTACTAGAGCTCAAGCCTAGTAAATTCTCTGATAACAATATTCTCTCCTAATTTTCCAATTGCCTGTTTTATTAGCTGCTCAATCGTTAGCGAACTATCGCGAATGTATTCCTGCTTTAAAAGTTCGTCAATATCTTTAGGGTTCATTGACGAGATTTGAAGTGCAATCTCATGCGCCAAATCCTTGAATTCCTCTGTTCTTGCCACAAAATCCGTTTCACAGGCAAGTGTGACTAAAACTCCAATTTTTCCGTTACCATGAACATATGCCTCAACAATTCCTTGGGAAGTTTCCCGGTCTGCTTTTTTCTCCGCTTTCTCAATTCCTCTTTTCTTTAACCAGACGATCGCTTTATTATAGTCGTCTCCTGACTCCTCAAGCGCTTGACGGCAATCGGCAATTGAGGCCGCTGTTTCTTCTCGGAGTTTTTTTATTTGATCAACGCTTATGTTTGTCATAATATTTTCCTTGCAACCAGTATAAATTTTTAATTTCTAATTTTCAATTTTCAATGAAGCTTTAAATGTTTTAAATTTAAAATTAAGCCTTCTTTGTCTTGGATTTAGTTTTTGGTTTTGCCTCTCTTGAGGCTTTAGCTTTTTCCTCAACGTTCGAACGATTAATCGTTTCTTTCGTTCCTTCTTTTTGAGATTTAATTTTTAATTTTTCATTTTGAGCGGACGCGTTGCGTCCCTCCACCCATGCATCCAAAATATAGCTGATTATTAGCTGCAGGCTCCCTACAGCATCATCATTTGCAGGAATCGGGTAATCTACAAGACTTGGGTCTGAATTGGTATCGGTTATTGCAACTGTAGTAATTCCCATTTTCATAGCCTCACTAACGGCTAAATCTTCAAGGTGAGAATCAATTATAAAAAGTGCGTCTGGTTTTTTAGTCATCGAATAAACTCCACCGTAAAAACCCTCCAGTTTTTCTTTTGCTTTTGCCCAGAGTCCTACTTCTTTTTTTGTGTACCCTTCCTGCTCAGAAGGAGTATTGAGTTTATGGGCTAAATCCGTAAGCTTTTTAAAGTTTTTTGAGACCTCTGGGAAATTTGTAAGGAGTCCGCCAATCCATTTGTTGGTGACATAAAACAACCCCGGCTCTCCTTTTATTTCTTTTTGATTCTTTCAATTTCCGCTGTTAAAACGGCGTTTGCCTGTCTCTTGGTTCCTACTATAAGTAGAGTTGCGTTTGGATTCTTAGCCAGAGTCTTAAGAAAATTTGCAGCCTCCTCAAGTCCTTCTTTTGTCTTGGCAAGATCAATGATGTGGATCCCATCTCTTGCTTCAAAAATAAAATCCCGGGCTCTGGGATTACTGCGGGTTACCTGATGGCCAAAATGGCATCCAGCCTCAAGAAGTTGTTCTAGTGTAACGCTTTTCATAGTTTGTCCCTTAGCCTCGCCGAAGTCAGTTTTCGAACTGACGAAGGCGGGTCTGTCCACCATTCGGTTTATTCTGCTTTGCAGAACAGGAACAATTTTCGAATGTGAGTGATAGAAGTGATTATATTATACTGAAGCTAACTTTGCAATACTAATTACTTCCTCTTCGGTAGCTGTTGCCTGTTCTTTTATCAAACTCTTCGTGTGTTGGATATACGCCTTCTACATAAACTAACCCACCTGATACAGCATATATTATTCTTGATCTGGCAGATTCACCATCTCTTAGAGGAAGATCCTGTATATCCCTAGGGTCAAGTCGTCTTAGCTTTAAATTTCTTTCTCCAGCTCTTACAGATATGCTATGCAATATAGCTGAGGAGAATGCCAGCGCTATGCCTGGTTCTCTCAGCCTTCTTAAAATATCCTGTAAATCAAGTTTCATTGCTAGCGTTGTTCCACAATCAGCTAATCTTCTTATCATTTCATCTTCTTCCTCTTTTGCAACATAGTTAACTGAATGCGTGTCTCTTGTGTTCGGTCTTGGATCCTTTATTAAAACTGCTAACCCTAATTGCGTATCTTCTCCTCCCTCTGGCTGAGGGCCATTTGCAACATTTAAAGTGGCCCTTCTTTCAGCCAGGGTCGCCTCGCCTGGTTGTTTATATTCCCTGTAAATAAATGGCTCAAGATCATATCTTAGTCTTCCTGCTGCAATAGGTAAAGTTATTGGCTGTCCGTAAAAACCGTTAGTTCGATGGGGATGACCTCGTTGATTTTTATATATTGGGCTTACATTTATAAATTTGGGATCGCGTCCAATTAAACCAAGCTCATCTCTAAAGGTCGCAGCACCTGTAAGTTGCTCATGGTCCGGCCCATTTCCATCTAATGAATATTTCAATATACCTGTTACGACAGGCACATCTCTTATTCTACTAACAAGAAGCCCATGTGGAACATGTAAATCCTGCAATCCTTCGGAGTGCCAATTAGAAGTTACTTCTGCTTCTGGGTGAAAAGCCCTGCGCACTTCTAAAGCATCCATACCAGTCAAAACTATACCCAAATCACTCTTTGCTCCTAAATATAAATAAGCCATCCTTTTAAACATTAATTCCATAAGTCGACTACTGTAGGCCGAATCATCCTCCTCAGTCATAGCTCCTGTCTGAGCCCGCGAATAAGCTTCAGAAAATTCAGGATCCCCTAGGAAAGAAGGGATAAAGGCTTTCCTCCCTGCTTCTCTAAATCCCTCAAATCTCCCTGCTCTTATAAGCTCTTCTTGCCTTGAAGTTGCCCGTTCTACAATTGTCCATGCATTAATCTGTTCTGGTGATAAAACTGGAGGATCTCCTGAATCGATACCAGGAGCTGGCGGAACCATTCCTGTTCTTCCATTTCCAATTCGTGTTTCAGCAACTACCATATTCCAGCCAAAATACCACTTTAAGCTTGATTTTGCAATAATTATGGTTCTGGAAATTTCTTGCAGAATCCTCTGACTTCAGAAGCAATTTTAGCAAGTTTTTTGTTTTTTGCAACTCTTATTTTAAAATCCTTGATAAATTTTGATCTTTCTTCTTTATTTGTAGGCAATTTTTCGTTTTCCACTTCTTTAATAACCATTTCAAACCATTTAGCTATTTTAACCATTTCACGCTCTCTCATTCCCCGAGTAGTTATTGCCGGTGTTCCCAGCCGAATTCCGGCCGGATAAAATGGCGGATTTGGATCAAATGGCACGCCGTTTTTGTTAACTACAATTCCTGCAGCCTCAAGTGCGAGGGCCGCCACAGAACCATTGACTCCTCTATTTCTAAGATCAATTAATATTAAATGGTTGTCCGATCCGCCGCTTACCAAATCAAAACCATAACCATTTAGCTCTTTTGCAAGCGCTTTTGAATTGGCAACAATCTGCTCCGCATACTTTTTGAACGCTGCCGAACTGGCTTCTTTAAGAGCAACAGCTATTGCAGCGGTCTGATTGTCATGCGGCCCTCCCTGCAAACCCGGAATAATTGCGCTGTCAATCTTTTTTCCTAAATCCGGATCTTTTTTTAGTCCTTTATTTGTCACCATTATAATTGCTCCCCTGGGTCCTCTTAAGGTCTTATGGGTTGTAGTTGTGACAATGTGTGCATGGGCAATCGGTGAGGGGTGTACGCCTGCAACCACCAAACCGGCAATGTGAGAGATATCCGCGAGTAAAAATGCACCAACTTTATCAGCAATTTCAGCAAACTTTTTAAAATCAATTATTCGCGGATACGCAGTAAACCCGCAGATTATTAATTTTGGCTTTTCTTTTTTTGCAAGCTTCTCAATTGCTGCCCAGTCAAATGTTCCGTCTTTTTTTAATTCGTATTGGACCGAACGGAAAAAAGTAGAGGAAAAAGTCTTTGGCGCACCATGTGTTAAATGTCCTCCGAATGCCAGGGAGAGACCCATCAATGTCTCACCCGGTTTTAAAACTGCCATCTCAACTGCACTATTTGCCGGAGCTCCTGACAGCGCCTGGACATTGGCAAAAGGAACTTAATAGCGCCTTCTGGGATATCCTTCTGAATATTTATTGTTAAGGACTGTTCCAAGCGATTGTAAAACTGCTTGTGAGGTGTAGTTTTCCGAGGGAATCATTTCAAGGACATCTCTTTGCCTCTCTTCTTCTTTCTTTACCAACTTATAAATCTGCGGATCCGTCTTCCTTAAATTATTCATCGCTTGACCAATTACTAGTGGCTAATTGCTAGTTACTACGTTTGGAGTATATTAAAAGGTTTAACTAAGTGCAACAAGGAAATTGACAAGCCCTTTGACGATGGATGATAGATCGTAGATGATAGAATTTTTGAGATTAGAAAATAGAAAGCAGAAATTCAATCTTCCAGCTTCTATCTTCGGAGATCTACCTTCAACCTTCTATATTCTACCGTCCAGTAAGCTACTCCCACTCCATTGTTGCCGGGGGCTTTGATGTGATGTCGTAAACTACGCGGGAGACATTTGGAACTTCATTAACAATTCTCGCTGCGATTTTTTCCAAGATCGGAAACGGAACCCTGGCGATTTCTGCAGACATTCTATCTTTAGAATTGACTATTCGAACCGCCACTACTTCTCCATAAAATCTTCCATCCCCTTTTACACCGGTGCTATTTGTCCCGGTCATTACTGACCAGCATTGAAAAACTTTTTTATACCAGCCGGATTTTCTCATTTCCTCTACCACTATCCCATCCGCCTGGACTTGTTTGGCCAGCCGCTCTTTCGTTACCTCACCAACAATTCTCACTGCATGTCCGGGTCCGGGAAACGGCTGTTGATATATAGCATCCCTAGGCAAACCGATCTTAACTCCAATCTCCCTAACCTGATCTGTATAAAAATATCGCAAAGGCTCTAAGAGTTTGAACTTCATTTTTTTTGGAAGTCCTCCTACGTTATGATGGCTCTTTATGTATGCGGACCTTTTGGAACCCTGGGAATGAATAAAATCTGCATAAGTTGTCCCTTGGAGCAAGTACTTTGCATCCTTATGCTTCTTCAATTCCCGTTCAAACAATTCAATATAAAGCGCTCCGATCTTTTTTCTTTTTTCCTCAGGATCCACAACGCCTTTAAGACGCGCAAGAAATAAATCCCGGGCGGAAATTATTTCAACAGGAACACCTAAGATTTTTGGGAATTTGTTTTTAATTCTATCGATTGTCTCCTCTCTCATCAGCCCCGAGTCAACAAAGAATGGAATAAAATTCTTGCCAATTGCCTTAGCAACTAAAGCTGCGGCAACAGCAGAATCAGTCCCTCCTGAAAAAGCACCAATCACTTTTTTATTGCCCACTTTTTCTTTAATTTCAGAGACCATCTCCTCAACGTTTAACTTCTGGGGATGGAGAGAAAGATTGCAAATTCTTGTTGCAAAATTAGCAAGCATTTCGCTTCCATGCTCTGAATGGTGTGCCTCAGGATGAAATTGGACTCCAAACAATTTGTCCCCAACATTTTCAACTGCCGCATATTTAACTGTTTCAGTTTTTGCGACTGAGGAAAAGCCGCGCGGCATTTTTCTAACGCTGTCCCCGTGGGATTCAATTACTTTTGTGTATGTTGGCAGGCCGTAAAATAGGCTGTCGAACTTTAAAACAGTCAGAATTGTCGGGCCATATTCTTTGTCAGCGGATTCCACCTCGCCTCCCAATAAATGCGCCATTAATTGCCAGCCGTAACAAATTCCTAAAATTGGAATTCCAAGATTGAAAATTTTCTTATCAATTGTTGGAGCACCAATTTCATAGACAGAAGCCGGTCCTCCCGAGAAGATAATGCCTTGTGGCTTTTTACGTGAGCAAACCCTAAAGGATTCATCCGGATCAATGAGTGAGGAGTCAACCCCTAAATCCTTGAGTCTTCGAGTTATTAAATGGGCAGTTTGCCCACCAAAGTCTACGACAAAAATTTTCCCTCTATTGATAGTTTTTCCCGCCATTTGTAATTAGAACCGAATGCGGATGTGATTCATTAAGCGAAGCTTGAGTAATTTGGATAAACTTTGCCTTTTCAGCTAATTCCTTTAAATTCTTCGCCCCAACATAATACATTCCGGACTTTATTCCACCAAGTGCCTGGTCAAGCAAAGTCTTGACCGTCCCCTTTACGGGAACCAATCCCTCAACGCCCTCCGACACCAAAACTTTGTCCTTGTAACTTTTCCCATGAAACTCTCCTTCTGATTTTATTTTTGCTCCCTTTTCCATGGCACCGGCTGAGCCCATTCCGCGGTAAGATTTAAATAAATAAAACTTTTTGTTTTTCTCAAAAATACTTTGAAATCTATGAGGCACTTGTTCTTTTGTTAATCGAACTTTTTCCCCGGGTGACTCTTGCGCCGAAGCAAAAAAACTCCCCATCATAACTGTACTTGCCCCAAGTGAGAGAGCTTTTACCATATCTCCTGAATATTTAATTCCTCCGTCTGCAATAACAGGAATGCCGAACTTTCGAGCAATTCGAACAGTATCTAAAACTGCTGTCACCTGAGGCACTCCCATTCCGGAAATTACTCTTGTTGTACAAATCGCACCTGGACCCATACCCACTCGTAATCCATCAGCTCCAGCTCCTATTAATGCCTTTGCTCCATCAAAAGTAGCAATATTTCCGGCAATAACTTCCATTTTTGGAAAATTCTTTTTAATGTATTTCGTAGTTTCTATAACTCCTTTTGAGTATCCGTGGGCTGAGTCAACAACAATTACATCTGCTCCAGCTTTAATTAATGCCTCAACTCTTACTTCAAACCCTTTGCTTGCGCCTATTGCTGCTCCAACCAATAACTTTTCTTTTTTTACCTTATTAACTTCTTTTGCCTCGTCCTCAATCGTTAGATTTCTATGGATTATTCCAATACCGCCCAGCCTTGCTAATTCAATTGCTAACTTACTTTCTGTAACCGTGTCCATGGGAGCAGAAACAAATGGGGATTTTAAGGAAATGTTCTTTGTTAATTTTGTCGATAAATCTATTTCCGAACGAGAGAATCCAGCATATCCTGGAACAAGCAAAATATCATCAAAAGTCAAGGCTAGGGGAAAAGAATTTTTTTGGCGGTCCATAATTAATATTATAATGTTTGGGTCGATTTGTCAATAAAAAACATGTCCCAAATTAGGTCGAAGGATTATTTTGATAATTCTAAAAAGGTGTAGTTATATTCTCCCGATTTTCCTTGATGCTTAGACAAAACTCTTTTAAACTTTGAATAATCCGGGAAAAAAGTATCAGCGCCAAAATCTCCCTCAACAATAGTCAGGTGCAAAACATCCACGAGATCTTTCTCTAATGCTTCTTTGAAAACCTGTCCCCCGCCAAAAACAATTATCTCCTCACTCCCCGGACTTTTCTTAGCAACTTCAATCGCCTTTTCAAGCGACCCCATCACATAGCCTTCCAGGGTCTCTCCCTGGAAGGCTAAATCTGGAATCTGGAATTCTGGATTTTTGGTTATTATAATGTTCGTTCGCCCAAGCAAAACGCGGCCGATTGATTCAAAAGTCCGGCGGCCCATTATAATAGGATGCCCCATTGTCAGCTTTTTCATCCTCTCAAAATCTTCAGGGATTTTGAAAAGAAGTTGATTATTTTTCCCAAGTCCTCTTTTACTATCAATCGCCGCAACAATACTAACCATTGATTTATCGCTATCAAACGATTATATTATACAGCGAAAGAGGTAACAAAAGTTCAATATAGAAAGAAGGCAACTCCCAATCCCTTATAGACTGGAGGTTCATCCAGGAAATACTTCGATTCAAGAAGCAAGACAAAACGCCCTAGAAGGAATGAATTGTCAGCTTTTTTTAGGTGTTATTGTTAAGTCTATGGGCAGAAGTATTTTGGAAGTTCCCCGTTCAGCAGAATTATTCGAGGATCTTGAGCATACTCAATTTGTTGAAGATTTATCAGAATCCCAAACAGGAGACATAATCTTTTTAACTGATGATTCAATAGAAAGCGATCCCATGTGGTATCATGTCGGAGTAGTTTTGGTTGCTTCTGATGGTAGAAGATGGATAATTCATAATGCTAGTCACAACGGCTTCGCAGTTATAGAAAAATTAGAAGAAGCAATGTCTAATCCCATTTATGCTAGAATTGCAGGAATTAAAAGAGCAATCTCAACACATCCTGATGGCCCCGATCATGTTTTTCTGGAAGAACATGGGCTAAGTGTTTTGATCCAAACACAATGAAAGTTACGGCGATAAAAACTAAAAAAGTTGAAGTTGGAGATAAGCTTTTTGCTATTTTGGATGAGTCCTTACCAAAACTAAAAGAAAAGGATGTTGTGGTTATTGCATCAAAAATTGTTGCCATAGCTCAGGGACGCGTCATTAAAAACGATGGAACAATTGATAAAACTGAGCTTATTAAAAAGGAGGCAGATCTATACCTTCCCGAAAGATATACTACTTACGGAGTCCACTTAACAATCAAAAATAATATCATAATTGCCTCAGCCGGAATTGATGAATCAAATGGACACGGCTATTTTATTCTCTGGCCGGAAAATTTGGTGGAAGAAACTAACGGGATCTGGGATTATCTTCGAAAAAAACATAACATCAAACAATTAGGCGTTGTGGTAACGGATAGTAAACTTGCTCCAATGAGAAGAGGCGTAACTGCAATAGGAATTTCATGGTGCGGTTTTGCACCCATCAGAAGCTATGTAGGAAAGCCTGATATTTACGGAAAACCCTTGAGATTAGAAACTTTAAATATCGTGGATTGCATTGCGGCAGCTACAGTTTTGGAAATGGGTGAAGCCTATGAGCAATCACCTTTAGGAATTGTCAACGAAATAAACGAGATAAATTTTGTCGATCGACCTCCGACAAAAGATGAAATAGATGAAATGAAAATAGGTTTAGGCGAAGACGTTTTCACCAGCCTCCTCACTTCAGTTGAGTGGATCAAAGGCGGAAGCTAGGCTGCCATGCGGCCGGTGCGCTTGTCATACAAACCTCCGGCAATTGTAAGCTCTGCATAAATTGATGGATGTGGATTGTAATCAATAAGCGTTACATGCTCCGGTCTGAAATCTTCTAATTTCTTAACCGAGGGATCAATTTTTATTTTTGGGAAAGGCCGCGGTTTTCTTTTTAATTGCTCTTTCATTTGCGGAATATGATTTTCATAGATATGTACGTCTCCAAAAGTGTGAATAAATTCCCAAGGCTCAAGTCCACTAATCTTTGCCAAAATGTGAGTTAGGAGCGCGTAACTTGCAATGTTGAATGGAACACCCAGAAATAGATCCGCGCTTCTGTGATAAAGATGGAGAGACAAACGTCCGTTGCGATTACTGATTTGGTACATGTTATGGCAAATCGGAAATCTGCTTGCATCCTCATATGTTGCCATTGTGTAAAGATATTCCGGATTCCAGGAATTAACTATTAAATTTTTGGCATTTGGGTCATCTTTAAGCTCTTTTAAAACCCACCCCAACTGATCAATGGTCCTCCCCTTTTTGCGAACGGGCCAATGCCTCCACATCTCCCCATAAATTCTTGGAAGCTCTCCGTATTTCTTTGCAAACTTCTTATCTGTTCTAATATTTTCAATAAATTCTTCCTTAGTTAAAATTTTTGATTTTTGATTTTTGATTTTTGATTTTCCTACGTATATCTTATAAGGGTAATCATCCCAGATATGGACATTGTTATCTACCAAGTATTTAATATTAGTCTGTCCTGACATAAACCAGTAAAGCTCATGAATTACACCTTTCCAGTAGACTTTTTTTGTAGTTAAAAGCGGAAAATCAGAAGTTAAATCAAATCTCATCTGGCGGCCGAATAAACTCTTCAAACGAATATTTGTCCCGCGGTCAATAATTATAATCCCATCATCCAAGATGTCCTGAGCAATGTCTAAATACTGATACTCGGGATGTTTTTGCTTCGCCATAACTTAAAGTTTAAAGTTAAAAATTAAAAGTTTCAGTTGTAAGTTTACAATTTTTAATTTTGAATTACAATTTTTAACTTTGGATTTTGAATTTTAAACTTGTTTCTCGCGCTTTAGCGCAGAAACGCGGCCGCCTTGCCATTGTCCCCGGTAGGCTGAGCCCGAACCCTTTACTTCGTGGAACAAAACATGGACAAAACGCGCGCCCATCTCAATCTCAACCGTAATTGGCCCCTCGTTTTTTAATCCAAAAGTTAGTTCTCCGCTATATCCTGGCTGAATAGGGCCCGTTCGGATAAATAAACCCGAGCGAAAAGTTGTGGTTCTTGGAATTATTACAGCTGACAAATTTAGAGGCAAGTTTATTTTCTCAATTGTTTTTACCAGAAAAAAATCTCCAGGTTTTATTCTGATCGAACTCTTTCCGCCAGAGGCGGATTTCGCTTTGCTCAACTTTGGATCATAAACCTTAACCGATTTAATATCCGGTGTTTTTCTGTGAGTCTCTCCTAAAAATGCAGATCCTGAAATTTTGAAAACTTCCCCTAGCCGCAGATCAAACCCCGCTCCCTCAGGATTTGTAAGTTCCCGCTCACTCAAACCCTCAACAAGCTTTTTCTTTTTAACTAAATCCAATAAAATCTTCGGCCCTAAAATCATCGTTACCTTTTATAATTCTCAATAATTTTTATTAAATCCCCAGTTATTTTTTCCGGTTCTCTGTCGCCATCAATTCTTGTAAATTCCTCTGGGAACTTCTTAATCATCCAATCATAGCCGCGGGCTACTTTTTTAAGTTTGTCTAACTTTTCGTAATATTCAAGTGCTCCTCCCATTTTTGAAAGTCTATCAAGGCCAACTTTTGGAGGAATATCAAGGTAAAATGTAATATCCGGGACAAGGACTTGAAAATACATTGACAAAATACTTTGGGCAACTATTATTGTATTGCCTTTTTCGTAATTCACCTTTCCGTCGGTTTGATCAAGTATTCCATAAGGAACAGCGGACCAGAAGCATCTATGCGAAATTAGAGTCCCTCCTTTTTGGAGGCTCGGTAAAATTAATTCATCAAGTTCTGCAATCCTATCCGCAGTAATTAAATATTGAAGTGATGCGGCCGGTATCTTAACCCTTCCCTGTAAAAACTCATTTATAACACGCCCTATGAGCCCGGTACGACGCGGCTCATTTATGATCATTGCATCCGCTCCTTTTTCCTGAAAATAAGAAAGTAGCCTTTCCGACTGAACAGTCTTTCCTGCTCCGTCAATTCCTTCAAGAGCGATATAAAGACCCTTATACGTATTTCTTCTAAAATCTAAATCAAATTCAACGTGATAATTTCTTTTCATTTTATTTTCTTATCAATAAATGAGCGAATTTTTCCGGCAACTTCCCCTTCACTCTTTTCAGCATCAATTACCACAAATTCGTCTGGAAATTGTTTTAACTGCCATTCATAACCTCGGATAACTTTTTCAATTTTTCCATATTTTTCGTAAAGCTCTTTTATTTCTTTAATTTTTTTAAGTCTTTTCATGGCTGTTTCTGCGGAAACCCTCAAATAAAAAGTAATATCCGGAATTATAAATTGGTTATAAAGAGACATTAGGCCGTGGGCAACATTTATGGTTTTGGCATCATCTGAATCATAATTTACTTCTCTCTTATCCAGCATTCCGTATGGCAAATTAGACCAAAGGCAGCGATGCGAAATTACAAATTTTCCTGCCGAAAGTGCCGGTTCAACAACTTTATTATGATTTATTATCCTATCAGCTGTGTATAGATATTGGAGTGATACCGATGGAACTTTAACAATTCCTTGCAAAATCTGGTGAATTAAAATCCCTACAGGCCTGTCTCGCCTTGGTTCAGATGTTGTTACAACTTCAATACCCCTCTCTTCTAAATATTTTCCCAAGATTTCAGCTTGCGTTGTCTTTCCGCTTCCGTCTACTCCCTCAAATGCAATGTAGACTCCTTTGTATGGATTTCTTCTAAGGGTTAGGTCAAACTCAACGTGATATTTCATGGTTAAAATTTCTAATTGCTCTAATTATTCTAATTTCTAAAAAAATCCCAATTCTTAAATGACCAAACTTAGGTCAATTAGGTTAATTAGAAATTAGGTCAATTTTTTATCGCTCTTCATGAATCTTACTTTCAGTCGGTGCTGATTGAAATTTGTATTTTGCAAATTTTTTCTTGGCATACGGTGTCTGGGCTGGACTACTCAATTCCTCAAAAGTCATAGCACAAATTCTCATCCCAACAGTTAGGGCTACTGCCATCCTGCCCAGATTTCCAAGCTCCAAAACAGGCTTTCCATCCCATCCCGGATCAAAAATGGAAGCTGTTGAGTGGACTACGATTCCCAGCCGACCCAACGATGAACGGCCTTCAAGCCGTCCCATCAAATCCGGCGCAATTTTTACATTTTCCAAAGTTACTGCCAGGACAAAATCTCCCGGCTGCATAATAAATTGCCCACCTTTTTTTACTTTTATAACCCGTGTTATTTCATTGCTGTAATCTTTTTTGGCAGGATCAATATAGCTATTTCTACTATGCTCAAATACCCGAAAAGTATCGCCAAGCCGAAGATCTACCGAACAGCTCCCAAGTTGGGTTTTAAAATCCGGAAGTGGACGGATTTCTATTCTTTTGGAGTCAATTGCTTTCTTAATATCCCTGTCCGACAAAACCATTTAGGCCGCACCTTTCATTTGAAAAGTTTATCAGTTTGATCCAAGTATTTTCAACAACCAATCGCATTTCTTTCCTGGATCATGTTTGACACTAAAAAACTGCTATACTGATCTTCGAGATATCTTTTCTTTTATGTCGTCTCTAATAAAGATTCTACTTGCATTATTTCTTCTTCCTGTTTTATTTTCTCTTTCAAGAATCAACCTAAGCTTAGCAGCAGATTGTAATAGAAATAGGCCAAGACTTGAAGTAATTGCAGATAACGGCGCAGGCATTGGCAAACCAGGGGAAAAGCTTACTTATACTATCAAGGTAACAAATAAAGATGTTGGGGCTAATTGTCCTACTTCTCGCGTGAATCTCTCAGCGATAATTCTAAATGGTACCGGATGGAAGTATCAATTCGAGAAAGACACATTTACCTCAATCGCTCCCGGTGATACCAAATCTACAAAACTTCATGTAACCTCACCTCAAAATGCCGGAGAAGGACCAAAAACAATTACCGTTAGTGCTCAAAGGCCGAATGGAGCAAAAATCTCACAGGATGTTACTTATAATGTTATGGGATCTTCGGCTGATGGACAAACAACCACACCGTCTGAAGGTCGCAGTCCAGCCGGTCAAAAAATTCTCAACTTTAAAATAGGGATTGACGGAATTGGGACAACACCAAATATTCCAATAGGAGGAAATAAAGACCCGGACAATATTTACAGACAGCTTAATTTCCGAATTTATGATATAGAAACTGGCTCTCTGCTTCACGCTGTGACAAATTTCCAATTCACTTATAATCCCAACAGCGAAAAGTTTGAAGCAGTCTATAATATCCCCTCCGGCGCTAATATACCAGACGCCCTCTATGATATTTATGTAGATGGGCCGAGGTTTCTACGAACTTTGTATCCGGAGATTGTATTTATAGAAGCAGGCCAAACTACTGATCTAACCTCAGATGATTTCTATTTAATCACAGGAAATATAATTGATACTGACCTTTCCGAAAATGTAATTGATATTATGGATTATAATGTTCTTCTTTCCTGCTCAATATATTCTCAGGATATTTCGGCGTGTGACGAATTCCCAAGCTTTAAAGATTATTCGGATCTTAATGATGACGGGGTTGTCAATGAGGATGATTTCACTCTCTGGCTTAAAGAGTTAGACTTTAATGAGGGGGAGATACTTCCGTAGTAAAAAAGAATTGATTGACAAAGTAAGAGTCTAAAATGAATAATATAGCTTATGGGAGAAATTATTAAATCAATAAAAAATTCAAGCCTTAATAAGACCTGGCTCTTGGTTAGCGTATTGGTAATTTTAACAATTGTTCTTCTTGTATTAAGTCTTAATTCAAAAAACGTTACGAGGACGTCAACGGAGACAGAGAATATTGAGACTGATTTTAGGCATACTGCGCTATCCATTTCTGAAGAAGTAAGGCGGTCGTCTCCATCAGGCACATATGAGGTGGATATAAATATTGATACGAAGAATAATGAAGTGACAGGCGTTCAGCTTGAGCTGACATTTGATCCAAAAATTCTAACAAGGGTTGATATAAAAGAGGGAGAATTTATAATAGATCCCACAATTCTGATAAAAGATATTAATACAGAAAGCGGAAGAATAACTTTTGCTTTGGTAAATAAACCCGGACAAAAAGCTGTAAAAGGGGAAGGCGTAGTTGCTGTTTTTTCTTTTTCCAAAATAAGTCCGGCGGAAACTGAAATAAATTTTCTTCCCCACACCGCTGTTTCAGCGCCGGGTATAAATCAATCGGTTCTTAAAGAAACAGTCTCAGCAGTTGTTGGGCCTCTTCCTACCCCAACAGCAGGAGTCCAAACCCAAATCTTTTTGTCTCCTACCCCTATTCCAACTCTATAGTTTCCCAAGATCCATTTTCGTATGTGACGAAAACAGGAATTACTGGAAGACTTGGAACTAGAGAGTGAACAAATTCTGCGGCTTTTTTAATTTGCGCTTTGTGTGCTTCATCATCAACCGCGTCTGACGCGGCGCAGTCCTGGTGACCATGAACTATAATACCTTTTGAATGGTGTTTGGCAACAGAAACGTCGATGATCTTAAACTTAAGCGAATCTAAAAGTTTCTGATCAATATTGTCTTGAGCAAACTTTCCAACAAGCCCTGCTTCTGTAATTGTGTCGGCAAACTTTACCCTGAATCTTGCCCGGCCAAACTCTGCAACTGGTTCCTGAACTCTCCCATCCATACACCCAACACTTGTAAAAAATGTTTCAGAAGTGTCTGGCATAACGATTAATGTTATCAAACAAACTCTTCCCTTTCAAGATTTTGGACTAAATACAAAGATCGCTATTTTGGTCTTGGTAAATTTCTTAGCGCATCAAGCCCGCTGTCTCTATTTATATCGGTATTAGGAGGTGCGGTTCGCCTTGTTTGTGTTGTTTCATGAATTACATGATCAAACTCACGCACCGTTCCTAAAGTTGAAGGTCTTCTCAGTCTTATCTCATCTCCTAAAAAAACTCCTTTACCTGTATCAGATCGTTTAATAAAAGCTTGAAATAATATTTCATCTCCATAGCCATTTGCAGTCCTGGTTGCGCGGTAGTTCCTGCCCATAGCTGAATTGTATTCTCTGGTACCAGTGAATTCCTCATCTGTAAATACGGGTTCTAAGGGTGTTCCTGTGAATCTTTGGGCAAATATAACAAGTGCATCCTGCTGTGCTTCTCTTACTCCCTGGTCGTCAAGAACTCTTGGTTCTCTGTCTTTTTGTGGATCTTCTGGAGCTTGTGGTTCTGGCATAGGCAGATTATAGCAAATTCAAATCAAAACTATAGGAATAAAAGAACTATTCCGCCGAGGATGAAGAGGATTCCTCCTATTATTCCTATAACTGTTACCGGGCTTCCTGTTGGAGGAAGTGTTGGGATAGGCGTTGTAACTGCAACTTGAGCTTTTGTTGGCGTAGGCGTCTCAACTCCCCCCTCAAGTATTTCTGAGGTTGTTGTCTCCTCGACTTCCTCAGTGGGAGTCGGCGTGTTGGTAGGAGCTTTTGTTGGAGTAGGGGTTGGAGTAGGGGTTGGAGTAGGGGTTGGAGTTTTGGTGGGGGTAGGAGTCGAGGTTGGAGTTGGGGTTGGAGTCGGCGTTACCGAAGGAGCAACACACGTGGCCTCTGCCTCTGAAGGTTCTGCTTGCGCACACTCATTAACTGAGGTCACTTCGCATTTATATGTTTTGTCAGGCTCTGCTATGAATTCTACCTGAGCAACTGGGTCTTCAACATCCCCCTCGGTAACTATTTGACCATCGGTAACATTTGTTATAACAAAATGATACGAGGTTGCGCCTTCTGCCACTTCCCAGGAACATGTTGCAATATTTGGCCGGCAGGCAGCTAGAATTGTAACTGTTGCAGGAGTAGTTGAGCTTAGGACATTTTCAAAAGGTTGATCAGCAGGGCCTGCGGACCTAATCTGGGTCTGGGACTCATCAAATGTAATTTGCGTGGGGCCTGCTACTGCCTCCGGCTCCTGAGTTTCATTTTGGACTCCCACGGTTAATATTATTGAGCCTAGTTTCACTGTAGAAGTAATTACCTTAGTAATATCACTCCCTGTTCCCAGCGTTACAATAATTTGCCCCTCTGAGACCACAGGATCCTCAACTAACTCTAGATTGGATGAGGAATTTAGAACAAATTCTGTGTTTTCTGAATTAAATCTTGTTGGATCAAATTTAATCGCAAATTTTACAAAATTAACCTGATTCGTCCCCGGATTTAGAGTTACATCAAGTTTTGCCTCTTCATTCACGACAACACTTTGATTGGGCGGCGTAAGTGTAAGAGTTGAGGATCTTTCAGCTCTACCCCGCAACTCAAGCTGGCGTTGGACAAGAAGTATTGTGACCACAATTCCGATGATTGCAAAAACAAGTGCAAAAACGGCGAATAATTTTTTTCTTTGCGACCAATTCTTCACGCTCAAATCCGTCATTTTCATAAACTTTTAAAACGTCCCCCTAGGACTCTCATCCGGTCCTTTTGCAGAATCATTTGGGTTTGCTACCCAGTCTTTGTTGGTAGAGAGCCTAATTCTGTCAATTCTTGTTCCATCTTCTCGCATAAAGATATGGAATGTATGGATTCCAGGAGTAGATACATTTATTTTTGTTCTTGTTCCGTCATTATTATTAGATCTCCATTTCCAGTTGGAAGTTGCTCCACCTTCTCCTATAAAGTAAAGAGCCATAGAACCATTTAGTGCTCCATCAAGACCAACATGGGCAGAGTCTGATTTAGCATCAGGGCCTGATGACCTTAGGTAGACAAAATAAGTTCCTGTTGTTGTAAAGTTAACATTATAGACTACCTCAGGAGCATCCAGATAGCCGTTTGCAAAGAACACCCTTAAATCATCATTAGGACGGGCTGCAATATATCCATCTCCATGCCAGCCATCTGTAGCTGTCTGTGGAGAACCAGGAGCTGCGCCATCCCATCTATAGCCATTCCTATTAAATTTTCCATCATTATTCTCTGTCTCCATAACTACACTTCCACCTGACTCTATGAAGGCACCTCCCCAAAACAATTCGGGCAATTCACTCTTACATTTGTAACTTTTTCGGGGACCGGGCAAATTGGAGGTGTGGGCGTCAACGGGACCTGACATCGTATCTTAACATTTCCCTTAATCCTATCCCCATTTGATCCGCAGATATTGCTGGTTTTGTTTATTGTGCAACTGTTATTAGTAAAAGCAGCCATGTCCTGGATTCTTCTGACAACAGTTATTTTTCTTTTTCCATTAACAAGAGGTTCACGTCTTAGCTCTTTTCCCACCTTAAGACAGCCCTTATCAGACCCAAAACAAGAACATTTTGTTAATCTGAATTTTTCTCCGGGATAAACTGTCTGGACTTCTCCAACACACCGCTGGTCTGGATTTGATGTGTAAGAACCGCTGTCACCGGCGCATCCTACTTGAATTGGCCCGCCTTTCCAGTTTCTGGCAATAAATTTTCCTTGAATTCCTGTACAAAACTTTCTGTATGGATTAAAAGCAGCCTCAGCCAAAGCCTTGCTTGCTATCAAAAAGGAAGTGATAAAAAAGAAAAATAATAAAAACTTAAAAGCCCTCATAATGGGTTTACGATTTTAACAAGGGATGCAATCTGCCCAGAAAGCCATATTTCATAACTTCCTAGTCCGTTGTTATTTCCAATTGTTAGGAGCTTAAATACTGTTCCTCCCCTGTTAGCTTCTGTATTTATAACGCTACTTACTTCATTAACTTGCATGGCAAATAACGTATCAAGCGTTTCCTTATCTAAATTAGAGTCTCCAATCTCATAAGTCGGGGGGAGTTTTGCTTCTAGCTTTTCAAGCTCATCCATACCGCTTAGTATGTAACCATTTACTCCCAGAACTGGCACAAGCGATGGATATTTAACAAGAAGTGAATCTGCAATTTCAAAGATATCTTCTCCGGCTCGCAATCTTGTCTCCGCTTCTCCAAGCGCCGCAGTTCCGTCCCGAAGCTCATTTGCAGCTGCTGTTCTTTCTTCCGCAGTTAAAGAGCTTAAGGATGAGGAAGGAGGATTCCAAAATCTTATAGAGATAGCTCGTCTGGATCTAACGACTTTAAGTATGACCTGATCTTTTAAAACCTCATACCTTGCGTCTTCTTGGGAAAATCCTGCCTGGACCAGGGTATTTAACTTGGAGGAATCAACTTGAATTCCTAAATCTTTTTGCGCTTTATCTAAAATCTTTCTCTCTTCAAGAATCTGAAGCGCAACATTTAATGATTGGGTATCTACTACTGATGGATCATTATATTCCTCGGCAATTTTTCTTACCTGTGCTTTTGTGTACTCAATGCCGTCTATAACTACAACTACGCCGTCCTCAGGGGTTACTGCTGCGCGGCTTCTTGTTTCTTGCTGACGCTGGCCAAGATAAACCGTTAAGGGAATTCCAATTAAAGCAACGCCCAACAACAAAATAATCGCCACTTTTTTCAGGCTATATTCATTATTCACAGTCTATCTTTATAGTGGAATAACAAGCCTCAAAAGTCAATCCTTCAC
>JACPLG010000014.1 GCA_016186625.1 Candidatus Levyibacteriota bacterium
AGGCCCGCACTCGTATCCGTAGCAATGGGTTGAGATGACTTGAGGTTAGAGGCAATATGCCAATCGAACCCGGAGATAGCTGGTTCTCCCCGAAATATATTTAGGTATAGCGGTCCGATGGTGTCTGGAGGTAGAGCACTGAATGGCCTTCGGCGGCGCAAGCCGTCGAGTCCAATCAAACTCCGAATGCCAGTAACACTACATTGGATTAGTCAGACTGGTCGGGCTAAGCTGATCGGTCAAAAGGGAAACAGCCCTTGACTTTCGTCTAAGGTCTCTAAATAAAAGCTAAGTTTTGAACGAAGTCACAATTCATAGACAACCAGGAGGTTGGCTTAGAAGCAGCCACCCTTTAAAGAAAGCGTAACAGCTCACTGGAGGATGATTTGTGGCGCGGAAAATTTATCGAGGATTAAGCTTTTTACCGAAGACAGAGGTTCACCGAAGGTGAACACGCTGAATAACGCTGAACCTTACGCAGAACAAAGCTGAAAAAACTCTTTGCTGATCTTTTAGTACTGAGTTAATTCCGCGTCTTTCTGTGTTTTTATTCCGCGTGGTTCCGTGTGTCCACCTCCGGTGGACGGTAGGGGAGCGTTCTATGCGCAGTGAAGTCGGACTGTGAGGTCTGGTGGAGTACATAGAAGTGAGAATGCCGGTATGAGTAGCGAGAGTCCGATGAGAAGTCGGACCGCCGAAAATCCAAGGTTTGCTGCGCAATGTAAGTCAGCGCAGCGTTAGTCGGCCCTAAGGGCGTTCCTTCGTAAGAGGGGGTAGCCTGAGCCGCGTAAAACGCGGTCTAAGCAGCAAGATAGTGCCAAGTGGAAAAACCATTGGTGTGATTAATTAAGCTGTTAATGAAAATTTGAGCGAGAGTTCAAAGGATTTGGTAGCTTTCAGTTTCCGAGAAAAATCTCATTGAGCTTGTGCGCAGCACAAAGGACTTTAGGATTAAAGGATTAAAATGATAAGTCACAAAGACTAATCACTTAATTCTTTTAGTTTTAGAATCCTGCGCGCTGTGCGCGAGCAAAATTCATATTTTACCGTACCGTAAACCGACACAGGTGGATTGGTCGAGTAGACTAAGGCGATCGGGAGAAAGATGGTTAAGGAACTCGGCAAAAAATCTGGGCGTAACCTTTGGGAGATGCCCTGCCCCGAATAGTATCGGGGTTGCAACAAAAGAGTGCTAAGCGACTGTTTATCTAAAACACAGGTCCCTGCAAAGCCGAAAGGCAAAGTATAGGGGCTGACACCTGCCCAGTGCTGGTAAGTCAAGCATGGTGAGTGAAGTGCCGCAAGGCACAAGCTTATTTTGCAAGCTCCAGTAAACGGCAGCAGTAACTATAACTGTTCTATGGTAGCGAAGTTCCTTGTCGGGTGAGTTCCGACCCGCACGAAAGGTAGAACGACTTAGCAACTGTCTTAATCATTTACCCGGCGAAATTGCGATGGCTGTGAAGACGCGGCCTAGTTGTCCTTGGACAAAAAGACCCCGGGAGCTTTACTGTATCTTGGCATTTATAAGCTTTTTTCAATTGTTTAGTATAGGAGGGAGCTTGTGCGGAGCACAAGTAGTTTAAAGTTAAAAGTTCAAAATTAAAAATTTAAGGTACTTTATTTTAAGTTTTACAAATAAAAAATTCCTTATTCAACTTTGAACTTTGCATTTTGCACTTTGAATTATTTTTGCTTCGCATAAGCAAAAGTGAAATACCTCTCTTTGAAATGAGTAAGTATTACCTTTAAGCCGCATAAAAATCCGGCAAGGGAACAGTGTCAGGTGGGCAGTTTAACTGGGGAGGTTGACTCCTAAATTGTAACGGAGTTGTACAAAGGTTGGCTAATCACGGATGGAAATCGTGATGATAGCGTAAAGGCATAAGCCAGCTTGACTGCGAGACCCACAAGTCGAGCAGGTACGAAAGTAGGTCTTAATGATCCTGTGACGGGTAGTGGTACCCACACAGCTTAACGGATAAAAGCTACCCCGGGGATAACAGGCTGATCGCACCCAAGCGTCCATAGCGACGGTGCGGTTTGGCACCTCGATGTCGGCTCATCGCATCCTGGGGGTGAAGAAGCTCCCAAGGGTCTGGCTGTTCGCCAGTTAAAGCGGTACGCGAGCTGGGTTCAGAGCGTCGTAAGACAGCAGACTTGTATCACAGACATGTGATACTAACGAACTGTCTTCCTTCCGACACTTTTGAATAAAGAGGAATTGAAGGACGTCCCGACTGGATCGGGATGTAAATCTAGCTATATGCTGGAAACTCCGAGTATCTCAAACTACTAGCAAAGAGTAATTTATAGAGATATAATATCTCTATGCCTAGTAAAAATGTTTTGAGTGCGGACAATCAGCAGGCAACAAAGCAGGTAATTTCAAACGAATATCTAGCGGGTTTTACCGATGGAGAAGGCTGTTTCTATGTGGGATTTAGTAAAAGATTAGATTTGCCGCTTAGGTGGCAAGTCATAACAGAATTCCATGTAAGCCAAAATCCGGGAGGTAAAAATGTTCTTGAAGAGTTTAGAAAACGTTTAGGATGTGGTTATTTAAAGCCAAATCATCCGCGCAATCTAAAAGATAAATCATGGATCTTAATTGTTAAAGATAGAGATGACTTAATGGAAAAGGTAATCCCTTTTTTCAAAAAATATCCTCTGTTTACAACAAAAAGAAGTGATTTTGAAGTTTTTGAACAAGTGCTTTCTCTTGTTAAAACAGGAGAGCATTTGCAAAAAGACGGATTTAAGAAAATTGTTGAATTAGTTTTCTCTGCGGAGAGAACAACAAACAAAAGATATTCAAAGGAAACATTACTTGCATGAGGAGCCTCAGAGACTAAATGCTGGACTCGCCAAAAGGCGAAGAAGATATAGTCCGAACTTCGTAGCGATACGAAGAGCGTATTAGAAATAGTGCGCCTTACAAGATTTGTATGTAACATATGTCGGTCTCTATCCAGGACAACCGTTGATATTTGAGGAGATTCGTCCCTAGTAAGCAATTGCTCTTTATTGTAGTAATGCAATATCGAACTTAGCTAATAACGGTGAAGCCTTCTTGGCTTGAGTTTAATTTTAGTCCTATGCTAAACTCAAATAAATACCAAAAGGTAATACCGTGGGAAGTCGCAATTTCAGAACACTCGGAAAACTCAGTTTTTCGGAGAATCAGAACGTCAGTTTTATCAGATAATCTGAAAGACTGATATTTCTGAATTTCTGGTATTCTGAGTAATCATCTGAGTTTTTCTGAAATGTTGACCCCGTAACGACTCATATAAAAAGTATCGTAAACTCGAAATTTAAACTTTTTATTATACGCTAACATCCCGATTCAATTGGGATGAAGATATAGTCTGATCCTCAGAGAAATCTGAGAAAACAAAATGACGAGAGGACTGGGATGAGGGAATCCCTGGTGTGCCAGTTGTGGAAACTTTTCTGCATCGCTGGGTAACTAGATTCCCAACGGATAACCGCTGAAAGCATCTAAGTGGGAAGCCGCCTCCAAGATAAGATATCGTCTTGTGCTCTGCACAAGAACAATCAACAACCAACACAGCCACTTTCGTGGCTTTTCAACAAACAACAAAATCGTTGTAGGTTGATTGTTGTTAGTTGGTAGTTCGCGCGCAGGGCGCGAGTGACACCCCTTCTAGACCAGGAGGTTGATAGGCGGGCGGTGTAAGCACAGTAATGTGTTGAGCCTACCCGTACTAATGGTGGATAAAGTAGTTTTTTTAGAGACGCTAGCATTGCCTCGCCGAATCCCGATTTGATCGGGAGAAGGCTGGGTATCTTCTCTTCACATTTTAGAGAGCCAAATGGCTCTAGTTATTAGTTATAAATTACGAATTATAAGTCTATTCGATTTGTAACTTAGGACTTATAACTTATAATTACGAAATAGTTTGATATACTTAGTATTAGAACTTTTACAACCCGAAAAGCTTATTTGCCTTAGGCAAGAGCGCTAACGGGACAAGAATTTTAATTTTGTACTAAGGACCCGCCGACGCTAAAGCTTTGGCGGGCAGGTCTCGGCTCGCCTTCGCTGAAAGCTTCGACGGAGTAAATTTTTTGAGCGAACGTTGAAAGAAGTAATTCCTTGGTGATTAGAGCGGTATGGAACCATTTCTTCCCATTCCGAACAGAATAATGAAACATACCAGCGCCCACGATACTGAAGCATGTCTTTGGGACAATAAGTCATCGCCAGGAAATTTCTTTTTCCAACACATTTTAGCCGGCCTTGCCCTTCTGTAGCTTTAGCGAAAGAGGGGATCATTAGTATAAGATAGCGTTTAGCGTATAGGGTGTAGCGTTTAGTTATTAAATTACCAAACCACTCGAACAGGGTGGTTTTTTGTTGGGATTTTAGGGTTTGACTGCGAAGATAACGATGAAGTCAGAGAATTGTCTTTTTTCTCCGTACCTCTGGCTCCAGTTATAAGTATAATTATTGGTGATATAAAACCCAGCATTTTTTATAATGCCTACTAGTTTGGAGTTTGGCATGAGATTGTAATATCTTTCATGTCCTTGAGCTATTTCTTCCTTTGTTATCATAGCTTTTTCTCCTTCTTTCCATTCAATAAACAGAATTCCTTTTGGTTTTAATATTCTTCTAATTTCGTTAAGAGCTTTTAACAAATCTTTTGGTTCTAAATGGTGGAGAGAGTTCCTGGCCCAAACCGCGTCAAAGAAATTATCAGAGTAGGGAAGTTTATTTCGCAAATCAACCAGCTTGAGTTTGGCTTTAGGCGCTCTTTTTTTGGCCAGCTTTAATAATTCACCTGAGCCGTCTATTCCGTATGTATCAAAACCTTGATTTATAAAGTAAGCCAGCTCACGTCCAAAGCCACATCCTGCATCCAGAATTTTTGCTCCCGGTTTTAACAAAGGAATAAACTTATCTAGCTCTTCCTGTCCTCCAAACCGGAAGTTTTCTTTCTCGTAGTATTTAGCAATAAGATCGTAAGTTTTAATTGTCAGCGCTGTTTTATTCACTGCTGTATTATAACAAAACAGAAATGGTGGTTTTTGTTGGACTTCGGGTTCTTGTTTAACCTCCTGTTCGGTGGTATACTTTATCCACTCTTATTTATGAAAGGACTTATTTTAAGTGGCAATCCGTTCGACAGATTCGATAAACCCTTCGGCCACGAGCTCAGAGTCGAGTAACTCACTGAAAGCTCGCTCAGGAAATAGAGCAACGACAATGGCCGAGCTGATGGCCAAAAAGCAGCCTTCCATCAAATCGTTTAAAAAAGGCGAAGTTGTAACAGGGATCATAACCAAGTTAACATCCTCGGAAATCTTAATTGAAATTGGAGCGAAAACAGAAGCCGTAGTTCTTGAAAAAGACAAAAATCTTCTCCGCTCACTTTTATCAACTCTTAAAGTAGGTGAGCGCGTTAACGTTTCGGTCTTAAATCCGGAGTCCGATCAGGGAAATCCGGTTGTTTCCCTCCGCCGGTTTATGGATGAAAAACACTGGGGAGTTCTTGATAAATTACAAAAAGAAGAACAGATTCTTGAGGTAACCGTGACTGATGTTACAAAAGGTGGATTTTTAGTTACAACAGCGGACGGAATGAACGGGTTTTTGCCAAATTCTCAGGCAATACTAAGTGATACTCCCTCAAGTTTTGTGGGGAAAAAGATAAAAGCACAAATTCTTGAGATAAATAGGCCGCTTCATAAGGTAATTTTTTCTCAAAAAGCAGCTCTTGGAGATGAAGATTTTATCAAAACAATATCACAGCTCAAAATTGGAGAAATTGTTGATGCAGTTATTTCTAATACTACATCTTTTGGTATATTTGTGTCGGTAAAAAGTGGCTTAGGTCAGTCCGAATCCTCTCTGGAAGGATTTATACACCTTTCTGAATTGTCATGGGATAAAATAGAAACCGCTGAAAACTATTTCAAGATTGGAGAAAAAATAAAAGCTCAAGTTTTAGGCATTGATAAAGAAGCAAAAAGAATCAACCTTTCAATCAAAAGAATGACAATAGATCCTTTTGAGGAAACTGCGAAAGAGTTTGTAGCCGACAAAAAAGTCAAAGGTAAGATAACACAAATAAGTTCATTAGGAATAACCCTTGATTTAGGTGAGGGAGTGGAAGGACTGATTAAAAAAGACAAAATTCCTCCAAGTACAACTTATGCTTCAGGAGATGAGCTGGAAGGTATAGTTTCAGAAGTAGATGTGAGACGTCATAGGGTAATACTAACACCGGTTCTTAAAGAAAAACCAATAGGATACAGATAAACCGAATTCAAAATTCAAAGGGCAAAAGTCAAAATTTAAATTCAAAATTAAAAATTTTATACTTTTAACTTTCACTTTTGAGTTTTGATTTTTAACTTTTGACTTATGAAATCTTCGATTTCTTACGTTTGTGAAGTGTGCGGATATGATAGCCCGGCATTTATGGGCAAGTGTCCTGAATGCGGGACATGGAATAGTCTTCGCGAAATCAAGGTTTCCAATCAAAACGCCCAACTTCGCCAAGGCTTCGTCGGGCAAGCCAAAATCGAACCCAAACGTTTATCTGAAATTAAATTTGAAGAAAAGAATAGGTTTTCTTCGGGTTTTTCCGAAATGGACGGAGTCTTGGGAGGAGGGCTGGTGCCCGGCTCTGTTGCGCTTCTGGCCGGAGATCCCGGGATCGGAAAATCAACGCTTTTATTGCAACTTGCTCTGCAAATTGCAAGCAAACAGACTACAGCAAACAGACTACAGCAGAAGCGAGATGCCGTAGTCCGTAGTCCATCAGCGGTTAGCGAGGTTCTTTACGTTTCAGGCGAGGAGTCCGAACAGCAGATCAAGCTTCGTGCAAACAGGCTGAAAACTTCTAAAAATCCTTCGGCAAGCTCAGGACTACTATTGCTTTCTATTTCAAACACGGATGCCATAGTTGATGTTATTGATAAGCTGAAGCCTAAGCTTGTGGTAATTGACTCAATCCAAACTATGGAATCGGAAAACCTTACAGGCCTATCGGGAAGCGTCGGACAGGTGCGATACGGGGCTGGGGAATTTATCAAAGTCGCCAAACGGCTTAATATTACTGTTATCATTGTCGGCCATGTTACAAAAGAAGGCATGGTGGCAGGACCCATGGTTCTTTCACACATGGTGGATACGGTTTTATTTCTGGAAGGCGAGAAGTTTACCGGTGTCAGGATTCTTAGAAGCTTAAAAAACAGGTTTGGGCCACTGGACGAGGTTGGGATTTTTTCAATGACCGGTGGAGGAATGAATGAAGTAAAAAATCCTGAGGCGCTTTTCTTAAACTCTTCTAAAGAACCTGCACCCGGAAGCGTTTTGACCGCTACTCTTGAGGGAAGCAGGGCATTTTTAGTTGAAGTTCAGGCACTCGCTGTGTTTTCCAAATTTCCAATGCCAAGACGCGTAGGATCGGGTGTGGACTCCAGACGTTTGGAATTGCTTCTTGCCGTCCTTCAAAAGCACGGCCGTTTGCCGGTTGAGAATATGGATATTTATGTAAATGTTGCAGGAGGCCTGAAATTATCAGATCCTGCTGCGGATTTAGGAATATGTCTTGCCATTTTTTCAAGTCTTAAAAGTATTCCTGTCAATAAAGCAGTCGGTATCGCAGAGATAGGACTCCTCGGAGAACTCCGGGCGGTTGCGGATTTTGCAAAAAGAGTGAAGGAAGCAAGGAAGTTAGGATTTACTAATATCATAGGAGCTGATAAGTTTAAGACTCTTAACGAGGTAATCGGAAATGTCAGTAAATAGATATTAGTTATTAGTTTGATATACTGTTAGTATCGGAATACTCAGAAAGCTCGGATTGCCAGAAAGATCAGAAAGATCAGAAAGTCAGAAATCCGGAACTCTGAAATACTGACAATCTGGATATCTGGATATCCGAGTATTCCGAGTTTTCTGAAAATTATGACAAGAAAATCAACAGTTAAAAAAGAATTAAAAAATAAAGAACCTGTTCGGCCCGAACATCACGAGGGTATTGTACCAACCGTGGTTGATCTTCCCTCAAAACTGGTTCAGTCTCTGGCTGATGAGGTAGCAAAAACAGTCATCAGCCGCCTTCCTCACATTCCGCGAAGAGTTCCAAGAGTGAGAAAGAGTTCAAAAGTGGAGAACGCAGTGTTTCTTGATACCTCGGCAATAATTGATGGGAGAGTGTTTGACCTTGTCAGCCTTGGACTCCTAACTGGCACTTTTGTTATTCCTGAAAGTATACTTCTTGAACTCAAGCATATTGCTGATTCTCAAGATATGGTAAAAAGAGAAAGGGGAAGAAAAGGACTTGCATTACTGGATAAACTTAAAAAATCAAAAGGTATCAGAGCAATACACATTCCTGATAAAAACGGACAAGGGAGTCCAAAGGAAGTAGATGATAAGTTAATAGAAATTGCCAAGAGCTATAAAGGAAGACTTATTACTTGTGACTACAATTTGGAAAAAAAAGCCAGCATTTCAGGAATTTTGGCAATTAATATAAATACACTGGCCAACCATCTTAAGATCAAAGCTGTGCCTGGAGAAGCACTCCATATAAAAGTTCTACATGTTGGTAAAGATGTGACTCAGGGAGTAGGATATCTTGATGACGGAACAATGCTTGTAGTTGAAAATGCCAGTCAGGATGTTGGAAAAGAAGTAGATGTGATAGTCTCACGGGTAATTCAGACTAGTGCAGGTCGCATCCTATTTTCTAAGAAAATATGATGCGAGCACAAAACAATGCAGAACAGTACGCAGAACAAATCAGATAAATCTTTCCTGTTTAAAGAAGAATCATATTTAATAAGAGGAGCTTGCTACTCTCTCTATAAGAAATTTCGAAACACTCAAAAAGAATCTATTTATCAAAGATCTCTTTTATTAGAGCTAACAGCTAAAGGTTTGAAAGCAGTGAAGGAAAAACATCTCCCTATTTATCATTTAGGGGAGAGAGTGGGGGTTTATGTTCCTGATCTTGTGGTTAATAACTCAATTATCATTGAACTCAAGGCAAAACCATTTATTCATAAAGATGATGTATCCCAATTCTGGTATTACTTGAAAAATTCAGATTACTCCTTAGGCTTTCTTATTAATTTTGGCGAGCCTGATGGTGTCAGGATAATTAGAAGAGTTTATACCCACAGGCCTTCTGCGTAGTTCTGTGTAAAGTTCAGCAAGTTCTGTGTTTATAGGTCCAGGTAAATACTTACTTTATTGTTAATTGCCTTTAAAACTCCTTGATTTATTTTAATTTCCCGCTGTGCTTCACCTTTATGAAGTATGATTTTATCTTTGATCAGTGATATAAAATTTTCGTGTCTGGGTAAAATATCAAAGATTCCAACATCATTAAATGAAGTAACAGCACTAACATCTCCATCAAAAAAAACATTTTCTCTATTTTTTACCGTGACATGTATTTTTGGCTCCATTTATTTCTTTATCTCCTCCAAAGATCCTAAAAACAAGAATTTATCCTCATCAAAATCATCATATTTGCCATTAAGAATTTGTTTTATATCAGAGACTGTAGTCTTAACTGGTACATATTTACCCTCTCTTCCAGTTTGTGCCTGTGCAACAAAGAAACTTTGTGTCATGTAATTTTTGAGTTTTTTGGCCCGTTCATAAATGAGCCTATCCTCGCTTGATAACTCTGAAGTCCCTACTAAGGATACTATTCGCTCAAGAGTGACAGACTGTTTAAGAAGAGCTTGGGCCAAAAGTGCAGTTTCATAATGGTCAGCTCCTATCACTTCAGGGTTCAGATTTGATGATGAAGACTCAAGAAGGTCAATTGCCGGCACTTTTCCTTCTTGATAGACATTTCTTGATAGAATCACACTTGAATCAAGATAGGGAAATATGGATTGGACTCCCTGATCAAGAATGTCATCGTTAGGAATATATACGGCTTCAATTGTTGTTATAGCGGTTTTTTTTGTTGAGAGCAGTCTTTCGTGAAAAGCCCCCATTTCTGAAGCAAGCGTTGGCTGATATCCATCTTCTGAGGGGATTGTGTTAAGAAGCATGGAAAGCTCATTTCCCGCGAGGGCAAAACGAAAAATATTGTCTATAAAAAATAAAACTTCGCGATCTGCCTGATCTCTGAAATATTCAGCAATTGTTGCCGCAGTAAAGGCTGTTTTAAACCTTATTGCCGGATTATCGCCCATAGTCCCAAAAATAAGACTCACAAAGGGAAGAGTCTTTTGGTTAAGAAGAGTTTCATAAAGCTCTTGCCCTTCTCTTGAGCGCTCGCCAATTCCGGCAAAAACAACACTCCTTTTTGTAGAAACGTTGACTACATTATGAATTATTTCCGTAAGGAGTATCGTTTTGCCAACTCCTGCTCCTCCAAACAATCCTATCTTGTCACCTTTAAGAACAGGTGAAAAAAAGTCAAGAGCTTTAATACCCGTTTCCAAAAAATCCCTGTGGCTTGCTACGTCATCATATAGAAGCTGTTCTGAATAAATTGATTTTGTAAGCTTGGCCTTTATCTCACCCTTGCCATCCAGAGGCTCTCCAAATATATTGACAACCCGGCCCAAGACCCCTTCTCCTACCGGAACTTGAATAGGAGACTTGGTATTTAAGACCTCGGCCCCTCTATAAAGTTTCTCTGTAGGGGAAAATGCGAGGCAGTAAAAGGTTGATTCACTTGAAGAAATGAGAACCTCCATTCTAAAGGTCTGGTCATCTTTAAGAACAAGAGCGTCGCTTATAGAAGGAATATTTTCAGAATCAAATTCAACTGTGACAACTTGTCCTTCCACCGCAATTATTTTTCCGTGAGATTTTTCCATAGTTTGATTTTCTCCTTCGACAGTGAGCTCAGGACTGCCGAACTGCTCACTATGACCTCTTCGAGTTTGAGTCTGAGGCTCACCTCAGAGTCGAACGACCTGAGCATGGACTTCGGCTGAGCTCAGTCGAAGCCTCGAACGGGCCATAACTAGAATTTTCCCCACAAAAGCCTGCTTGAGAAAGTCTGTAATTGTTTTTTATTTTGTTCGTGGTGTATGCTTCTACTCCTTATTGAAGTTGCCTTAAGAAGTTCCTTTTCAATGTTTTCAGAAGCTTTATCTAGCGTTGTAAGGCGTGAAGCAATTTTTGCTAGCTGAGACTCTCGCATTGTTTGCTCAAAGATAGAGGAAAAAATTTGCTTTTCAAAAAATTCAAGTATTTTTGGGATAGATGGCTCAAAAAAATATTTTATTTTTTTATCAGTTTGTGATTTTTCGGTATTAAAACTTCCTGAAATATCTGAAAATGTTGCTTCCTGTTTGATAAGATTCCTAAATTGGCCATAAAAAACTATAACTTTCTCATAGCTTATTATAAAATTCAGAATGTTTTTAAGTTGAGCGCTGTCAACTCTTTGATCAGGAAAGTCAAAATAATAATATTTATCTTTAATCCTCTCTCCTTGCCACATTGCAAGACCTAGTTTTCCGATTACGGCTTTATCTGCACTCGTATTTTTCGAATTTTCTACAAAGAGGTCGAATGTTTTTTTGATCAACCCTCCGTAAAGGCCTGTGTTGGCCGAAATCAAAAGATAAAGAGTTTTCCCGTTCCTATTCAGAAAAGA
This sequence comes from Candidatus Levyibacteriota bacterium, assembly GCA_016186625.1. Taxonomy (GTDB): domain Bacteria; phylum Patescibacteriota; class Microgenomatia; order Levybacterales; family UBA12049; genus 2-01-FULL-39-10-A. The sequence continues at coordinate 11,625 of JACPLG010000014.1, forward strand.
AAACTCTTTCATTTCTTTTCTTTTTTTTGCTTTGATGATTACCTCAAGCTCTCTTTTGTAAGAAGATATTACCTCCTCGAAAATTTCCCTAATTTCGGACATATAAGCTCGGTTGCTAAGCACAAAGGATCTTGAATTCCTAATTCTTGAGGCTGCGATCTCTTCATATGCAAGAACCATGTTGCTAAGGCCAACCAGGTTGTCTATTTCATTTTGGATAATTTTTTTTGTAACCATATTTATTGAAAACTGGGGAATAGCTGTCTTAGATTTGCTTGAACTATAGAAAGCAGGTCATTAAAGCTTTTGGCGGAAAACACTATTTTGTCAACATACTCTCTATAGCTGCGATTATCGGTATAAAGCGCTGCCAACCTTTCCCTATACCGATTCAATTTTTTCATGTCAGTTTCTTTAACATTTCCGCTCCAGATAAGAGTTAGGAAGATAGTTTGAATATTACTGGGAATAATAATATTTGGATCCTGATCAAATATACCTAATATCTTTTCGCCGCTTTGAAGAGTTACTCGTACTGACTCAGTAAGTTCAGCTCCAAAATGGGAGAAGTTTCGCAGCTTTTCATACAATGTCAGAAAGCTTAATAGTTCACGATTTATGCTTCTCTTTGATGAGGATTGAGTTTGCTTGCCAACGCGAGTCACTGATAGAAAAGGATTAATTGCAGGCCGTCTTCCTTCTGAAAATAAGTTACTATCAAAATATATATGTCCGTCAGTCATTCCCATTGCATTGGTTTGAATATGTCCTGCTATATCTCCTTCAGAGCTTTCCACAACAGGCATGCAAGTTATGGCAACTTCTTTATCATTGACGGCAAAATTTCCGGCGCGTTCCAGAAGTTTAGCGTGAACATAAAACATATCTCCGGGGTAAGAATTTCTCCCGGGAAATTTATTTGCAAGAAGAGAAAGTTCTCTGTGAAACTTTGCATGCGTGGACAAGTCATCGAGTATGACAAGCGTATCAAGACCCTGATCCCTAAAGTATTCAGCAATTGTCATTGCAGAGTAGGGGGTATTAAAAATTACGCCAGGCGAATCCTGAGGTGATGATGCTGTAATAACGACATTTCCCATAACATTATTGTTGATAAAGTATTCTTGAACTTTTTTTATATCAATTTTCTTTTTCCCTATGGCTGCATAAATGCAGATATTTCCCGCTCTTGATGCGGAAACTATGGTTTGGAGTAAAAAATTTGTTTTTCCTGTTTTTCTGTCACCAAGTACGAGCTGTCTCTGACCACGACCGATCGGTACCATTAAATCTACAACTCCAACCCCAGTGTCTAGTTGTTTTTTTATAGTTCGCCTTGTAATAATTCCGGATGGTAATACCTCAATAGGCCTTGAAATCTTAGGCCTTTTCATAATTGTATTGTTATCAAGAGGTGTCCCAAAAGGATCAATTACTTGACCAAGAAGCTGCCTCCCTACAGGGATTTCGATTGAATTTCCGGTTCTTGCAACTTTTTCACCCACCTTAATAGATTTTTTAGAAAGAATCATTATTTCAACAATTTCTGTACCAAGCGACATGACTTTACCTAAATCGCCATTTTCAAAAATTACAATTTCTCCCGGTCTTACTGATGGCAAGCCGTGGGCGTGGACAATTACATTGACGACCCTTTTTACATAACCAATTTCTCCTGTTTCTTCTACGTAATCATTAATTGTTTTCATAGTCAGCGAAGCACTGGTTCTTTCATTGAGAAGACGTAGTCAATCTTCCTGCGGAGAGAATAGTCCATAAATCGGCCTTCATCACTTATAATTATGGCTCCTCCAAGAATTTTTTTATCAACTTCTATGTCAAAAATTATTTTTTGAGAAAGATTTTTCTGCGCCCATTTACCAATTGCATTTATCAACTCATCAGTGGGGGAAAGGGCAATGGTTAACTTGACTGAGCTTAGTTTTCGGATTTCTTGAAGAAGGGAGTTTAAAAATTTCTCAATTTCTTCTTTGTTGTTTGTTATTTTGCGCTGTGCAATTTGAAGATTTAGGCAGTCCCAAAAGTTTTTTACAAGCATCGAAGAGTCCTTGGCTATTGGTTGGAAATGCTCTTTATAAATATTTTCAAGAAGACCTTCAAGAAAATTTATAAACTCCTCTTTTTCTTCGGAAGTATTAATCAAATTTAAAATATTCTGTTCCATAGTTAAATTACTTTTTCTTTTTTTGCTTTTTCCAATGCCTCTATTATCAGATTCTCATGGGCAGATAAATCTAGAGACTTCCCAATGACTTCTTTTGATACATTTAGTATTATATTGTCTATTTCTGAATTTAATTCATTTAGCTTCTTTTGTCTCAATTCTTTAATTTCAGATTCCAGCTTTTCATATTCTTCTTTAATTTTTTGCTCGGCAATTCTCTCAGCGTCAAATGTCTGTTTTTGGATTATATCTTTATATTTAGTAAAATCTGATTTCGCGCTTGTTTCGATATCTTTATATATATTTATTAGTAATTTGATATGCTCTTCGTTTATCTTTTTTAGCTCAGTCTCATACTTATTGGAAAGCGCCAGAGAAATTTGTTTTATTGCTTCTTTTTGAGCTTCAAACATTTTTTGCGCTGAATCTTGGAAACCCATTACTCCTTCCTGACGGACCTCTGTTGCGCGAAGTATTATTTCTTGAGCTTTTTTGTTTGCGCTTTGGAGTATTTCCTGATAGTCTCTTTGGGCCTTATCTTCAAGATCTTTCCACTTCTTTTCTTCCTGATCTTTAATATCCTTAATTCTCTGGTTGGTATTCCTTAATGTGTAGGTTGCCCATAAAAAGAGAGTAGTCGAAACAATAACAAGCCAAGCGAGGAAAATGTCTAAAGTTGTAAAATCGGACAGGTTAATCATAAAAACTAATTCATCATCCCATATTTAAATAATCAAAATCAAATAGGAAATTCCTAGGCCAATAATGATAATCAAAGCAGTCATAAGTAGATTTAAAATAACTGAAACTTGAATGAGTCTTCCCGCAAGGGGATTTCTACCAACAGCCTCGACTCCTTTTTGAGCCACTCTGCCAAAATACATGAATCCTAAGATAAAGGAAAGTAAGGCAACAAAGGCCGCTAATAAGTACCGAAGCGATTCAAGAGGTGAAAGAGAGGCTGATTGTCTTGCATTTTTTAATATTTCGAAGATATTTCTGCTTGCGCCGGTTGTAAAAGAACTGTTGTATTGGGGTTTAACATTAACAAGGATTCTTCCCGGGTTTTCCCCTGTGTAGTCTTCAAGTGCCGTGCCTAAAACAAAACCATTGGATGTGGCCTTTATGCCTACTCCAGGAGTGTTGGAAGTTGTAATTAGGTCATTTTTCCTAATTTCACCGTTTGAGGCTGAAACAAGTACCCGGACTTGGCCTTGGTAGACAACATAGCGCAAGTTGCCAATAGGAATACTCTCAATACTTACCGCAGGAGCGTTTGTAATAACTCCATAGATTCCTCCGTCATATTCTCTATTCGCAGCCTCAAAGCCAGTACTTGTTATGGAAATTATACTGCCTTCCTGAGCATTTCCAGCTACTTCTACAGTTGTAGCCAGACCGGTAAAATCTTCTTCAGCTATCTGGCCATGAACGTTTGAAACGAAAACAAAAGCACCAGAAGCAACCATAAGTATAATTGCTAGACGAATAAAAAAGAGTTTTGCAGTTTTGATTTTTATTAATTTCATAGATAAATTCAATAGCTAGCAAGGACAGCATATTACTATAGAGATTTATATGTCAAGGTAATGGGGGTAATTTTTGAAAATTTAAAATAATTTTAAAAAATAATAAAAATGCAGATAAAAATTAGTGAAAAAAGCTCCAAAATATAGAGGATTCGACCTTAATATCTACAAACCTCTCCCAAGAAGATAATATACCAATTAATATCAAAAGGAATATTTATATATCAGAGAATTTTACATAAATTAGGCTTGAATTGAGTATTTTGACCATAAATTTTATTCGGTATATTATTCTTCTTGACGAAGCTAGGTGATGGTATTTTGATATAAATAGATATATTCTTTTAAGATCATAAGAAAAAAAATATGTGAGCAGTCTTAGGAATTAATTTAAATTTTCAATTTAAGAGGTTTTTAAAAAATATATTTTTCACATTTTTTTAAATATTAGTCGACAGGAAAAATTAATTATTTTTTTAAATTTGGACATGAAAAATTAGACAATTTTCCTGACTTCAACTGTCCAACTTTTTTTCATGCCCTTTTCACAGCCTCATTTTCGTGCTTGACAAACTGTGAAAAATATGTCCTACTATCTATAGGGGAAAAAAAGTTGGACAAAAAGAAGTAAGTGTCCAATTTTTCACAAAGTCTAGCCTGCCCGATGGACCAAGACAAATTACTTAGCATTCAACAGGCAGCCCAGATCCTTAAAGTTTCCACAAAGACACTTAGGAGGTGGGAGGAGCGCGGAATACTCATACCTCAGAGAACAGACGGAAATCATCGCAGGTACACAGAGGCGCAAATTGACAGTTTTTGGCAGGGAATACATGAAAAGAAAACAGCCACAAATGAGCCTATTGATCTCCTGGCTATTTATCCGCCAGTTAACATCACAAAGACAATCGTTGAAAAGAGTACAAAAACTGAGAAATTTGGCCAAGCCGATCGCAGTCTTAGCTTAGCCTCTAAAAAAAAGATACTTCTCGTATCTGCTTTTGCTTCAATTATAAGCCTACTGACAATCTCAACAATTCTTGCTGTGACATTCCTGCCTTTAAAACCCAAAACCGATCAACAAAAATCTGATTTGAGCCAGAAATTAAGAGAAGACGTTCTTGGGCTCACTGTTGGAAGAGCGAAATATCTTTTCAGAGTAAATGTTCCATCTTCTTTCTCTCAAGAAGCAGAATTTCTTAAAGGAGTTAGTATTTCCGGTATTGCCACAAGCTCTGGGGGTATTGACACGCAGAATTCTGATGTAAACGCTGGAAGCGGTTCTGTTTTTGCTTCAAATTTAATCTATGGTTTGGTTGCCGGTGATGGAATTTCAATCGGAGCTGGACAAACACCAACAGTTACAAACACAGGTGTTCTTTCAGTTGGAGGCGAAACAGGAACAGTGACTCTAAAAGCGGGAACAGGCATATCTATTTCCGGAAATACGATCACAAATTCATCTCCTGATACTACATCAGACACATTCAAAAATATTAAAATTGGATCAGATACTATCACAGCTTCGGGTACAAATGACAGTTTAACTGTTTCGGCAGGCACAAATATTACTCTATCTGCTAATACAACAACTAAAACTCTTACAATTAATTCTACAGCTAGCTCAACAGGGTCTAACTGGACACTTGGTGCAGGTTTCCTTACTCCAAACAATTCCACAGTTGACCTCCTCATTGGTGGTCAATCAACAGCCTCAGCTAAGCTTGGTTTCTTAAATGTTAACTCTGGTACTCCAACAGCATCAATTTCTGCAAACAGTGGAAACAATGCACTCTATCTTACAGGAGATGGAACACTGGCTACCACCAACAGAGGAACAATTACTATTGGTAGTTCCTCAACATATAACACATCTGGAGATATATTACTTGCCCCAAATGGAACAGGAAATGTGGGAATCGGGACGACTGGCTCGGCAACGGGCGTGAAACTCAATGTTTTGGGTTCAATTGCTGCAGGTACTGCTATAAGCGGAACCAGCGATGTAAATGACGTACTTACACTTACAAGAGATACAGATGTTACAGTTCTGGTTCTCAACAGGAATTCTTCCAGTTCTTACCAAAGTCAGATTTCTTTTAGGCAGCAAAGTGGTCCTTCAGCAGCTAATGAAAAATGGGCTATAGGTGTAGATAGTAATGGAAATAATACAAACGATATGTATTTCTATTCGGGAGTTGCTCCAACGGGAGTTAAGATGACCATTTTAAGTAGCGGTAATGTTGGCATCGGTACGACTTCGCCTATTTCAGCACTTCATGTTACAAAACCTCTTTCATTCGGTGCAACAGGTAAAGCTCTGGCTATCTTTGACCAGATTGAAAATCAGGATATACTAACTGCCTCAGCTTCCGGGACTACAAGGTTTACAATTACTAACCCCGGAGGAATAAAACTGGGAACAAATGAGGGAACAAACGGAGATTGTCTTATTTCAGGAGGAGTGGGAGCAACAGCGTCATGGGGAAGCTGTGTTTCAGGAGGATCTGGCGCAAATAACTGGTGGCAGCTAAACTCAGGCTTGGGAACTCTTACTACAGGTAATCAAACAGTAGATCTATTGATTGGCTCTAGTAATGGAGCAACTACCTCTGCTAAGTTTGCATTCCTAAACGTTTCGGGAGGTACTCCAACAGCATCAATTTCAGCCAACTCTGGCAACAATGCAACAACTCTAACAGGCACCGGAGTATTGGCAACTGCGAATATGCAGACTCTTGCCCTTGGTAACTCAACAACAGGAAACATTGTCATAGATTCGGGTTCAGGATCAATTACACTTTCTGATAATACAGATCTTACAACCAACCTTCTTATTAACATAGGAAACGCAGGAACTGACTTTACCTCAGGCGGAGGACTAACATTGGCAGGAACTC
>JACPLG010000011.1 GCA_016186625.1 Candidatus Levyibacteriota bacterium
AAATTAAATGCTTCAACCGATTGTTGCGATTTATTACACGTCTATATAAATCATTAAGGTCAGATGTTGCAAAGCGCCCTCCTGAGAGCTGAACCATTGGCCGCAGGTCTGGCGGAATTACTGGAAGAACCGTATAAATCATGTCGCGCGGGGCAACACCTGCTTTTCTAATAACCTCAAGAAGTCTTAGCCTTTTAATAAGTTTTAAATATTTTTGTCCTTTTGCTTTTTCAACTTCGCGCCTAAGATTTACTATCAAATCATCAATATTTATTTTCTCAATTAGCTCAAGTAGTCCTTCAGCGCCTGTTTTGAAAGTGAAAAAAACAGGAATATCGTATTCCAAAACTTTGAAATATTCATCCTCAGACAGGACTGAACCTGGCTTAAGACTTTTGACAAGTGTGAGAAGCGCATCTGAGATTTCATCGATTTTTTTGCTCTCAGCCGCAACTCTATCCGAAATTCTAAGAACTCTTTGCTTTTTATTAAGTTCAAGCTCCTGCTCAATCAGTTTTCTTTGGGTTGTGTTTGACTTTTTGGCTTCTTTGAGTTTATCTTCTATTTCGCGGTTGATCTCTTTTTCTTCCCGCTCAGCATCCTTTTTAAGAGCGTTTTTCCTCTCGTCAATATTTTTTGAAAAATTTTCAATAGCTTTTTTCTTCTTTTCTTCTTCAACTCCAGTCACCAAATAAGATGCATAGTAAATAACAGACTCAAGATCTTTTTGAGACATATCTAGAATTAGTGATAGGGGAGAGCTTGAACCTTTAAAAAACCAGACGTGCGCAACAGGAGATGCCAGGCTAATATGCCCCATCCGTTCTCGTCTGACGCGGGAAAGAGTTACCTCAACTCCGCACTTATCGCAAATTATTCCTCTATATCGAATTCTTTTATATTTTCCGCAGTAACACTCCCAGTCTTTAGTAGGACCAAAGATCCGCTCATCAAACAGCCCGTCTTTTTCAGGACGAAGAGTTCTGTAGTTGATAGTCTCAGGCTTTGTCACCTCTCCATAACTCCAACCCATTACATCATCACGTCCTGCCAAAAGAATCTTAAGAGAGCGGAAATCCAAAATACTTATGTCTTTCATTTTTTTATTCTTATCCATTTTAATGCTTCTTAACCTCCTATTTCGGCTTCCTCAACGCCTCTTTCCCTCGTTACTATTTCCTTTCCTCCAAGTTCTTTTTCCATTTCTTTTGCCTGCTTTTCTGCTATCTCATCTTTTTTAGCCTCAGTTAGAGGCTCTGTCATAACCTGCTCCGTAGCAACCATTGCTCCGGTTGGAATTACATTTAAACCTAGAGCCTGCAGTTCTTTTATTAAAACCTTAAATGATTCGGGAACCTTTGGCGTAGGGATTTCTGTTCCTTTTACAATTGCTTCAAATGCTTTAGCCCGGCCTACTACATCATCGGATTTTATCGTTAGCATTTCTTGCAAAGTATATCGCGCACGGTGCGCCTCAAGTGCCCAAACTTCCATTTCTCCCAGACGTTGTCCTCCCATTTGGGCTTTACCTCCAAGTGGCTGCTGGGTAACAAGAGAGTACGGACCAGTTGAGCGCGCGTGGGTTTTATCCTCTACCATGTGGATTAACTTCATTATGTATTCAACTCCTACAACTACGGCATTCTCATAAGCTTCTCCTGTTCTTGAGTCATAAAGAGTTGTTTTCCCGTTTTCCGGAAGTCCTGAAACTTTTAGCTCTGAGACTATATTCCCCTCATCAACTTTTTCAAAAACCGGAACTCCAATCTTTTTACCTTGCCTAAGCGCTGCCCATCCAAGATGTGCTTCAAGGAGCTGTCCCAGGTTCATGCGGGCAAGCACTGAGATAGGAGAAATAATAATATCAACCGGGGTCCCGTCCGAAAGATAAGGCATATCTACCTCCGTAACTATTTTTGAAATTACCCCTTTATTTCCGTGACGCCCGGCAAGCTTATCTCCCACCACAACGTGCCTAAATTGTGCGACCTCAACTATAATTTTTCGCAAGGTTCCTGGCTCAAGCTCATCTCCTTTTTTGCGATCAAGAATTTGAACCGATATTACTGTACCCCTTTCTCCGTTTGGCATACGAAGCGAAGTATCTCTAACTTCTCTGGCCTGCTCGCCAAAGATTGCCCTAAGCAACCTCTCCTCTGCAGTGAGCTCAGTCTCGCCTTTCGGTGCGATTTTCCCAACTAAAATATCTCCGGGTCCCACTTCAGATGAGACTACCACAATTCCGTCTTCGTCCAGATTTGCCAGATCCTCTTCTGAAACATTTGGAATATCTCTTGTTGTTTCCTCAGGACCAAGCTTTGTCTCAACAACTGCAGCCTCATACTTTTCAATATGAATTGAAGAAAGAATATCCTCCTTTACAAGGCGGTCTGAAATGACAATTGCATCCTCGTATCCAAGCCCGTCATAAGAAGCATATGCTATTAAAAGATTCTGCCCAAGTGAAAGTTCCCCATCATAAGAGGCTGGGCCGTCAATTAGAAGATCGCCTTTTTTGACTTTTTGTCCTGTTTTTACAATTGCTTTTTGAGTATATGCGGTTGCCTGAGAAGTTCTTTGAAAAGAACCAATTTTGTAGGTTACTTCAGAGCTTCCTTTTGCTTTAAAAATTACTTTTTCTCCATCTGCATAAGTTACTACTCCATCTCCGGGAGCTCTTACTATTCTTCCCATAACTTGGGAAACCATTTTTTCCATACCAGTTCCTACTATTGGACTCTGGGGTTTTACCAAAGGGACAGCCTGGCTTTGCATGTGGGTTCCCATTAGAGCTCTATTTGCCTCATCATGTGAGACAAAAGGGATAAGGCTGGCTGCTGTGCCTACAACTTGGCGTGGCACTATGTCAATATATTCAATCTTTTCTTTTTCAGCTTCTATAAATTCGCCTTTAAATCTGGCGGGAACTCTTTCATCAGTTATAGTTTGATCCTCATTTAAAACTCCGGAGTGAGTTATATAATGCTCGCGCTCATCATCGGCAGCCATGTAAACTATTTCATTTGTGGCTTTCGTAGAGGTCTTGCTTCCTTTTTTTGTGTGTTCTATTTTCCTGTATGGAGTTTCCAAAAAGCCAAACTCATTTACCCTTGAGTACAAAGCAAGATATGTAACCAACCCAATGTTTGGTCCTTCAGGGCTTCTTATTGGACAAATTCTTCCATACTGGGAACTATTTATATCCCGGATTGAGAAAGCTGCCCGTTCTCTTGAAATTCCTCCCGTCCCCATCACAGTTAGGCGGTTAAGATTGTCTATTTCTGAAAGGGGGTTTGTTTGGTCAAGAATTGTGGAGAGCTGAGAGGTTCGGAAGAATTCATTAATTGAGGCCATAATGGGGCGAGCATTAATAAGTCCTGCAATTGTTACAGGAACTTCCGGAGTAATTAGAGACATTCTCTCTTTTATGCTTCGCTCAAGCCTAAGAACCCCCACTCGAAATGCAGTTGTAGCAACCAATTCTCCAACTCGTCTTACTCGTCTGTTGGCAAGAGAATCAATATCATCTACTCCGTCTTTTCCTTTTGAAAGTTCTATTAAGAGTGTAATTGTTGCAATGATATCGTCCGTTGTGAGAATTCGCTCCTCAGAGGGCTTAAAACCCACAACGTCTTTGAGTTTTTTATTTATTTTATATCTTCCAACGTCTCCAAGATCATATCTTCTGTTGTTAAAAAACATTCCAAATAGGTTCTCTTTAACTTTTTCCAAAACTATCGGCTCACCGGGATGCATTTTCTTAAAAATCTCAATCAAAGCCTCATTTTGTGAGCCTGTTTCATCTTTTTGCAAAGTATTATCAATAAATGATGTTCTTCCGTCTGCTTCCACATCTGCAAACTTTTCGCGTATCAAATCATTGTCAGATACTCCTATCGCCCTAAGAAATGTTGAGGAAAGGAATTTTTTTCTTCTATCAATTTTTACCGTGATCGTTTCATATCTTGTGGTTGAAAACTCAAGCCATGACCCGTGGACCGGCCTAATCTCTGCTGTGTAAAGAGTCTGTCCTGTCACCACGTCAGACGTGGCCGTAAAAAAAACGCCCGGAGACCGGACGAGCTGATTTACAATTGCTCGCTCAATGCCATTTATAATAAATGTTCCCCGCTCAGTCATTCTTGGAATGTCTCCCAAAAATACTTCCTGGTCAATACTGCTTTCGGTTTTTTTATTGGTAAGGGTGGCTTTTACATACAAAGGGGCGTCATAGGTGAGTCCTTTTATAAGACAGGTTTCAGGTGAATTTGTAGGCTTCCCAAGTCTATAATCTTTGAGCGTAAGCGTCCAGTTTTTTCCAGTGAAATCATCTATTGGGGAGATTTCCGCCAAAACATCTCCAATTCCTTTTTCTTCAAACCATTTATAAGATTCTTTCTGGGCATTTAAGAGGTTTAGATCTGGAAGCAAAGGAAATTTCTTACCCCAATCTTCTCGCTTTATAATGTTGTCCTTGTTGTCTTTCGAATTGGATTTAGGCATCAGCTATGGGCGGGCAGGCTCATCGACAAAAAATGCACACCGGTGCATTAACCATTCAGGCTTATTCGTCTTAAGGTACTATGTTTATACCATGAAGCTCAGGCTCTGTCAACCATCAATTTCAGTGTCCGCAACTTTTCGCCAGGCAATAACAGAATATTGTCTTAAGAGACGAGCTTCTTCTCCTGTTGACAACCAGCCTGTTTGATTACCTCGTTTCATAGGTCTTCCCATTTCTCTTGTTCCGTCCCGCAGTATCAATTCAAAAAAAGGAGCATCTTCGTAAGGCGTATTTGGATTCTCAGAAGTACTAGGAGGAAGTGCTACTCCTGGAGCAGTCTCATCATCAATAAAAACTCCCCTTGGAGCACGCTCAAATTCCAGCCAGCTTGCGCTCATCCTTCCTTCCTCAATAGCTTGTAAAACCGAAGGGTCCACTGATCCCGCTCTCTCAGTTCTTAACGACATGGCCCCAGAATAACACCAATTTTA
>JACPLG010000015.1 GCA_016186625.1 Candidatus Levyibacteriota bacterium
AAAATATCTTTTGATAATGCAATTTTGGAAAAACTTGATAAAAAGCTTGGAAATGTCATCTCGGTTGATATTGGCTGGAGCGACATTGGAGCCTGGGAAGCTCTAAAAGAAGCATTGTCTGAAACTGCAGATGAAAATGTCACAAAAGGAAAAGTTCTGGTAGAAGATTCCCGAGACAGCCTTGTTTTTAATTACACAAAGCAACTAACAGTTGGAATCGATCTTTCCGAAATGTTAGTCATAAATACCGAGGATGTTGTTTTGGTGTGCCCAAAATCTGCGGTCCCAAAAATAAAAAAATTAGTCGAGAGTCTTGCCGGAACTCCTCTTGAGCACCTAACTTGAGTCTATGCCATATATAGAAATTAAAAAAAGTTTTTATTACGAGGCCTTAAAAAGAATCCTAGATTTTTTTCTCTCAATCATCCTTGTTATCATTTTTTTGCCGATTTTAGTCCTTGTTGCTATGGCTATAGAACTTGATTCAAAAGGGCCAATTTTTGCAGATACGCCGGAGCGAGTTGGGAAAAACGGAACGCTCTTTAAGATGTATAAATTTCGCTCAATGGTTGAAAATGCCCATGAGCTTCTGAGGGAGAGTCCAAGATTTGCAGATCTTTATAAAGACTACAAGAAAGGAAGTTATAAATTAAAAGATGATCCCAGGATTACAAGAGTTGGACATTTTATTCGCAAGCATTCTTTGGATGAAGTCCCACAATTCTTTAATATTTTAAAGAGTGAGATGAGTCTAGTAGGACCACGGGCATATTACCCAGATGAGTTGAGGGATCAACAAATTAGGTATCCAAAAACAAGAGACTCGGTAAAAATTGTACTTTCTGTTCGTCCAGGAGTGACGGGGCACTGGCAAGTCTCCGGAAGAAGTGAGATAAATTTTGACAAAAGGATTGAAATGGATTCGGATTATGTCAGGAAAAGGTCAATTACATATGATTTAATAATAATTCTTAAGACCCCATGGGCTATGATCTCAGGCAAAGGCGCCCTCTAGCCTCAAAAGGTCTCACCTTTTGAGGCTATTCTTCGATGGTGACATTTTTTATAATTTCGTAATCGTCAGAGACATTTTCTACGAAAGATTTATAAGACAATCTTGGGTTAATCTCAGAAAAGTAACTCAAAACCTCTTCTGGTTGAATCCATTTAGTATTTCTCAAACCAAGATATTCCGGGTATGAAGATGGTTGGCCTTGAAAGGTCTCACCTTTTGAGGCCAGAGCTTGTTTGTGAATATATTTTGTAAGGTAGATAAACTGTTGTTCCTGACTTACAAGAACAGCCTTATATACTGCCTGGAAAAGCGAACCTACTCTTTTATATTTCTTATTAAAATACATTGTGTATCTAGTGCTGAAAGACTGCATAAATTTATGAATTGATTGTTTGTCTTTTTGTTTAACAAAGAAATGAAAATGGTTAGGCATTAAACAGTAGGCAATTAACTTTATTTCATTGTAAAAATTATTGAGCCTTAATATTTTAATAATGTTAGCTTTTTCTTTATAGGAAGTATTAGGATCATTTAATTTTTGCCTCAAGCCTTTTCCATCTTTAGGTAAAAGATATTCTTTAAGATAGGAGAGAAAAATAGCATAATCTTGGGAATCCAAAAATGTCATTCTTTTTTCGACACCGCGATTATATAAATGATAGTAACCATTTTCAGCATACTGCTTAATAGTATTTTTAGCCGGCATGGTTTAAGGATAACAGATATCTTCTAGCCTTACAAGGTCTCACCTTTTGAGGCTAAATCGCAGGGAAAGGTCTCCCTAAGGAATTGACAGGAATAAACCCTTCTTAGTATCATATACCAATGGAAGGATTTGAGAAGATTGAGCTTGTCTCACCTTCTCCAAAAACCAACTCTGCTTCTAAAACTTCGCAGCCAGTAACCCAAACAACTCCTTCGCAAAGATCAAGGAGAAGCGGCGAGATGGGTATTTCAAGGTTTGGCAAACTTGCTGCGTTTGTCAGGTTCCGAAACAAAAAAGTCGGAGTTGGACTTTTGATATTGACCATTATTGTTTTGGTATTAATAATAATTCCAGCTCTCCTCACTTTTTTCTCGGCTAAAAGGACCTACGCTCAGGTTAATGCAACAATTGCGGCCTTAAAAAAGCAGGATATTGAGGCAACGCATAAAGAACTCGAAAAAACCCGTGAAAGCCTTAAGGATACCCAAAACAAACTCAAACTACTCTTCGTAATGAAGTTTATCCCAGGCCCAAATATTTACTACAGCGACGCAACGCACCTTGTAAATGCGGGTTTTTACGGGCTTGACGCAGCAGATGTGTTTGTAGAATCAGTTGAACCCTATGCTGATATCTTGGGTCTTAAAGGACAAGGAAGCTTTGTTGGAGGGCCTGCAGAGCAGCGAATTGAGACTGCAGTAAAGACTATGGGAAAAGTAACACCAAGAATTGATGATATTGTAGACTCTTTAAAAAAGGCCCAGGCAGAAATTGCCTATGTTAACCCAAATGACTACCCGGCTTTCATCCTTGGGGGAAAAGTAAGACAGGGAATGGTGACACTTAGAACACTTTCGGATGACGGAACTAATATTATTGACCAGGCAAGACCATTTATCAAAGTTTTACCAAGCCTTTTGGGAGAGCCGGAGGAAAAAAAGTATTTAATTTTATTTCAAAATGACAAGGAGCTTCGCCCAACCGGAGGTTTTCTGACAGCTTATGCAATATTTAGAGTTAACAAAGGAATAGTTCATGTTGAGAGATCCGAGGATATTTATGTTCTGGATGACTCAATCTCTGGTAAAGAAAAAGCGCCCGAGTCGATTCTTAAATACCTTCCTAAAGTCCCTGTCCTGCATTTGCGCGATAGCAATTTATCGCCGGACTTCCAGGAGTCGATGAAGGTATTTAGAAAGCTTTACGATAAGGCCGGCCGATCTGTGGATGTGGACGGTATAATTGCAGTTGATACACATGCATTAGTTGCGGCTATGAATGTTCTAGGGGACATAGAAGCGAATGGTCAAACCTATACTACAAAGATAGACGAAAGATGTGATTGTCCTCAAGTAATTTATGCTCTTGAAGAGTTTGCGGGAATCCGGGTTCAGTATATCCGCTCTGACAGAAAGAGCATTATAGGAGACCTTATGTATGCAATTATGACCAAAGCTTTCTCGTCCTCCCCAAAACTCTATTGGGGACCCTTAATCCAGACAGCGTTTGGGGAAATTTCCCAGAAACACATACTCTTTAGTCTTGAAGATAAAGATGCAATGGAAGGGCTACTTGCGGTAAACGCCGCAGGAAAAATTCTTCCTTTTGAAGGCGACTATTTCCATTTAAATGAGACAAACTTTGGAGGGGCAAAATCAAATCTTTTTACCGATCAAAATGTTTTGCAGGAAATAACAATTGGGGAGGACGGTACAATCACAAAAAAAGTTACGGTTAACTATAAAAATCCTCATAAGCCCTCAAATTGCAATTTAGAAGCTGAGAATAGTCTTTGTCTAAATGCACCCTGGAGAAACTGGTTCCGCGTGTATGTTCCGAAGGGAAGCAAGCTCAAAGACTCATCTGGTTCGGAAGTAAAAATGACAACATATACCGAGTTAGGAAAAACAGTTTTTGAAGGATTCCTAACAGTCAGGCCTCTTGGTATAGGAAGGTTGACCTTGGAATACGTGCTCCCGTTCAAATTGGAAAAAGGATCACCTCTTCCTTTGATGATCCAAAAACAGGGGGGAACAGCGGATGATGAATATACGATTAAAGTAAATGGAAAAGAGAAAGAAAAATTTGTACTTGACACGGACAAGACTTTGAAATTAGACTTATAAGTATGGGGTCATATAAGGTAGAAGGAATAATTATAAAGAGAAAGAATTTTGGAGAAACGGATAGAATCCTGACCGTTTTTACCAAGAAGGAGGGGAAAATAAAAATACTTGCAAAAGGGGTTAGAAAAATAAATAGCCGACGAGCTCCTCATGTAGAGCTTCTCAACCTTTCAATTCTTAATCTTCATGAAGGCAAAATGCTTATTTTGACAGAAGCCGAGACTCGGAGTCACTATTCTTCTTTGAAAAACGATCTTAAAAAAGCGGGCTTCGCTTTTTATGTTTGCGAACTCGTGGACGGGCTCGTTCCGGAACATCAAGAAAATAGAGCTGTTTATAATCTCCTTGAGCAAACATTGTATGACCTTGAGATCATAAGAGATCCCAGACCCCTTATAAAACGTTTTGAGCAGGAAATTCTGATTTTGCTAGGTTTTTGGTCTAGAGAAAGAATGTTTCTGGAAGAGGGAGATAGATTTATTGAAGATTTAATGGAGAAAAAGATTAAAACAAAAAGAATATTCCCCGATTTATCCTAATTCCTCGATTTGTCATTCTGAACGAAGTGAAGAATCTTTTCCCAAGCATTTAGGATCCTTCGTTTCACTCAGGATGACACCGGAATGACAATTAGCCTCTTTTTTGCTATTATTGCCTCATGGAAGAAAATTTGATGGAAAAGATTGTTGCCCTCGCTAAACGGCGGGGTTTTATTTATCCGGGAAGTGAGATCTACGGTGGTTTGACCGGCACCTGGGACTACGGACCACTTGGAGTTTTGCTCAAGCAAAACATTAAGTCCGAATGGTGGCGTTCGATTGTGCAGCTTCGAGACGATGTGGTAGGGATTGATGCGTCAATTATGATGAACCCAGAGGTTTGGCGTGCGTCCGGCCATGTTGAGGCCTTCACAGACCCATTGGTTGAATGTATGAACTGCCATTCTCGTTTTAGGGTAGATCACTTAGTTAAAAATCCAAAAAAATTAGAGCAATTTCAAGAAAAAATAATGGATTTTATTGAAGAGGGAATTAATCAGGATAAGCTCGAATTTAGCAAAATTGAGAACTATTTAAAAACAATCGATTATCTACAACAATCTAACTCTAATGATAAAGATAGAGTAATTAAACAGATTACTGATGAAGCAGATAAGACTCGTGATGAAATAAAGAAAAGAATAAAAACCAGAGAAAAGTTTTTAATTGAGACTGTTGGAGAATCTTTCAAAAACTACGGACCATTAATTCAATACTATCTCAATACGAGTGAGAGATGTCCAGATTGTGGACATTCATTTTGGACAAAACCAAAAAAATTTAATCTTCTAGTTAAAGCATATCTTGGGGTAGTTGAGGGTGAGCAATCAGAAGTTTTTCTTCGAGGGGAAATTACCCAGGGGGCTTTTGTGAATTTTGAAAATGTGGTAAGTTCGACGCGCGTAAAAATTCCATTTGGAATTGCTCAGATTGGAAAAGCATTTAGAAATGAGATAACGCCCGGAAATTTTACCTACCGCTCGCGTGAATTTGAGCAAATGGAGCTTGAGTTTTTCATTCGTCCTGATGAGAGCGAAGGAAATAAATGGTTTGATTACTGGAAAAATGAGCGCCTAAATTGGTACAAAAGTCTAGGTTTAAACCCTGACAAGCTTCGCTTTAGAAAGCATGAAGATACGGAGAGAGCACACTATGCCAAGTCTGCGGAAGATATTGAATACGAAACTCCTTTTGGCTGGTCTGAATTTGAAGGAATTCACAACAGAGGAGACTGGGATTTATCACGGCATAAGTTAGGATACATTGATGAAACCGGCGCAAAGTTTACTCCGTGGGTGATTGAAGCATCCGGTGGGGTAGATCGTTCGGCTCTCTCCTTCCTGATCGATAGTTATTCAGAGATTGGTGATCGAGTAATTCTCAAACTCCATCCAAAACTCGCCCCATATAAAGTCGCCGTCTTCCCACTACTTGGAAACAAACCTGAACTTATAGATAAAGCCAAGTCAATTTATGAGAGTTTGAAGCCTCATTTTATGACAGCGTGGGACGATCGAGGTAATATTGGTAAACGCTATCTCTCACAAGACGAAGCAGGGACACCCTGGTGTGTTACGGTAGATTTCGAAACTTTAGAAAACGATTCGGTCACTATCCGCGACCGAGACACAGCCAAGCAGGAAAGAGTAAAAATTTCAGAAATTGCCGCGTACATATCCAAAAAACTTAAATAACATTGAAAAGTTTGCCTTGAAAACAAACTTACCTAGTTGACAAGGAATTGGTTTTTTGGTTATCTTTTAATTAGTGGAGCAACTTCAAAATAAAAAACTTCTTGCAACAGCGGCTGCATTTTTAATATTGGCTGTCTTGGGAGTAGCATTTTTTTTCATTAGACGCGATTCTACAAAACTACCTGCGTCAGATGAGATAATTGCAACATCAGATCTTCCCAAACTTGACCCGTCCGATATCGGAATGGTAGTAACTATCAGGAAAGACGGTAAAGCTTTGATGTTTGAACTCACCAAAGCAGATGATATTGAGCGTGTTGAATATACAATTGAATATGAAAAGGAGATTGACGGAGAAAGAGTTCCGGAAGGAATATTTGGAGAGATGAATATAGGACAGGATGGGATTACAAAAACAGATTACAGAGAGTTTGGAACGTGCTCGGCAGGGCGCTGCAGATATGATAACGTAGTATCAGACATAAAAATATTTCTAAAAGTGACCAAGAAAGACGGTAAAGAATATCAGGTAGAAAAAATCGTCAAACTCTAGCCGTATTAAATTATCCTCCGAGGAAAATCCTATAAGCCTAATGTATTTAGTGTTTTGGCTTCGTAAATTACACTATTTTCTCCAATTACCTATTGACAGTTTTCACAGTGTGGTTCAAAATGGTATGTAGTGGTACAAAGTAGGAAAAAGTAGGAAATCTGAGCTTTGTAAAAGCATAAGGCAGTATGTTAATAGGCAGACACGATAGTAAATTAGATGAGAAAAATAGGATTTCATTTCCTTATAAATTCAAAAAAGAACTCGGGACAAATTTAGTTGTTACCCAAGGATTTGAAGGCTCTTTGATAGTGATTTCAAGGGATCAGATGAATCTTTTAACAAAAGGTTTAGAAGGTAAGCCAATGACAAACAGGCAAGCTCGTGACGTAGAAGCTTTTCTTCTTGGCTCTGCTGAAGAGGTTACCCTTGATAATAAAGGAAGATTTATTTTGCCTGAACATTTAAAAAAATACGCAGGCATTACTTTGGAAGTAGCATGTCTTGGGATTATGAATTACGTTCGGATCTGGGACAAGAAACGTTGGGAAGACTATAACAGGCAACACCTAATTAAAAATATTTCGGAAATTACAGAAAAACTGTCAAATGAGGGAAAATGAACTATCACACCAGCGTACTTCTACAAGAAGTAATAAATGGCCTAAATGTTCGTACAGGATACAAATATATTGATGCGACACTAGGTGGAGGAGGACACGCGAAAGCGATTATCGACCGGGGTGGCATTGTTTTAGGAATCGATGTAGACCAGGATGCAATCGAGTTCGTAAAAAAGAATTATGAATCAAGAATTAAGAATCAAGAATTGAAAGTTACCAGAGGCAACTTTGCGGACATTGACAAAATTGCTAGAGAAAATGGGTTTGAGAAGGTTTCGGGGATATTATTCGATTTAGGAGTTTCATCCCATCAACTTGACAGCGCCGAAAGAGGATTTTCCTACCTTAAGTCAGGGCCTTTGGACATGAGAATGGACCAAAGACTCGGAGTTAAGGCGAGTGATTTGCTTAACGCATTAGGAAAAAACGAACTTTACGAATTGTTTAAGACTTTGGGCGAAGAAGAAAAAGCTAAAACAATTGCGCAGGCTATAGTAGAAAAACGGAAAATAAGCCCGTTTGAGACAACAGAAGACTTAATAAGTGTTTTAACAAAAATTTACGGGTTTGCAAATATTACAGATTTTGCTAAAGCAACATCAGGAAAGAAAATTTTTCAGGCCCTGCGGATTGCAGTAAATAGCGAGATTAACAATTTGAGGATAACGCTTCCAAAAGCTATTGGTCTTTTGGAAACAGATGGGAGATTGGCTGTTATAACTTTTCACTCTCTTGAGGACAGAGTAGTTAAGAAAACGTTTTTAGGGTTCGAAACAATGGGATTGGGAAAAGTGAAAACCCGGAAGCCAATTCTCCCATCTGAACAAGAAATAGAAGAGAATTCAAGGAGTAAAGGGGCGAAACTAAGAATATTTAAGAAAACGTAGCTGTTATCAGTTCTCAGTTGTCGGTTATCAGCAGTCAGTTTGCCGGTTATCAGTCTGTCAGTCTGATGAACGGAAAACCGACAAACCATAATCCGAAAACAGAAGACTGAGAACAGATAACTGAATAAAATATGAAAAAACCGACTTTCTTATTATCAATACTTCTTTTTATTATTCTTGGATTATTTGTTACAAGAGTGGTAATTTCAAATACAATTTCTACCTCCGGTGTTGCATTGGGGCAGATGCAGGATGAGCTGCGAAAGTATAAAATAGAAAATGCATTGATCAGGGAGAAAATTTTTACGCTTTCTTCACTTTCCAATATTTCCTCAGAGGCAGCGCGGATCGGTTTTTCGGGGAGTAAATCTAATTTTGCCCTATCAAAAACCCATCCTATTGCGGCTGCAAGATGATTTTAAGATATCGGACAGTGCTTCTTATTTTTACCCTTGTGTTTGGAGTTATAATACTTCGTCTTTTTTACTGGCAGGTAGTAAAAGCCTCAGAATTATCAAAATTAGGACAGATTCAGTACGGACAATCAATTAAAATAGAGCCTATCAGGGGAGAAATAGAGACTTCCGATCATTTTCCAATTGCCGCTAATAAAATTTCATATATAGTCTTCGCAAATCCCAAAGAGATAAAAAATAAAGAAGAAACTATAAAAATCCTTTCGCAAAGACTAGATCTAAATCAAGCGTCTGTTTCGGCACAGCTGTCTTTGGATTTATTTTGGGTGCCGCTTGCCCGTGGAGTTGATTCAGGTCTTCGAAGCGAAATTGAGAAAGCTAATATTCCAGGAGTTGGATTTGAGCAGGAATTTGAGAGGCTTTATCCAGAGGCATCAATGGCTGCGAATCTTTTGGGATTTGTAGGAAGAGATGAGGGCGGAAGTTCCAAAGGATACTCTGGCTTGGAAGGTTACTGGGACCGGCTTCTTAGAGGCAAGGAGGGTTCAGCTGTGCAGATAAGAGACGCAATTGGTCGGCCGATCTTGGCAAGGGTAAATAGTGATGAACCATTCGGAACTGACGGAAGTAGTCTAATACTTCACTTAGAGCGAGGACTCCAATTTCTTGCGGAAAAAAAACTTAAAGAAGGCGTTGAGAGGTATGGCGCCTCGGGAGGAATGGTAGGAATTATGGATCCTAAAACCGGAGCAATTCTTGCTATGGCCAATTTTCCCTCATTTGATCCTCAAGAATATTCTAAGTATTCAGACGACTTATATAAAAATTCATTTATATCAAATCTCTATGAGCCCGGCTCAACGTTTAAGCCTTTGGTTGTGTCAGCGGCATTTAATGAGAAGCTATTAACGCCCACGAGCCGGTGTCCCATCTGCACAGGACCAATTTCAGTGGGAGGATATGATCTTCATACCTGGAATGATGAGTATTATCCTAATTCCACCATGCTTGAGGTAATACAGCACTCAGACAATATAGGTATGGTTTATGTTGCCCGGAAATTGGGAGTTGAGCGGATGACCAAATACCTTGATAAGTTTGGCATAGGAGAGCTAACTGGAATAGATTTGGAAGGAGAATCAGTCCCCCATATCAAGCCTGAGAATTTATGGTATGAGGCAGATCTGGCAACAGCCGGTTTTGGACAGGGAATTTCAGTCACACCAATAGAACTTTTAACCGCATTTTCTTCAATTGCCAATAAAGGAGTAATGATGGAGCCACATGTTGTAGCCGCAGTTAAAGATGAAAATGGTAAAATCACTAAAATTCCGCCAAAAGAAATTGGAAGACCAATATCGGAGGCAACTGCAAAAGTTATGACAGAGGTTTTGGTAAATGCCGTAAGCAAAGGTGAGGCAAAGTGGGCAAAAATTCCGGGATACAGGGTTGCTGGAAAGACTGGAACAGCCTCAATTCCAATTGAAGGTAAGTATGATCCTAATAAAACAATAGCCTCATTTATTGGTTTTGCACCGGTTGATGAACCTAAATTTGCAATGCTAGTGATTTTAGATCGTCCAACTGCTAGAATATATGGCGCCGAAACTGCTGCTCCGGTTTTTTTCAGTATAGCGAGGGATTTGCTTACACATTTTGGAATACCTCCTGATGAATAATCCGTTCGGCAGTCTCAAGATAGAGCTAGGGATAAATATGAAAAAAATATTGGGAAGACCAATTCTTTTTTACCTACGAATTCTGGCAAAGATTCAACTTAAGAAAATTAACCCTACTATTATTGGAATTGGAGGCGCAAGCGGAAAGACCTCCCTTTCTTATGTCCTTTATCAAATTATGTCTACAAAATACAAGGTGAAACAAAGTAAAGGGAAAAACAGCGAATCGGGAATACCTTTAAATATTCTTGGAATTGAGCCCCAAAATTATAATTTTTCTGATTGGTTAAGGGTAGTCATAAATGCTCCGATTAAACTTATTACCAATTGGGAAAAGTATGATTACTATATTGCTGAGATGGGAATTGATAGTCCCTACCCTCCCAAAAATATGGAATATCTTTTAAAAATAGTTAAGCCAAAAATTGGTGTTCTAACGAATATATTTATAGAGCATAGTCTCTATTTTGACTCCTTGGTAAAAGGCGAAAACCCAGATGAAAGAAAGGCCGAAATTTTAGAAGAAACTGCAAAACAGGAAAGTCTTCTTCTCACATCAATTGATGAGAATGGAAGAAGCATAGTAAATTTAGACGATAGGTTCATTTCAAACTTACTTCCCCTAAGATCAAAAACAATTACAGTTTCTGAGAAAAATAAAAGTGCTGATTTTTATATTGTGAGCTCCAAGACTCTAGGAAACCATTTTTTAGTAAAGTTTATTTTTCTTAAAGATGAATATTTGGTGAAAGTTCCCCGTCCTCTTCCCGGATACTATTCGATAACAATTATCATGGCGCTTGCAATTGCTTTTTCTTGCGGATTAAGTATTAAGGAAAGTCTGGAAGCACTTTCTAACAATTTTTCTCTTCCGGCTGGAAGATTTGAAGTATTCAAAGGAATTAAAAATTCCACTATTCTTGATTCCTCTTATAATTCTTCTCTTGAGGCTGCCATTGGGGCTCTTCGTGCTCTTAAAGAGGCAGCAGGAGGAAGGAGAAAGGTTGCAATTTTAGGTGATATGCGGGAGTTAGGAAGTCTAAGCCAATTAGAGCACGAGGCTTTGGCAAGAGAGATTTTAAAAACTTGTGATTTTGCGATTTTGATTGGGCATGCGATACAAAGATTCGCCGCCCCTATTTTAGAAGAAGCAAAGTTTGATTTTTTAGCTTTTGAAACGTTTAGTAAAGCCAAAGAATCGATTCCAACCTCAATTAGACGGGCAGACGCGGTGTTAGTTAAAGGTTCACAAAATACTTTATATTTGGAGCGGGCGGTTGAAATGCTTCTGGCTGATAAAAACGACCGTGACAAGCTATGCAGGCGCGGTAGTTTCTGGGATAAAAAGAGAAAGGAAACGCCTTAAAGAGGTATAATTACTAGATGATCCAGAAAATAAAAAATATATTTCATTTACTGATTGCATTTTTAGCAAATGTAATATTTTTTTTCCCTGCAAGAAGACTAATCGTGATTGGAGTCACTGGTACTGATGGGAAAACAACAACTGCGAGTCTTATTTACCATATTTTAAGAAACGCAGATAAGAAGGTGGGTATTGTTTCGACTTTGGGAGCACAGATTGATGGGGTAGTCTACGACAACGGATTCCATGTTACAACACCCTCGTCTTTTGGACTTCAGCGTCTTTTAAGACGTGCAGTTAAAAAAAAAGCAAAGTATTTTGTTTTGGAAGTAACATCTCACGCTATCGATCAAAACCGGATTTTTGGAATCCCATTTAAAATTGGAGTACTGACAAATGTAACTTATGAACATTTAGACTATCATAAAACATATGATTCTTATTTTAAAACAAAAACCTTACTTCTTAAGAAATCTAAAATTGCCATTGCTAATAAGGATGACGGAACATACACTTTTTTGGTTGACGTTGAAAGACTTAAGAATCCAGCGGATTGGATAACATACGGCTTAACCGAGGGAGCCGATGTCAATCCCAAAACTTTTCCATTTAAGACAAAACTTCTGGGGGAATTTAACAAATATAACATTTTGGCTGCAATCTCCGCATGCCAACAATTAAAAATACCAGATAAAGAAATAAGGTCCGCTGTTGAAACTTATATAAATCCGGTAGGCAGAGCTGATATTGTCTATAATCAAGATTTTTCTGTGATGATTGATTTTGCTCATACCCCTAATGCTTTTGACCAGATTCTAAGAGCCGTTCGACCGCTTTTTAGAGGGAGGCTAATTCACGTTTTTGGAAGTGCCGGAAAAAGAGATTACATAAAACGTCCCATGATGGGAGAAATCTCATCGCAGTATTCAGATATAATGATTTTAACAGCTGAGGATCCGCGAGGAGAAAGTGTGGGTAAAATCAGCGATGAAATAGCAGGAGGAGTAAAAGAAAGAAAGAGCGAAATTATTAAGATCCCTGATAGACGTGAAGCAATCCAGGCTGCAGTTAATATGGCAGGAAAAGATGATTTGGTGATTATCACAGGAAAATCGCACGAGAAATCTATGAATTACACTGGGCGGGAGGAGCCATGGGATGAGTACGAGACGGTTTTAAACGCAATTTCGTTAAGGAGAAGTAGTGAGCCTTCAAAGAAATAAAAACCTGCCTGCCGGCAGGCAGGTAAAAAAAATCCATTTCGTGGGAATAAAAGGCGTCGGGATGAGCCCGTTGGCAGTCATTGCCAGGCAGGCAAAGTTTGGGGTAACCGGATCAGATGTTTCCGAGACATTTATAACCGATGGAGAACTTGGTAAAGCAGGCATAATCCCGTATGTTGGATTCGACCCAAAACATATAAAAGGAGCGGATTTGGTAATTTATACCTCAGCCCACGGTGGGCTGCATAATCCGCAAGTCAAAACCGCGGTTGGTTTAAACATACCCGTTCTGAATCAAGGAAGAGCCTTAGCACTTTTTCAAAAAGGTGAACTTTTTGGAAGAAAATTTAAGGGGATTTCTATTTCAGGCTCACACGGTAAAACAACAACAACTGCACTTATTGCCACAGTTCTTGCTAAGAATAATTTAGACCCCTCTTACGCAATAGGAACTACTAATATTCCTTCTCTTGCCTCCTCTGGACATTTTGGCCGTGGCGAATATTTTGTTTGCGAAGCAGACGAATATTTTGCAGATGCGGAGTCGGATAAAATCCCAAAATTATTACTCCAGACCCCTCAAATAGGTGTAATTACCAATGTTGATTTTGATCATCCTGACATTTACCATGGAATTGATGAAATAAGAGAGGTTTTTATTAAATTTTCAAAAAACATTATCCATGATGGAGTTTTAATAGCATGCGGAGATGGGGAAGAGAATAGGAAATTTATAAAACAAGTAAATGTTAGGAAAATAACTTATGGTTGTTCTCCAGATAATGATTACATACTTGAAAGAGTAAATTCAAACCCTGATAAAACTTTTTTTTGGATAAAATCCCGTGGTACTTCTTTGGGTCAATTCTCAATGCGGGTTTTTGGGCAGCAAAACGGACTAAACGGCCTTGCCGCTGTAATTGTGGGTTTGGAAGTAGGCTTAACAGTAGAGCAAATAAAGAAAGCTTTGTCTGGCTTTTCCGGGACAAAACGACGATCAGAATTTGTCGGCAATATGTTGGGCGGAGGGCTTCTTTACGATGATTATGCGCATCATCCGGAAGAAATTAAGGAAACCCTTTTGGCTTTTAAAAAAAGTTTCCCAAAACACAAAATTATAGTTATATTTCAGCCTCACATGTACTCCCGGACAAAAAAGCTTTTCAAGGAATTTTCGACTGCCTTTTCAGATTGTAATGAAGTTATACTTGCAGAGATTTTCCCGTCATTTAGAGAAGAAGTTGATCCTGATTTCTCATCACGATTGCTCTGCGAAGAAATTAAAAAATACGGCAAAAAGTCCATCTATTTTCCCCATCTTTCTGATGTGGTAAAATACGTGTCTTCACAAAAATATGATAAAAACAGCCTGTTAATTACTATGGGAGCGGGAGATATATATAAGATTGGTAAGGAGCTAATTGTTTAGATGAAAAAAATAAATTTCGGATTTGCGACCGAAAGGAGTTAATGGATAAGTTTATTATAAATGGAGGAAAAAGGCTGTTCGGAAAAGCAAGCGTATCTGGCGCTAAAAACGTGGCGCTGAAGGCTATTGTTGCAGCGTGTTTGACTAATGAGGAAGTAACTATTGAAAATGTCCCGTTAATTTCTGATGTCTTTGTAATGCTTGAAATTGTTAAGGAGTTGGGCGGAGAAGCTAGAGTCTTAGATCATAAGGTCACCATCAAAATGTCCGATTTCAAAGTTTCGAAAATAGATCTTGAGAGGGGAGCGGAGGTAAGAACTTCTGTCATGTTTCTTGCTCCACTTCTTGCGCGCAAAAATGAGGCAATTGTTCCCAATCCTGGAGGATGCCGTCTTGGAGCAAGACCGATTGACAGAACTATTGACGGACTGCGAAGTCTTGGTGCTGACATTAAATATATTAGCGAAGATGGCTATTTCCACGCAAAAACAGATGGTTTAAAGGGGGCAACTTACAAATTTGATAAAAATACACACACAGGAACGGAGACACTGCTTATTGCAGCATCACTTTCGGCAGGAAAAACAATTCTTAAGAATGCAGCACAGGAGCCGGAGATTGATGAGCTTATTTCTCTTCTTAATAAAATGGGAGCAAAAATCAAACGCCCAGAGCCAAGAACAATTGAAATTGATGGTGTTGGGAGGCTCTATGGAACCGACTTTACCATTGCACCCGACCGAAACGAGGTAGTAACTCTGGCTATTGCCTCAATTATTACAAAAGGAGACATTTTTATTGAGGATGTTAGAAGAGAAGGACTTGAGGCGTTTCTGGAGAAATTAGAGGAAGCAGGGGCGGGAGTAGAAACAACAAAAGAAGGAATAAGATTTTTTTATAAAGAGAGCCTGCGAGCAGTTGATGTAACCACTTCTCCCTACCCAGGTTTTATGACTGATTGGCAGGCTCCATGGGCAGTTCTTATGACACAAGCCGCTGGAAGCTCCATCATTCATGAAACAGTATTTGAAAATAAATTAAGCTATATTCAGGATCTTAAAAAAATGGGTGCAAAAATGAGGCTTTTTAATCCAAAAGTTTCAAACCCTGAGGAAGTCTATAATTTTAATCTATCAGACGATCAACCTAAGTACTTCCACGCGGTGAAAATAAAAGGGGCGAGCTCACTTCATAATGCAGTTCTTACTATGCAAAACATAAGAGCAGGTGCTGCTGTTGTTATTGCAGCACTCGCAGCTCGGGGAGAAAGTGTCATTCTTGAGGTTCATCATTTGGATAGAGGTTATGAGAGGCTTGAAGAGCGCTTGAATAGTCTCGGCGCAAATATTACTAGGGAAAATGAAAACTAGTTTAGCAGGAATAGTTCTGGCTGCGGGAAAAGGGAAGAGGATGGAGTTGGGAAATTTAAATAAGGTAACTCTTCTTCTTGGAGGAAAGTCAATGGTTGTCCACGGAGTTGATCTTCTTAAAAAGCTTAAGATCTCACCAATTATTATAGTAGTAGGCTTTGCCAAAGAATCGGTTAAAAAACTTTTTCCAGAAGGAGTAATTTTTGCGCAGCAGCGGAAAAGACTGGGAACTGCTCATGCAGTTAAAACCGCTCTGCCGTCTCTTGCGCAATCAACAACAGATGTTTTGGTTATTCAAGGAGATGACTCTGCATTTTATAGAGAGGTGACACTTAGAGATTTAATTAAACTCCACAAAGAAAACAAAAACTCCTTGACTTTTTTAACAATTGATGTTTCAAATCCCCAAGGACTGGGAAGGATAATCAGAGATAAAAACGGGCAAGTTATAAAGATCGTTGAAGAAAAAGACGTAACGCAGGAACAGCGAAAAATGAAGGAAATTAACCCCGCTTGCTATGTTTTCAACCTATCTTTTCTTAAAAAATATCTACCAAAGGTTGCCAAAAGCCCGATTTCAGGCGAATATTATTTGGTGAGCCTAGTTGAGCTGGCTATTAGAAATAAAGAGAAAATGGGAGTTGTTAAAGGTGGCAAAATGATGTGGCGAGGAGTAAATACAAAAGAGGAATTAGAGGAGGCCCAAAGACTATACTCCCAGAAAATTAAAGAATAGCCTTCCAAGGTCTCTCCTTGTTAAGCTATTTAGCATGTGATATGGTATTTGTTAATGCCAGCAAAAAACTCATTAAAACAATATTTGGAAAAAGGCTATTACCACATTTATAACCGAGGGGTGGAAAAGAGAAAAATATTTTTAGATAAGCAGGATTATTCTGTTCTTCTCTCTTATCTTAAAGAGTATTTACTCCCAAAAAACGAGAAGGAACTTAAAGAAAGACTTTCTAACCCAACAATTACTTCAATAGAAAGGGATAATATTTTAAAGACTCTTCGGTTAAACAACTTTTCAAGCGAAATTACACTACTAGCATTTTGCCTGATGCCAAACCATTTCCATTTCTTCATTAAACAGAAAAACCCAAATGCAATTGATAAATTCA
This sequence comes from Candidatus Levyibacteriota bacterium, assembly GCA_016186625.1. Taxonomy (GTDB): domain Bacteria; phylum Patescibacteriota; class Microgenomatia; order Levybacterales; family UBA12049; genus 2-01-FULL-39-10-A. The sequence goes on from JACPLG010000015.1 coordinate 16,748, forward strand.
TGAGATCCTTATGCACAAGATATAGCATGTTTTTTAATAAGAAGTATAAGAGGGTTGGATCTTTATATCAAGGAGTTTACAAAGCTGTTTTGATAAATAGCGAATCGCAGTTTTTACATCTCTCTAAATATATTCACAAACAAGCTTTAGCTTTCCAAGGATTCTCCTTGGAAAGCTACGCAGGGCAGCCGTCGTCTTACTTGGAATATATCGGAAAAGGGGAAACCGAGTGGGTAAAGCCTGAGGAAATACTTTCCTACTTTTCTAAGAATAATTCTTCTCTTTCATACGAGGCATTTGTAAAAGAAGATGATGATTACGAGATTCTTCAAAATTTGACCCTTGAAGAAATTTAGCCTTCCAGGGTCTCTCCTTGTAAGGATAGGTGTCCGCCGGGGGATTAAACTTGTTATTGTGCGACTATAGGCTTGACATCTTCTGAAAAAGGAGTATAATCGCGGTGTTATATGTCTAATCATGAATTGGCACCAAGACCTGTTTATGAAACAGGTGCAAATACACGTATCCCTTTTCCTGTTGAAAAACAAGAAAATTTATCAAGTGACTTAATAGATACAGGAAGATTTAATCCAAGAAGAGCAGGCGTAGCTACTGCTCTAGCCCTAGCAACAGCAATTGGAACATTTCCTGCTGTTTTGGCTCAAGATAATCCAGATCAAAATCCTGAATCAATAACTTTCAATTTAGATCTAGATGGAGATGGTACAGTTGACCTTGGTGAATTTGTATCCCCATATTTAAGAAGGTTTAGGTCTATTGCAGAACAAATTCAATCTGCGGTTGCAAAGGCAGAAGCTTCTGGGGCTTTAAATCAAAATCAAGAAAATATAAAAAACCCAGAAGAGCAAGCTTTAACGGAAACACAAGACTCTTCAGGTTTTTTACCATCATTTAATGAATCTACCAGAGAGTTGCAAAGACAAATTTTTAATCAGGAGAATGATTCTATTAGAGCAGTAACGTTTGAACAACTACAAAGAGGGTTAATTAGATTTTATAGAATACATGGAGATTATATAGTTAATTTAGACATTCCCGGATGGCCACTACTTACTAGAGGAGAGATAAATGGAGTACTTGCCAGAATGAAAAATGGCACATCATATTCAAGGCAATTAGCAAGTGAGGAACCTGATGAAAATAAGCGTCAAGCTATTATTGACGGCGCCCGTCTAGTAGCAGCGGAAGAAGCAATAACTGACTTATTATTTATACATGACGTTGCTACAAATCCTAGGCTAAAAGCTGCCTCTGCCAGAGCTGCCGATCTGACTGCTGATTATATCCTAGGCTCTGTTGATACACACGGAAGCATACAGGATAAATCAGCTTGGATCGAAGGCGCTATAGACTACAATACAAGAAATTGGAGATATAAAGTAGCTTATGCCCCCGTTGATCGTAACTAATTCCCCTGCTGTATAGATTTACTATTCAACCCCTGATACTCTACGTACTCGTTGACAGGTACATCCGCTTTTGCTACGCTCAAATTAACCACAACATTTACTAGAGATAGACTATGTATTTCACATGCAAATAATACAAAGTAACAATAATATTACACCTAAGCTCCCAAATAATCATAGAAAAATAATTCTTGTATTAATCATATTTATTATACTAGCAATTATTGTTATATCTTCTTTACTAATTTTTAATAAAACTATTTTTGAAAAAGTGTCTGGCAATAAAACTGAAGCATTCATATCTGAAGTAGATTCTTTCATTCTAAAAAACACTAAAGTTAAAGAAACACCAGAGCAGGTGGAAAATACTTACAAAATAATAAGAGATCCAAATGCATCTAATCAAAGCAAATATGATGGTCTAGTCAATTTATCATTTTTATTTTCGACCCAGTACTCCCTAACTCAAGACCCAAAATATAGAGAGTTTTCAAAAAAAGTAATTGAAGGGTATGCAAAGAAAAACTTTCCGTCCTTATATCACACTAATAATTTCAATATTCCTTGCGCTGATCCTGTCTGCGGACAGGAGTTTACTTCTGAAATAAAAGAAATATTTAAATTAATAAATGAAAGCGGTATGTCTGAGGCTTACAAAAATACAATAAGTTCTAATTTAAAAGTTGCAGGTCATATGCCTGATAGTGAAGTTGAGGAAATTGAAATTGTGTATTGGGTAATTTATGAAGATTTGATTTTTGCTTCAGATCCTATCGCATCTGAAGCAGCTGAATTCCTGAAAAATTATGCTAAATCAAAATATAATATAGATCTTGATTTAGCTTCACGGAGTCTTTAAAAATAAAGATTGATTTATGAATAAAATACGGATATACCTTACAACTTTCATCATTTTTTTTATAACTTTATTTATTACCAGTCTTGTGTTTGCTAATTCAGCAAGAGCGGATGTAGTATATACAGGCTTTGGAAGCAATAATAGGTCAAATATAATATGGCAGGTAGGATTTAGACTAATAAGTAGTGGTGGTACAACTCATGCAACAATTCTAAGGCTTGTGGATCAAACTGGCATAATCTGCATTGAGCAAGATGGATCTTGTCGGAGCTATAACAGAACGAGACAATACCAATGGGGACCCTGTTCAGTCCCCGGTAGTCCTCCTTATAGAGTTCAATGGAGCACAGCTTGTATAGACCCTGATCCTAAAGCAGTTCAAGATTATTCAGGTGGAGGCGGAGCTGGTTGTTCATCATATGGTTCTTGGACAACTGGCGCACAAAACATTACTGCTACCACTAGTAATTCTCCATTTGACCAAAATAGCTATTCTGGAGGAACCATATATTTTCCGGGTTGGGGCAGCGGAACTTCAGGTTGTCCAAGATCTTGCGTAACCGAAACCTGTGCGGATAGAGGTTATCAGTGTGGGAGTTTTACTGATGGCTGTGGAAATGTTAGAAACTGCGGAAGTTGTCCGGGGACTCAGGTCTGTAGCAGTGGTCGGTGCGAACAGAATTATGGCTGTACAGACAATGGAGCGTGCGTAGAAAAACAGTGTCAG
>JACPLG010000012.1 GCA_016186625.1 Candidatus Levyibacteriota bacterium
ATATAATCCGCAGGATCAATACGTGAACCAACATCGCGATATAACTCCCCGGCTTTAATTGCGATCCCAGACGTTAACTCTATAGGGATAAATTGTTTTAGTAAATTTAAGATATCTTTTGCAACTCCGTTTTTCTTTGTACTTTTCCCTGAGAATAATTCAAAGATTACAATTGTAGGTAGGAATAGCTCTACGTCTTTGGGTACATCTTCTAAAAATTCTTGCCATTTTATGCCCCCGCGGAAATAATCTATAAGAATACTTGAGTCAATAATGACCTTCATTAAAATTTCTTTACCATTTCCCCAAGTGTTTCCATGAGCCTTTTTTCCTACTTGGGCTAATTTCGGTAAAAGTGTAGTCTTTTAGAACTCCATGTAGCCCTTGAGATGCTTTCAAAATATTTTTCCAATCTGTCTTTTTTATCTTTGGAGAAAGAACTGCAATTTCCTTATTATCTTTTTCTATAATAACTTCTGTTCCCAATGCTACTTGATTAAGAAGTTCAAAAAATTTATTTCTCGCAGAAGTTGCGGATAGCCTAATAGTACTCACGTAGTAATAATACTAGCAAATGTACATCTTGTCAATAGTAATTTTAAGAAATTTCTCCTGTCCCAAAGAGAAGGGAAAAATGTTATACTCAAACTCAACCACTGGCAACTAGCTTCTAGCGGTTAGTTTTTATGAGTAAATTTGCAAAAAAAGAAATAACAAAAAAATCAGATAACATTTCAGAATGGTACAATGACGTCGTTTTGAAGGCGGAGTTGGCGGATTACGGCCCAGTTAAGGGAACGATGGTTATTAGACCCTACGGTTATGCTTTATGGGAAAGGGTTCAGGAAATATTTAATCCAATGATGAGGGAAAAAGGAGTACAAAACGCCTATTTCCCCCTTTTCATTCCTCAATCTCTGCTTGAGAAAGAAAAGGAACATGTGGAAGGATTTTCTCCGGAACTTGCCGTGGTGACAATTGCCGGAGGGGAAAAACTCAAGGATCCGTTGGTTGTAAGGCCGACCTCGGAAACCATTATGTATTCCATGTATTCTGATTGGATACAGAGCTGGAGAGATCTTCCTGTGCTTATTAATCAGTGGAACAACGTAGTGAGATGGGAAAAGAGAACTTATTTATTTTTAAGAACCACTGAATTTCTGTGGCAGGAGGGACACACTGCTCATGAAGATGAGGCAGGAGCTATTGATATGGCAGAAACAGCACTAGAATGGTACAGGAGTATTTATGAAGATTATTATGCGATACCTGTTTACCTGGGAATAAAAAGTACTGCTGAAAAATTTGCAGGAGCAAAGACTACTTATTCGCTAGAGGCATTGATGCCTGACGGGAAAGTATTGCAAGGGGCAACATCTCACAATCTAGGCCAAAATTTTTCAAAACCTTTTAACATTTCTTTTCAAAACAGAACAGGCAAAAATGACTATGCTTGGCAGACGTCATGGGGGCTCTCTACGAGAAGCCTAGGGGGAATGTTTTTAACTCACGGCGATGATGATGGTTTGGTATTGCCTCCAAAAATTGCTCCGATAAAAATGGTAATATTGCCAATCCTTGGCAAAGACGATCAAAAGGTTTTGAACTTTTCTAAGAAGATAAAAGAAGAAGTGGAAAAAGGTTTGAAGGGGACAGAGTATGAGGGAAGAGTTGAGATTTGGGATAATCCAGAAAAAACATTAGGATGGAAGTTGAGTGAGACAGAGCTTAAAGGTATCCCCATAGAAGCGACGGTTGGTTTAAAAGAAGTTGAGGAAAACGGAGTTGTGTTAGCAACTCGATTAATTTTGGATACCGAAGACGGGGGAATTAAACATAGACAAGTCAGACTTGAGGAAATTGGTAAAAACGTTCTAGAACTGCTTGAAAGCCTGCAAAGACATCTTTATAAAATAGCTAGTAGATATTTGGAGGAAAATACTCATGAGGCTACTACCTATGAGGAATTTAAGGAAATCATGAATACGAAGAGAGGATTTATAAAGGCATTTTGGTGCGAAGATGCGGAGTGTGAGAAAGAGATAAAAGATGAAACGAAGGCCTCCACAAGGATTTTGCCATTAGATGCAAGACAAGAAACCGGAGTTTGTGTCCGTTGTGGCAAAGAAGCAAAAGGACGTTGGCTATTTGGTCAGGCTTATTAAGGGAAAAAGGGAATCTTAAGTTTGAAAATATATATCCACACAAAAGTATAGGCAATCAAAAGAATTATTAAGCTAATTAGTATAATAATAGTAGAAGTTTTTGACCCCGCTTTTTTAAGTACTTTTCCTTGATTTATCGAGGCATTATGAGCATTGAAAGCAATTGTAGAGCTTCCGGGAGAAAAATTTGAGGGAACGGGGGGGGGCGCAGGGGGATTTTGTGACGGAGCTTGTCCCGGGTAGGGAGGGGTTGGTGCTTGAGCTTGGGATATTTGGGGTGATGGGGGTGTTTGGGGAGGACTAGAGGTAGGGCTATTCATGACACGATCATATGCTTCCCGAAGTTTTGGATCAAGAGTGGACAGTTTGGGATCCATGAAACTATTATCGTTTTAGGGAGATTTTTTGTCAAGTTGGACTTTTGTTTTATAACTGAAAAAGTTATACTAAGCGAACAAAACATAGTATGAAAATTGTTGTTACACATACGATACCGGATTTGGACGCAGTCACATCTGTATGGTTAATAAAGCGATTTCTTCAAGGATGGGGTGAAGCAAAAGTGGAATTTGTTCCAGCAGGATCAAGAAAAGCAAATAGTAAATTGCAAATAGCAAATAGTGGAACGGGGGACCCAATTGAGAAGGTCGGAGAGAACGAAGTGATTCATGTTGATACAGGACTAGGCCCCTTGGATCACCATCAAACCCCGGACATAAATGTTTGCGGAGCGTCATTAACCTGGGACTTTGTTCGAAGTAAAGGGCAGATGTTTGAAAATGAAGAGTCCTCAGACAAAATTCAAGTTCGGGAAGAAGCAATTTCCAGAATGATAAATATAGTAGTGGATGATGACCATTTTAAGCAGGTTTTTTATCCTGACCCAACTTCTGATCGATATGATTTTATGTTGACTGAAATTTTGGATGGATTAAAACTTCAAAAACCGAATGAAGACAACTTGTACGTTGAGTTTGCCTCTTCGTGTCTTGATGCAATTCTTCATAATTTTGAAAATAAAATCTGGGCAGAGCGAGAGATTAAAGAAAACGGAGAGCAGTTTGAATCAATCTTTGGAAGAGCTATTGCCTTCAAAACCATAAACGATGACGTTATAAAACTTTCGCAAAAAATGGGGTTTTCCTTAGTTGTTCGCAGAGATCCCCGAAAAGGATACGTTAGGATAAAAGCCTCTCCTGCGGCAAAAGTTGATTTGACCAATATTTATGAGAAGTTAAAGAAGATGGATCCAGCGGCCACGTGGTTTTTGCACGTTGGTAAAAAAATGTTGCTCAACGGTACACCCAAAAACCCAAAAATGAAACCCACAAAACTTTCTTTAGACGCTATAATTGATGTATTGCGGAAGCGCTAAGGTCGCTAGTAAAATTTTCTTGGAAAAATAAAAAATTTCGCAAGCTCCCCGCGCTAATAACTAGAAGCTAGACGCTAGTGGCTAGTTGCTATTTATGGATTGTATTTTTTGTAAAGTAATTGCTAGACAGGTTCCGGGATATTTTGTCCTGGAAGAAAAAGAGTATGTGGCATTTCTGGATATTTTTGGCTCCACTGATGGTCACACTTTGGTTGTTCCTAGGCGTCATGGATATTCTGTTTTAGAATACAATGAAAAAGAACTGGGGAAATTAATGACCGGAGTCCAGGAAGTTGCAAGAAAACTTAAAAAGGCGCTTAAAACGGATTCGATTACAATTGGCATTAATCATGAGGAAAAACGGGGAGTTCCGCATTTGCATATTCATTTGATCCCTCGGTTTGAAAACGATGGAGGAGGAATAATCCAAAGTGTTGTTAAAAAAGGATTGAAAAGAGACTTGGGAGAAATTGCCAAGGAACTCCGCGAAGCCTGAATCGCAAGACCCGCCGATTTTTACCTTGAGCAAATGCCGCGGGCAGGCTTGTTTATTGCCCTCAATTGGAGTACAATTTA
>JACPLG010000001.1 GCA_016186625.1 Candidatus Levyibacteriota bacterium
TCGAATTGGTGTAATTTCCGGCGACTTGAGAAGATGATATGTTGACTTTATATGTCACGGTTGCCTTTTGTCCTCGTCCTTTATCTCCTTTGACAATTATGCGAGAAGGCTCTTTTTTTTTTTTTTTTTAGAATTGTTTGAAATAATCGCTAGTTATAAAGGACTTGTCACTTTCATTGCAGGAGGCTGATCTTGCACTCTTTGAAATAATTGAGATTGCATCACACCTATAGCCAAAGCCATAAGTTAAGGTATTTGACCACTGTCCAGCCTGCGACTCGCTACAATTGCCCCTATCACAAGTTGTATCCGGAATTATAGCTCCCGATCTAACAACCTGAAGTTGGTGATTTTCTGAAGCCGTAACCTGGTATGAGGGTGCGGAAGAGTTGGATATTGTTAATGTGGATCTGCGCGTTACAGGGTTTGTAGGGGAGAGGACACCAAAATCAATCAGGGTATTTGAGATGGAAAAAGAAAAGGGTCCACCCCGGGGAACATACTGAAATCCGGCTTTTACATTGTAATTTGTCCCCGAATAGAGTCCCGGGGCTGTCTCACCGGAAGTTATGCTTAAGTTATAGTTTGATCCAGAGGATTCACCTGCGATTGAATTAAGATTTCCCATTTGCAGCTTGTAACTACCATTTGACATGATCTGCGCACTTGCGCTTTGCGCAAGAATACTACCAATAAATACCAATACTACCAATAAATACCAATATTTTAATAAATCCTGGAGAATTTTCTTATTTGTAGTATTTAACATTTGTAGTATTTGTTTATTTCTCTTCGCGAAGAGACTTTGTTTCCTCGAGCACATTTTTTAACTTATCAATTTGTTTTTCACTTAGCTTTTCTTTTCCTTCTTCAATTACTTCTTTAACATCCGATGAGATTTCATCTGCCGAATCAGTTGTTCGCTCTTTCTCCTTAAGGAGTTCATCTTCCTGCCCCTCATTTTTCCTAAACTCCTTTCCAAAGAAATAGGCAAGAGGAGTCAGAATTGAAATTGAGGCCATTTTTATTATGTTTGCGCTCACATCATCCTGGAATATCTGGCTCCAGAATATTATAATTATGGCAGCGGGGAAGATAAATACGCTTCTTTGGTCCAGAATAAAGGCTTGTGCAAAAAGTAAAAAGTAGAGGAGAAAGAAAAGATTTGAATTAATGCCGCCGGTTGAGAAAATGAGAAGCAGAATAATGGTGTTTAAAATAAAAAAGTTAACTGGGCCGCCCAGGTTGAAGGTTTGTTTGTTGCGGATAGATACAAGGAGGAAAACAAACACCAAAAAACCAATGAAAGGGACAGTGTACTGGGCCAGTTGGCTGTTTTGCCAGACAAAAACTAAACCAAAAGAAGCAATAACGAGAAATGAATCCTTATAAAACCTCATAGTTTAATAGTAATTTGTAAATGGTAAATAGTAAATAGGAATTTTAAACTTCGCTCGGGGTCCTGTCTAGTTTATTGGCAGCGCTTAGGTCGCATACGAAATTTTCTTGGACTCGCTTCGCTGCATAAAGCCGTCCTGCAAAAATTTCGCAAGCTCCCCGCGCCTGATCGTAATTGAAAATTTAGAATTGAAAATTGTTCTGTGTTATACTTGGCTCATGAAATGTCATCCTGAATGAAAATGTTCTGATGTCATTCTGAACGCAGTGAAGAATCTTTCTTAAATTTATGGTTAAGTTTCTTCGCGTTGCTCAGAAAGACAATCATTGCATGAAGGATCTTAAGATTCTTCGCAGGCTCAGAATGACATCGCAACTATGAAAAATAAATACGACTATTTAGAACTACAGAAAAAATGGGAAAAGAAGTGGAAAAATGCAAAAATCTATCAGCCGGATCTTGACAGCGCTAAAAAACCTTATTATGTCCTTTACATGTTTCCTTATCCATCAGCCGAGGGTCTTCACGTAGGCCACGCTTTTTCAGGGACTGGTGCTGATGTGTATGCACGTTTTATGAGAATGAAGGGATATGATGTTTTCCATCCAATGGGGTTTGACGCATTCGGAATACATAGTGAAAACTACGCCCTAAAAATTAATGATCATCCTAAGAATTTAATCGACCGGGCAACAAAGCACTTTAGGCAGCAGTTTGATTCCTTAGGTTTCTCCTATGACTGGTCTCATACTGTCAATACTTCAAGCCCGGATTACTACAAATGGACGCAGTGGTTATTCATTCAGTTATTTAAGGCAGGATTAGCTGAGAAAAAGAAAGCTTTGGTGAACTGGTGCCCGTCATGTAAAACAGTTCTTGCAGACGAGCAGGTCGTTTCTGGCAAAAACGTTGGGATGACCCATCACAGTGTTTATGCACGTGATGAAGATGAAAGACTTCGAGTTTGCGAGAGATGTGGAACTGCGGTTGAATATAGAGAGCTTGAGCAGTGGTTTTTCAAAATTACAAAGTATGCAGATAGATTACTTGAAGGGTTGGATAGAATTGACTGGACAGAAAAAGTAAAACTCGCCCAAAGAAATTGGATTGGGAGAAAAGAAGGAAGCTTAATTCGGTTCTCAGTTCTCGGTTCTCAGTTCTCGGCCAACAGTCAATCGGCAAGTCTGTTAACCGGTCAACTGAAAACTGATCAACCAAATTCCGACAACAGACAACAGAAAACTGATACTCCGGAGTTTATAGAGGTTTTCACAACCCGGCCTGATACAAATTTCGGGGCTACATTTATTGCTCTGGCCCCAGAGCATCGATTGGCTTTGAAATTAACAACCCCACAGAATAAAGACAAAGTATCAAAATATATCGAAAGGTCAAAAAAGAAAACAGAACAGGAAAGAATGGAAGAGGGAAGAGAAAAAACTGGAATATTCAGCGGAAGCTATGCGATTAACGATCTTACTGGCGAGAAGATGCCAATCTGGATTTCGGATTTTGTTCTTATGGAATTTGGGACTGGAGCAGTTGTTGGCGTTCCAGGCCATGACAAACGTGACTTTCAATTTGCTCAGAAGTTTGGTCTTCCTATAAAAAGAGTAGTTGTTGGAAAAGATGGTGATACTTCTCCTATAGCTTCAATTGAACAAGTCCAGGAAGAAGAAGGAAAGATGATTAATTCTGGTTTCTTAAACGGCCTTGACATAAAAGATGCGATAAAAGCGATGATGGATCATTTGGAGGCTAAAGGTTTTGGAAAGAGGGAAGTAACATATCATCTCAGAGATTGGCTGATTTCAAGACAAAGGTATTGGGGAGCACCTATCCCGATGGTGTACTGTTCTAATTGTGCTAATCGAGGTGATTCATGGTTTACAACTTCCAAACCAAAGTCTCACCATCGGGAAATTTCAAATTTCAAATTTCAAATTTCAAATTCCGCGCACAAAATGCGCGGATGGTTTCCTGTTCCTGAGGAAGATTTGCCGGTTGTGCTTCCTTATATTGAAAATTTTAAACCGCTTGGAACAGGAGTTGCGCCTCTGGCCCAAGATAAGAAGTTTGTAAATACAAAATGCCCTGTTTGTCATGGTCCGGCAAAGCGTGAAACTGACGTATGTGATACATTTTTGGACTCCGCATGGTACTTTTTGAGGTATTTAGCAACAGAGTCTGACAAGATTCCTTTTCCATCAAAGGCGTTTGCTTCGGAAAACTCGGAAAACTCGGATATTCAGAGGCAATCAGACAGTCAGACAATCAGACAGTCTGATTCAACTGAGTTTTCTGAGTCTTCTGGAATGGTAAAGCGAACTAGATTTCTCCCAATCAATATGTATATAGGAGGGGCAGAGCATTCGGTTTTGCATCTGCTTTACTCTAGATTTGTCACTAAAGTCTTATTTGATCTTAAATTTTTAGATTTTGACGAGCCTTTTACTAAGTTTCGCGCGCATGGACTACTTATAAAGGACGGCGCAAAAATGAGCAAGTCTCGCGGGAATGTCGTAAATCCAGATAATTACATTCAAAGATTCGGATCTGATACTCTTAGATGCTATTTAATGTTTATAGGACCATTCAGTCAGGGAGGGGATTTTAGAGATTCTGGAATGGAAGGTATGGAAAGATTTCTCAAACGAGTAAGAAAGCTTATTGAATCAAATTTAGCTTCGGCCATTGGGCAACCTCAGGCTAAAAAAAATCAATCAGATAAGTCGAGTGCTAAGTTTTCTGCAAATTCAAAAATTGAAAAGTCTATTAATCGGGCCATCAAAAGAGTTGGAGAAGATGTGGAAAACCTGCGTTACAACACAGCTTTGGCAAAAATAATGGAACTTGTAAATGATCTAAATGAATCAAAAGCCAACATTGCCCCAAAACACCTTAAAACTTTTGTAATTTTGCTTGCTCCTTTTGCTCCTTATCTTTCAGAAGAACTTTGGGAAAAGCTCCAGTCATCAGTTTTCAGTTCTCAGTTTTCTGAATCTGGCAAATCGTTTGATCAGTTAACTGGTAAACAGAAAACAGTCAAACCAAAATCCGATAACCGACAACAGAGAACAGATAACAGATCTGTCCATCTTCAGCCGTGGCCTTCATTTGATGAATCAAGTCTTTCAGAAGAAGAAGCAACAGTTGCAGTACAAGTCAACGGGAGACTTCGTTCACAATTGACAATTGACAGTTCACAATTGACAAATAAAGAATTAGTCAAGCAGAAAGCACGAAATGATCAAAAAGTATCAAAGTATCTGAAAGGACAACAAGTCAGGAAAGTAATTTACGTTCCGGGGAAAATAATAAACTTTGTAGTTTAAAACAGCTTATTGCTTATAGCTGCTGGCTGCTAGCTAGAAGCTAGTTGCTAGAAGCTAGTTGCTAGATTTATGGATTCTGAAAAGATATATCCTCTGATTAGACAAAATATTCTCCCAATTGCCCTAGGAGTATTCGGATTAATGCTCGTGGCAGTAGGCCTTATCCAATTTATTGGCAAGAGACAAAGCGAGCCTACAATCGTTCTTGAAAAGTCAGAAGAAGAAAACAGACAGGAAATTGTAGTTGATATTGAAGGAGCTGTTGTTTCTCCAGGCGTTTACAGGATTTCAGCGGACTCACGCATTGTGGACGCACTAGCTGCTGCAGGAGGATTAAGCGATATAGCAGACAGGGATTGGGTGGAGAAAAATATAAACCTGGCTAAAAAGGCAACTGATGGGCTTAAAATATATATTCCAAGAGAGGGCGAGCAAATACTATCAGTCTCTTCTCAGACAGGGCAGGCAGGGCCGGTTCTTAATATTAATACAGCAGGAAAATCAGATTTAGAGTCACTTCCCGGGATTGGACCGGTTACTGCCCAGAAAATAATTGACGGTAGGCCATACACTCAGATAGAAGATTTGTTGAATCGAAAAATTGTGGGCCAGGCCACATTTGAAAAAATAAAAGAAAAAATTTCTGCTGATTAGCTTAAGGCATTTCTTGGGCAGGCTCGTTTGTATCTAAGGGTAGAGTAAAAATGGTGGTTGTACCTTTTCCCTCTTCGGAGGTAATTTTTATAGTTCCGCCATGTGCTTCTACGATCCATTTTGTAATATAAAGCCCTAGCCCACTGCTTAGGCTTTCTTTCTTCTTGTCCATACTGCCACCTAGCTCTTCAAATTTGCTAAACAGTCTGCTTTGTTTTTCCGCTGCTATACCTATTCCGTTGTCAGCAACAGAAATAACAACATTTTCTCCGCCCTTTGTAACGTTTACCTTTATTATTCCGTTTTCATTTGTATATTTTAAGCTGTTTGAGAGGATATTATTAAGAGCCTCAGTAATCCTCACATTGTCAAAAAAGAAACTCGGCAGACCAGGCTCAATATCAGAAATTATGTTAATATTTTTGCGTTTTGCTTCGGGCTGGAATAAGGCCATTTCTTCTCTAACTAAATTAGCTATATCCCCTCGGGTTTTTTTGAGGGATAATTTACCATCGGCTACTTTTGCAGCATCTAAAATTGTGGAAATCTGTCTAAGAAGTTTCTTTGCCTCGTCATGAATAAGATTAAGCATTTTCTTTTCTTCCCCCTCACTTAATTTGTCTGAGAGTAGAATTGATGCGCTGTCTTTAATAGCAACAACTGGTGCGCGCAGTTCGTGGACGATCATATGAGAATATTCCTCGTCCTTTGGTATTTGTGATTTGTCCTCTGAACCTTTTGTCAATCCCTGAGTTTGTCTATTTACCCAGAAAAAGTAAGAAACTGCAGCTGCGGTAAAGAGAAGTGCAAGAACTATGAGCAGGACGGTCATTGTCATACAACCTAGAATGTTTGCTCGTTGTCAGCTTGAGATTGTTTTGATTTCATAATGGCTTTTATTTTTGTGTCCAGATAATCTGGTTCAATCTCGTATTTTCGGATGTAGTCAACGGCACCTGTATTAAGCGCTTTTTGTATTAGATCATTTTGTCCGAAATTTGAAAGCATAGCGACTGGAATATCTTTAGTTTCCGAATCATCTTTAAGTAATCTTAAAACTTCGTTGCCTTGAATGTCCGGCAAAACTTGATCAAGCAATACTACATCCGGTTTTTCTGTCTTAGCTTTTTCAAGTCCTGCTTTGCCATTGACAGCTGTTATAATCTCATGTCCATGGGATTTTAATGAGGTTGAGTAAACACTTAGAATGGCTTCATCATCATCAATAAGGAGTACTTTCATAGCACCTATACTATAAACGTACCACTAGAAAATGTAAAATGCAATAAGCATTTGAGTCTGTATAATTAATAATAATTTAAATCTTTAAATGAACAGGAAGGCAATTTTACTCTTCTTATTTTTATTATCGATTATTCTCATCATTCGTTTTATCTTTTACTTTTCTACTACCAAGCCTTACCCTGAAGGGAAAAATATTGCTTTTGAAACACAAGTTCAAACTCAGCCCAAGATTTCCCTGAGAGGACAGCAGATTTCCTTGACTTTGCCTAATTCACAAAGAGCAATAGTTTTCTTTGAATTAAATCCCCCTCTTTCATATGGCGACAGGATTGCCTTAGAAGGCAAAATCGACTATTTCACCTCCCAGAAAGGGGACAAAGTTGCTTTTATAAGTTATCCCGAGTTTATACTTATCGAAAAAGGAACAAAAGGAAGCCTGATAGTGAGAATAAGGGAAAGTATTATTGGTTTTTTTAACTCAAGTTTTAATCCAAAATATTCAACCTTAATGCTGGGAATTGTTTTTGGCATCAAGCAAGAAATGCCCGAGGGCTTTTACAATAATCTTCAGAAATCAGGCCTGCTCCATGTAATAGCTGCATCGGGCATGAACATAACCATGGTTGGAGGATTTTTACTGGGACTTTTTGCAATTTTTTTCCGGCGCCAGACGGCTTTGATTCTAACAATTTTTGGAATACTCTTTTATGCTCTTTTGGCAGGATTTGAGCCATCAATAGTGAGAGCTTCTATTATGGGGATACTTGTTTTTCTGGCACAGCTAACCGGGCGCCAAAGCAGTTCGTTTCTAGGTTTATTCGTGGCCGGAACCCTTATGCTTTTAAAAGCCCCCGGACTTATTTTTGACATAGGATTTCAGCTTTCATTTATGGCAACATTGGGTCTTATATATTTTAGGCCATTTTTCTTCGTAAACAAAAAAATTAAAAGCTTGATTCAAAGATCTATAATCGGCGAAGACTTAGCTACGACAATTTCTGCTCAAATATTTACACTTCCGATACTTCTTTCCAACTTTGGCAATTATTCGATCTTTTCTGTGATAGCAAACGCACTTGTTCTTTGGACAGTTCCGATTTTAATGGTAATTGGCGCAGTTGCCGTAGTCTTGGGCTTAGTCATCGAGCCCATAGGAACAATTATTTTGTATTTGAGTATTCCGTTTCTGCTTTACTTTGAGAAAATAGCCGAATTTACGCCTGTCCTAGGCGGGCAATTTGAGATAGATAGTTTTCCAATTTTATTGTTCTTTGGATATTATTTGATTCTGCTTTCAATAATTTTACTTTTACGAAAAAAGAGATGAAAAAACTTATCCTTACCTTTTCCGGTGCCTCAATAGGACTTGTTATTCTTATTTTTTTCGTATTTTCAAGGTTTAATGACGCAAGACTTCATATAGTTATTTGTGATGTGGGGCAGGGGGACGCAATATTTATTAGGACTGCGAGTCAAACTGATATCTTAATTGACGGAGGACCAGATAAAAAAGTTCTGGACTGTCTTAGCAGGCATATGCCATTTTGGGACAGAACACTTGATCTTGTGATAATGACTCATCCGGACGCTGACCACTCAACTGGTTTAGTTGATGTTGTAAAAAGATATAAAGTGAATAGTTTTTATACAGAGGAGGTTCCCGGCAGGACCCAAATTTTCAAACTGTTAGAGACAGTTTTAGCAGAACAAAAGCTAAGTGCTAAATTTTTATACACCGGAGACAAGTTTAATGATCAAAATGGTTTTAGCATGATAACTCTCTGGCCAAGCACAGAGGCAATCGAATCAGTAGATCAAAACAGTACAAACCTTCGCCTCAATGAATTATCAGTAATAGTACTTGTTAGCTATGGAGATTTTAGAGCTCTTTTAACTGGCGATGCTGGATCCGCAGTTATGGATCAGATTGCCGGACAAGCCGGTTCGATTAATATACTGAAAGTCCCGCATCATGGAAGTAAAACAGGAATGAGCGATGAATTCTTAAATCTGACAGACCCTGAAATTGCGGTAATATCAGTTGGCACAAAAAATCGCTACGGCCACCCCTCGCCTTTTAGTTTGGGGCTATTGGAAAAACATAGAATTAAAGTTCTCCGCACGGATTTAGATGGAGAAATTGAGATAATAAGTGATGGTTTGAGATATTCTGTTAAAGCCGAAAAATAAGTTTAGGCTCACATAACTTTGTTATAGGTATGGTACAATCTATTTATGAATAAAACAACAAACACGCCTGCCGGAGAGGTAGATTCCAAACTAGAGATAGAAAATAGTTTGAAACGTGCGATTAAAGATCTTGCCGGTTTGGAGATTGAACCAGTGGTTAATGTCCAACAGGATTTAGGTAAAGGAGACTTCTCAACAAATGCCGCGATGATTGCCTTTGCAAGGGTGAAGGGTGAAGGGGAAAGCGGAAAGAAATTTAATTCACCCGCAGATCTTGCCGAGACAATTATAAAAAAACTGCAACAAAGTGAAGTTTCTTCAGAATTTGACAAGATAGAAACTGCAGCCCCCGGCTTTATTAACTTTTGGCTCTCAAATGATGAAATTATTAGTCAAATGAAGACGATATTTGAATTTGATAAAACAAAAAAACGTATCTCAAAAGAGCTTATTCTTGAATTTGGAGATCCAAATCCATTTAAAGAGCCTCACATCGGACATCTTAGGAATTTAACTCTTGGAGAATCTCTCGCTCGATTATTTGAATTTTCGGGCGTCAAAGTAATAAGAGCCAACTATCAAGGAGACGTTGGGCTACACGTAGCAAAAGCCCTTTATGGGCTTTTGCAAAATCAAAAATCCCACCTTCGCCAAGGCTCCGGCGGGCAAGCAAAAATCTCCGCCAAAGGCGGATCCGCCTCTGGAGGAAAAAATCAAAAATTGGACGGGAGAACGCTAGAAGATAAGGTTAGCCTTTTGGCTGAAGCTTATGCGGCTGGGACGAAAGCTTATGATGAAGATGAAAGTGCCAAAAAAGAGATTATGTCAATCAATAAAAAAATATATTCCGCCATCGCTTCCGCTGAGGCGAACAGGCAAAATGATCCAGAGATTTATAGTTTGTGGCAGAAAGGTAGAGATTGGAGTTTGGATTATTTTGAAATTCTTTACGAGAAATTAGGAATAAAATATAAAAGCTATTATTTCGAAAGTCAAACTGCTCCTCTTGGTCAAGTAATTACCGAAAAAAATTTTCCGAAAGTTTTTGAAAAAAATGACGGAGCGATAATTTTCCGCGGAGAAAAATATGGACTACATACAAGAGTTTTTATTACCTCAGAAAGACATGCAACTTATGAAGCAAAAGATTTAGCACTCGCAATTTTAAAAGATGAAAATTATCCCAAAGCGTCATCAATAATTATGACCGCTAATGAACAAGTAGAATATTTTAAAGTCTTACTGAAGGCACTTGAAATGGTTGATAAGAGAATTGCAGATAAGACAAAACATATATCATACGGATTTATAAATCTCAAAGAGGGAAAGATGTCGTCTCGGACTGGAAATGTTATCAGTGCCTTTTGGCTCCTTGAGGAAGTCCAAAAAAGAATAAAAAAAGACTTTAAAGAGGTTCCTGTTGAGGTTTTAGAACATTTAGCGGTGGGAGCTGTGAAATGGTCAATGCTCCGGTTTTCACGAGAATCTAATATTTCTTTTTCAATTGAGGAAAGTATTGATTTGGCAGGCAATTCAGGGCCTTATATGCAGTATACATTTGCTAGAATTCAAAGTCTTCTTGGAAAAGGTAAAAATACAGATTTTGAGGCTAATCCCGTGAAAAATTTAGACCCTCAATTGCTAGCACTTGGACGCCTTATTTGCCAGTTTGAAATCCATGCAAAAATGGCCGCTGACAAATTTTCGCCCAATATTTTGACAGATTATCTATTTAAACTGGCCCAAAATTTTAACGCCTATTATGAAAAAGAAAAAATCATAGGAACAGAAAAAGAGTTGGAAAAATTGTTTGTCACAAAAGCAGTAGGAAAGGTTATAAAAAAGGGACTTTACCTTTTGGGAATTTCTTCTCCGGAGAAAATTTAAGTTACTTAAGTGACTTAAGTAACTTACTATGTTAAAATAGCAAAATGAAATTTAATAAGAAAATTCTTCCAAATGGTCTTCGGATTTTAACTGTTCCCATGCCATCATTTGAGTCCGCAACTGCACTTGTCATGGTGGGAGCAGGGAGCCGTTATGAAAATAAAAAAAATAACGGAATTTCCCACTTCCTAGAGCACATGGCATTTAAGGGGACAAAAACTCGTCCGACTTTTATGGAAGTAGCCGGTCTTATTGATAGTATTGGCGGAGAATTTAATGCTTTCACACACAAAGAGTACACAGGCTACTATATCAAAGCAGGCAAAAACAATATCGAAATATGTCTTGATCTTCTCTCTGATATGCTTCAGAATTCGCTGCTTGATGCATCTGAAATAGAAAAGGAAAAAGGAGTCATAGTTGAGGAAATTAATCTATATGAGGATACCCCAATGAGAAAGATCTCAGATATTTATGAAAATCTTTTGTACGCAGATACGCCTTTAGGTTGGGATATTGCAGGAGAAAAAGATATAGTGAGAGACTTAAAAAGAGATGATTTTATCTCCTATCTTAACTCATTTTATAGTCCTTCAAACATGAGCGTGGTTGTAGCTGGAGGAGTAGAGCCGCTAAAAGCAGTAGAGCTCATTGAAAAGTATTTTTCAGCAATGAAGCCTTTTAAAACCGGAAAACCTTTAAAAATCAAAGAGTCACAGAAAAAGCCTAAGAGCCTACTCCGAACAAAGAAAACTGAGCAGGCACATTTGGCACTGGGATTTAGAACGGTGCCAATTAACTCGGCGCATAAGTTTGCGCTGTGGGTACTTTCCGCTGTTTTAGGCGGGGGAATGTCTTCAAGACTGTTTGCTGAGGTTAGAGAAAAAAGGGGATTAGCCTACTATATCCGTTCAAACTCAGAGCATTATACTGATGCAGGTTCTTTTGTTGTCACATCAGGAGTTGATCCAAAAAGGGCAGAGGAAGCAATTGAAGTTATAATTTCTGAAATTGCGGACCTTAGAGATGGTAAAAAGAAGATTAAAAAAGATGAGCTAAAAAAGGCAAAGGAAAGCATCAAGGGACATACTGTTTTGGAGCTTGAAGATAGCAGATCAGCTTCAATGTTTTACGCCGCTCAAGACATTCTGGAGAAAAAAATTCAAAATCCGGATCAGGTATTGAGGAAAATTGATAAAGTGACCGAAGAAGAGATTATGGAGGTGGCAAAGAAGTATTTGATAGGCAGAGGATTAAATCTAGCGCTGATCGGAGACTTTGAAGATAAAGGAAAGTTTGAAAAACTCCTTAAACTATAGACGGTAGAAAATGGAAGATAGAAAATAGAGCTTTGAAGATAGAACATAGAAAATAGAATATTAAACTATCTTCAATATTCTAGCATCGAAAATCCACCTTCCACCCTCTATCATCTAACCTCAAACAAAACTTGCTATTTGCTATTTGCAATCGAGATTAAATCTTGCGATACTAATAACTAATATCTAGTAACTATTAACTAAATATATGGAACAAACTGTAGTACTTATTAAGCCTGATGGCGTAAAAAGAGCATTAATAGGAGAGATAATTCATAGATTTGAGCGGATGGGACTTAAAATCGTTGCCATAAAAATGGTATGGCCGGATGATAAACTTCTTTTAAAACATTACAAAAGCGATGAAGAGGCTACTCTTAGAAGATGGGGAGAAAAGACGCTTAAGACTTACTCTGAATACGGCAAAGATGCAAAGGGTGATCTTGGGACAGATGATCCCCTTGAGCTTGGCCGTATGGTCAATAAGTGGTTGTTTGACTATGTTAAATCTGGGCCTGTTATTGCAATACTTCTTGAGGGATATCACGCAGTTGAAAATGTCATAAACACAGTAGGCCCAACTATGCCGGTTAAGGCACCTGCCGGTACAATCAGGGGGGATTTTTCTACAGACTCAGCGGCTTATGCAAATGATGAAAAAAGAGGGGTAGAAAATCTGGTCCATATTTCAGCCTCAATTGAAGAGGCGAATTTTGAAAAAACCCTCTGGTTTAGCCCCTCGGAAATCCACGAGTACTAAAAATATCTTCGGGTCCTGTTTAATTTCGGAAAACTCAGAATACTCAGTGAACCAGATATCCTCTGGAATACCCGCCGGATCTGCTATGGAAAACTAGTAGCTAGACGCTAGTAGCTAGTTGCTAACTTGGAGTTCTTCATCAATCAGTTGTTTGAATTCCTCCAGATTTCGTGGCTGGATGCGTCTGTTGCCTATAAAAAAGCTTGGAGTGGAATTAAGCCCTAGGCCAATTGCTTCTCGCTCTCCTGCCTCAACTGCATTTTTTGCTTCATCTGAATTCATTATCTTTTTGAATTCATCAACATTTAGTCCAATTGAGGATGCATAGCCTTCAAAAGTTTCTCGCGGATCATCTAGCCCTTCCCAGTCAGCCTGATTTTCAAAAAGAAGGTCTTTCATTTCCGAAAACTTGCCAAGTTTTTCGGCCGCTACTCCGGCTTGACCTGCAATGACAGCATTTTTGTGAATTCCTCTTAGCGGGAAATGTCTATAAACCAGCTTTACTTTTCCTTTGTATTCTTCAAGGACTTGATTGAGGATAGGGTTATAGCTGGCACAAGCCGGGCACTGAAAATCCGAATATTCTGTAATTGAAATTTGGGCTTTTGGATCTCCGACAACTATGTCATTTCCAGAAGTTAGCGGGAAATTTGTTACTTCAACAGGAGTAGAGCTGCTTGAGGTACTTTTATCAGCCAGATATACAAGACCGCCAAGCCCTGCAAGGCCGGCCAGTAAAATTACCCCCCAGATAGCAATTTTTTTAATTATGTTTGTCCTTTGCTCGGATTTTATGCTATCCTGCCAACCTGAAGATTGACCGGGGGAAGAATAATCCTTTTTCTGCATTTTTTTATTTTTACTTAAAATAACAAAAAATTCAAGAGGAGAATTTGTCGGGAAGCTTCGAATTGAAAATGTTATAATTATTTCATGGAAGGACAAGAGGTCCCCCAACCAAAGGAAAGCAACACACCAAAAGTTGTTATTTCGGAATCGATTAATTCGCCAGAATGTCCTTACGATGTCAGCATTGACGTTGCTGGTACTGTTGAATTAATTCGGTTAGCAGGTGTAAAAGAAGAGGACATAGAAGGATTAACAATAAAGATAGACAGAAAGCCATCAAAGTCAAGAATAATAAAACTGTTAGATCGATTAGCTTTTGGTCGTAGCTTAGCTCCTGCCGGGGAGTATTCTCCCCATACACGAACAATGTCCATCTATGCTGATAGCTATTATGAAGATTGGGGCAGACATAGTCTTATTGAGTCGGCTGAGCAAATATTACAGGATCCCGATCGCGCTGGTTGGTTAAAAACAGATCTAACATCCCGTAGAAGACTATCCAAATACCTACGTGTTGCTCCTGCAGAGAGAGCCCGTCAAACCGTACAGCGATTGGCTGATATATATGTTAGTAGACAACTTGATTCTACTCTTAGTCATGAAGCTAAACATGCTGGAGATGACTCAAGGGGTGAGTTATATGGCGGGCCTTTGGAGTTAATAAGAGATGGAGCGATGTTTTTCTTTTATATTGTTACCGATCAAAAGAATAAAATTCACCGCAATAGACCATTAGAAAAACGCGCCTATGAATTTGCAAATGAACAGGGAAAACGATTTGGTTTAATTTCTCTTAGAACAAAACCTCAAAGTCGGGGTGCTGGCCTGCCCGCAAAAGCCTGAGCTTTGCGATGGCGGGCGGGGAATTGTCATGGCGAAGCCAGATCCCGCTTCGCGGGAAACCCGCCGAGTTATTTTGTCGGAGAGGAGGGAATCGAACCCTCTGTCTCTGCGTCCCGAACGCAGCGTGATGCCAATTCACTACTCTCCGAATAATAGTCTTATTTAAAGATCATTCTACTTTGATTTTTGTTATTATACAAATAGTGGAAGGCTACAAAAATCTAAGTTCTTATATTCTTGCGACGGTTATATATGATCTTAATCAGGAATTTTTAAAACGATGGGTTAATCCCAAATCCCGTAATTGGGACCAGATGGATCAAGCTGGCCGCTCCGGCAAACAAAATATTGCCGAAGGATATACGATGCAAAGCCTCGAGAGTTACATAAAACTTTTGGGAGTTGCTAACGGTTCTTTCAAAGAGTTAGCAGCAGATTTTGAGGACTTTCTGCGCACAAAGCGCTTGATGACTTGGAAAAAAGATGATGAAAAAGTTAGGGTTTTTAGGGCTTTTCGGGCTGTTTGGTTAGCTCCCAACCGCCCAAACACCCCAAATCTACCCAAAGATCCTGAAAAAGCAGCTAATATGCTTCTGACATTCTGTCAGATGGAAACCTTTCTTTTAAAAAGACAAATAGATGCTTTAACTGAAAAATTTATTAAAGAAGGCGGTTTTCGGGAAAACTTATTTAAGAAGCGGTTAGAACAGAAACGCAAAACATGGTAAAATTGATCGATGAGTTCCCGTAGCTCAACGGATAGAGCATACCCGTCCTAAGGGTGCGATGGAGGTTCGATTCCTCTCGGGGACGCAAATTGTTTTTGCCCCAATTTGCTACAGTTAGCATATGACTAGAAATGAAATAAAGTTTTTGATTCTCCGAAGTATTGGCAATTTTTTGTTTTTATTTGCCATTTTTGGAGTGGTTGCCACTTTTGGTCCTGCCGCATATTATGAAGTCCAATTCCGGATAATTCAGGCTAGAGGTGTGAGGTTTGAAGTTGCTGAAGCTCCCAGAGGCTCCAACACCTCGAGGCAAAGGGTATCATTTGCAGACTTGTTGGTTGGTACAAAAGAGCAGGTTTTGGTGCCAATTGATACAGAGTTTAGTATTTTGATACCCAAGCTTGGAGCAAGTGCAAAAGTAATTCCCAATGTAGATCCAAGTAGTGAAGAAAAATTTCTGCCGGCACTTGCCGAAGGAGTGGCGCACGCTCAGGGAACTGTGTTTCCGGGACTTTCTGGCAATATCTATCTATTTGCCCACTCAGCTGACAATTTCTGGAATGCAGGCCGTTATAATGCCATTTTTTACCTCCTTAAGGATTTGAAGGAAGGAGATGAGATTGTGATCTTTTTCCAGGGCAAAAGGCACAATTATTTTGTAACCGAGTCTAGAGTAGTTGAGCCTTCTGATGTTTCATTTATAACCCATGCGCTTGAGGGAAATGAGCAGTTGATTCTTCAAACATGCTGGCCTCCAGGGACTACTCTTAAACGGTTCTTGGTCTTTGCAAGGCCAAGGAAAACGGATGTAATATTCAGAAATTAGTTATGAGTTATGAGTCCTAAGTTATAAGTTTTACGCATCCTGACTTATAACTCATAATTTGTAATTTATAACTTTAATTTTATTTCAGGCTTATTGTATAGAGGTTAGGGTGGATTTTTAAGTTTCCCAGGTTTGTAAGTATAAGAATCCGGCTAGCATCCGGCCAAGGAAAAAGATAGTTTTCAATAAACGGCCCCGCATAAACAACCGTATCATTTAGCCCGTCATATTCAACTATATGAAGCTCTTTTTCCCTGACATAAATAATGTGGCGTGAACTGGTAAACCAGCTAAAAGCGCCCTCGAAATTTTCCGAGTAGAGTTTATAATTATGGTCTTCTTTAATGTCATATACATAGTATGACCCAGCTTCAATCTTTCTTATCTCAGGCGTTGAATTTATCCCTTTTAGCCTTGGCTTTATCATTATTGGAATTGTTCCGGAGCTTGATGCTTGATACAAAATCTTGTTTTGGTCAGGTGAATAGGAAAGAATGTTAAAATTCCTTTGTACAATTGGCTTAAGATCTTTGGGCAGGGAGTCAAAAACAGCTTTGTCTTTGCTATTTTTTATCCTCGTCCAGCTTGAAGCAACGGTTGAGAGTGTCAAACTTACGTCATTCGGAGGGTTATTAGCTCTGTCCGTATCCAGCAAATAAGTTGTAGGATTTGTTCTTTGGGCAGAAATTGTAGCAATAATATCTTTTCCATCCGGTGACCATGAAATTTCAGACTCTGAAAATAGGTCATTTGTGTCATCAACAATTTGGACCGATGTTGATTGAAGTGTTAAGAGGGGATTTGCGCTCATGTTGAATATGTAAATCCCATTCCTGGTTGCAGACTGAGAAGAGACTACAAAGGCAATCTTGGTAAGGGTTGGATCAATTACAGGCTGGCTAGCCCCAATGTCAGTTATGCTTTCAAGCTTTGGAGCCGTTGGGATAAGAAGAGCCTCGGCTTTTGTTACAACTTCGGTTTGAATTTTTACTTTCTTAATCCAAGGGAAATAACCTTCTTTAACAATTCTAATCTCATATTCTCCGGGGGGAATATTTATAGTGTTGTCTGTTGCGGTTTTTAGCTTGCCATCAATAAAAACTTGAGCCCCATCAGGTAAGCTTTCTGTGACCAAAAGACCATTTCCTTTAAATTCAATTTTCCCTTCCCCAAGGCCAAATCTGTAGCCTTTACCATATAGAATTACCAGAACAGTTGCTATAACAAGGCCTATGAAAATTAAAATAGAAAGTATCAAATGCTTGTTTATGTTTCTCAGGTTATCCACCATGAGATTATACGATTTAGTTTATATGTCTTGCAAGTTAACTAGCTGGTGTTATAATGGTTTTTAATCCAAAACTGGAATTGATATAGAAAAGAGATATTATGATAGAGTTTTTCATTGCCAAATTGCTGAATTGAGGCATTCTTTAACAATCAAACAATTGAACAATATCAAGAATGATGTAGTAAGATTATGTTTAAAATTTCGGAAAACTCGGAATACTCGGAAAACCGGAAATTCTGACTTTCAGTGCTTCAGAAATCTGGACTTCTGGCTTTCTGATTGTCTGATTATTCTGGGAATCTGAGTTTTCTGAGCCTTCTGAAATTAGATATTAGAATTTAAAATATTATGCTTTCTAAACGCATTGCCATAGATTTAGGCACGGCCAACACTCTGGTTTACCTTGCTGGAGAGGGAATAGTCATAAATGAGCCAACAGTTGTGGCCGTAACAGCTGAGGAGAATAAAGTTGTGGCTGTTGGTAAAGAAGCAAAAGAAATGCTAGGTAGAACTCCTGGCAATATTGTAGCTATGCGGCCCCTAAAGGATGGAGTTATTGCAGATTACACAGTAACCGAGGCTATGCTTTCATACTTTATAGATAAAGCAACCGGCGCTTCGCGTTTTTTTAAGCCTGAGGTCATGGTTTGTATTCCTTCCGGAGTCACTCAGGTAGAGCGCAGGGCAGTGCTGGATGCCACAATGTCAGCTGGAGCAAAAGTCGCATATTTAATAGATGAGCCTTTGGCTGCTGCAATTGGAGCCAAAATTCCCATAGCCCAGCCTGCAGGACATATGGTTGTTGACATGGGTGGAGGCTCAACTGAAGTTGCAGTAATTTCTCTTGGCGGAGTCGTAGTTCATGATTCAATCCGGGTTGGCGGCAACAAAATAGATGAGGCAATTGGCGCTTACACAAAAAAGAAATTTAACCTACTTATTGGAGAAAGAAGCGCTGAGGAAATAAAGATTGAGATGGCAAACGCTTTGATAGAAGATCAGCCCTCAAATGAGAGTAGCGACAAAGAAAAAGAAGAGCAGAAAATGGAAATAAGAGGAAGGGATAGTATTACAGGGCTACCTAGAACGATTGAGCTAACAGCTCGGCAGGTGAATGAAGCAATCACTCCGGTTTTACTTGAGATAGTTCACGGGGTTAAGGGTGTTTTGGAAAAAACGCCACCTGAGCTTGCAAGTGATATTATTGATAAAGGAATAGTTATGAGTGGAGGCACATCACTTCTTCATAATTTTGATAAACTTATGACAAAGCAGACCGGTGTACCGTGCCATGTGGCAGAAGACGCACTTTTGTGTGTAGTCAGAGGGACAGGAGTTGCGTTAGAAAACATTGAATTATATAAAAGAAGCATTTCAAGAAAGTAAATATAAAATATTAAATAGAAAATAGTTAAATTGCTGAATAGTTATCCATAGGTTAGCCATTTAACTAATCCAACCATTCCAGCAATTTTGAATTTTATCCTATATTATAAAAGATGCATAAGTTACATTTTGAAATCCGTTACAATTTAAGTAATTTTTCACACAAAATCTCTGTATATAGTTAATATATTATGTTTAAATTAAAAAACAGCAAGATTTTGGCTTCAAAACCTCAAATCTCAAGCCCAAACTTGAGTACGTCTTATACTCATAAAGGCAATTTTACAATGGGCAATCTAGAAATTATTTAACTTATAGTAAGTATCACTAAATATGAAAATAAAAGACATAATTTTTAACATTAAAAGTTTAAGTTTTAAAGAAACCCTAGAGTATATCGTTGAAAAAGCCAAAAAAAAAGATAAAAAAACGTTTGTTACAACCATTAATCCTGAAATTATTATGCTTGCCCGGGGAGATTTAGAATATCAAAAAGTCCTAAGATCAGCAGATTTAGCCTTGGCTGATGGTATAGGTGTGGTTTGGGCCGGCAAAATGTTTGGAAAGTCTTTCAAGGGCAGAGTGCATGGGTCAGATTTAGTCGAAAAGGTGTCTGAGACAATTGCAAAACATCCTATAACGGTGGGATTTTTAGGGGGTAGAGAAAACGTAGCACAACAGACTGCCAAGCGCTTAACCAAAAAATACCCAGGCCTCAAAGTGGCATTTGCCACGCAAGAAGCTAACAGACTACCGCATACGGACTACGGCAAGACGGCGGTAGACCGTAGTCGGAAAGCTGTTAGCTTAAAATGCGACATCTTATTCGTGGCACTTGGATCGCCAAAACAAGAAAAATGGATTTACGAGAACTTGCCAAAAATTCCGGTTCGCATTGCAATTGGAGTGGGAGGAGCGTTTGATTTTATTTCAGGAAAAGTTGCCCGTGCACCAAAATGGGTTCGCAATCTTGGACTCGAGTGGTTGTTTCGCCTGATGATTCAGCCTTGGCGAGCAAAGCGTCAAACCGCCCTTATAAAATTTGTAATTCTAGTTTTAAAAGAGAAGTTCTTGACTTAAAAAATATGTTATAATTCAAGATCTTATGAAGGTTCTTTATTTGCAGATGTTTCCTTTGCGTGGCTCGGGATCCGGTACTTACGCTCGGGAACTTGCTGCGGAAGTGGCAAAAAACAACGAGGTGGCCATGGTTGTCCCGGATAAAAACACACTGAAAGGAATAAAAACTTTTTATGTTAATCTGCCTGTCAAAATAGCTTTCACTGGTCATCCGGAATGGCCCGACTGCAAACTTTACACCAAAGTTGATGGAAAGGATCTTTCCGCAAATTACCTTTCGTATTTTGGCGAAATAGTAAAAGCAATTAACGAATTTAAGCCTGATATCATTCACGTACACCACCTAATGCCTCTTACCTGGATAGCCCGTTTTATAAAAATTGCTTATGGACTTAATTTTATAGTCACAGTTCATGGTTCAGAGCTTCCAACACTTGAAAATGACAAAAGATATCCCTACCTAACTCAAGAGGCGCTAAGCAAAGCAGTAAGAATTGTACCAAACAGCTTCTGGACAAAAGAATGGATGCAAAAGGTTTTATCAAAAGAGTTCAAAGATAAAATAAGAGTTATTCCCGGAGGAATCGATCTGTCAAGTTTCCCTCAGCAGATAGATACTAACAAGATTGATAAAAAATATAATCTGGACGGTAAGAAGCTGGTTATGTTTTCAGGAAAGCTTACCAAATACAAAGGAGTAAAATATCTTGTCCAGGCTGCTAAAAATATTGATGGAATTGTAGGAATTACTGGAGACGGGCCTGAAAGAAAGAATCTCGAATCCCTAGCTAAGGATCTTAAGGTCAATAATGTTAAATTTTTTGGTTATCTTAATGGTAAGGAATTGATTCAGATTTATTATAGAGCTGATGTTTGTGTTGTGCCAAGCGTTTGGGATGAACCACTGGGGCTAGTAGTCCTTGAAGCTATGGCCGCATATACACCTGTTGTAGTTACCCGAAAAGGTGGAATTCCTCTTATGGTTAAGGATAAATATAATGGGCTTTTTGTGCGGCCCAGAAATCCTAAAGAGATTGCTGAAAAAGTGAATTTTCTCTTGCACAATGATTCCGCCAGGATTAAAATGGGGAATAGGGCCCGCCAAACAGTTGAAGAAAAATTCACCTGGGGGAAAATCGCTGCAAAGTACGAGCGAATGTATCAGGAATTTAGAAAAAACCCGTTCGGCAAAGCTCAGGACAAGACTCAGGCAGTAAAACAATAATGAGGATTTTAATATTAGGCTCCGTTGCGCTTCCTATTCCTCCTCCTGCTCAGGGAGGAACTGAGATCATCGTTTATTATCAGGTAAAGGGACTTTCGGAAAAAGGACACAAAATAATGTTGGTTGGACCAAAAGGAACTTCACGGAATTTTAAAGATACAAAAGTTAAAGTTTTTGAAGTTGGAGGAGGGGACGTGGTTGCGGGAAGCTTGCGAGAGCAAAAGTTTGATCCGGAAAAAACTGAGGGATCAAGAAAATTAAGACTGGAAATGGCATATCTTGCCCAAGTTGCAAAGCTTGTGGCAGAAAAATCATCGGATTATGATCTAATTCTTAACAACATGCGAGGCGAAGCGGAATTTCTACCCTTAGCCAAAATCCTTAAAAAACCTTTTGTAAATGTAGCGCATCTTAATATTTTTGAGGAGCTGGCAAAGCTTTTTTCCGCATATCAAACACCTCTAATTACTATAAGCAACTCCCAAAGAAGCGATTTCCCCGACCTAAATTATCTTGCAACAGTTTATAACGGAGTTGATACTTCAAAATACACATTTAATAATAAAGCATCTGATTATCTTTTAATGATGGGTTCAATCGGAAGACATAAAAATCAGGCTGCTGCAATTCGTGTTGCCAAAAAACTCGGAATGAAGCTGGTTTTAGCCGGCAAGATCAGAGATAAAGACTATTTTGAAGAATTAAAAAAGGATATAGACGGCGTGCAAATAAAATGGGTTGGGGAGATGGGATTTGATCAAAAACTAAAACTCTACCAAGAAGCAAAAGCATTTCTTTTCCCAATCCTTTGGAATGAGCCTTTTGGACTGGTCATGATTGAGTCATTGAGCTGCGGAACTCCGGTTATTGCACATCGCAGGGGGAGCACTTCTGAAATATTGCGAGATGGTTTGACCGGCTTTTTAGTAGCGGACGAGCAAATGATGATTGAGGCTATCAAAAAGATTGATAAGATAAAAAGGGAAGTTTGCCGAAAGCATGTTGAAGATAATTTTACAGTTGAGAAAATGGTTGACGACTACGAAAAAGCCCTCCTCCGAATTAACGGTTGACTTTTTCTTTCTTTTGCTCGGGGTCCTGTTTGCTCCCGGCATAGTTGCATCCTTCGCTTAGCAATTTAACAATATAGCAATTAAGCAATGTATAGTTTTTGTGATAATATAAAATTATGACCCTCCTTCGTTTAAACTTCGGACGGGTCATGCCGCCGAAGCTCACGACGGAGATCGGGAGAATCTATGAAAATACATGAAACAATTATTATAAGGAGCGAAGGAGCATGAGAATTGCTCAGCTTGCCCCTCCATGGCTTTCAGTTCCGCCAAGTGCTTATGGAGGGACTGAGATAATCGTTCACTATCTAACCGAAGGGCTTGTTAAAAGGGGACATGAGGTAACTCTATTTGCTTCGGGAGATTCTAAAACAACAGCAAAGCTCTCATATGTGTTCAAAACAGAGCTTGGTAACAGCGGGGCAAACAAAAAAGACGCACTGCATCCACTACTTCATTACATTGAGTGTTTTGACAGGGCCGGGGAATTTGATATTATACACAATCACGCACAATATTATGCCATGTTTTTGGCCCACCTTGTAAAAAACCCCGTTGTGCACACAATTCACGGCTCATTCTCGCCGGAATACACACCTGAAGAAAAAATTCACACCCTTAAGCGTTTTAAAGACCACAATTTCATCTCTATCAGTAATTCCCAGAGAAATGACTTACCGGATTTAAATTATATTGCAACCGTTTATAACGGATTAGATACCGAAGAATACGGATTTTCTCCAGAGAAAGGAAAATATCTCCTCTGGATGGGTAGAATCACCAGCAAAAAAGGTCCGGTTGACGCAATTCATACAGCAAGAAGACTCAATATAGAGCTTAAGATTGTGGCAGCAATTGATCCTTCAGAGGAAGAGTATTTTATGAAACAAGTTAAGCCCTTAATAGACGGAAAGTTGGTTACTTTTTTGGGGGAGGTAGAAAAAACAGAAAAAATATTTTTTTACAAAAACGCCTTGGCTACCCTTTTTCCAATATCATGGGAAGAGCCCTTTGGGCTTGTAATGATTGAGTCATTGAGCTGCGGAACTCCGGTTATAGCATACAATCACGGCTCAGTCCCTGAGATTATCAAAGACGGAGTGACCGGTTTTATTATCAATTCAAAAGATGGTAAAGCAGGTAATTATCAAATCAAAGAAACAGGCATTGACGGGCTTGTTGAAGGAGTGAAGCGAGCCATGACAAGTATAAATAGAAAAGATTGCAGACAGCATGTTTTAAACAATTTTACATTGCAGCAAATGGTGGATGGATATGAAGCGGTTTATAAAAAGATTTTAGGGGTTTAAATATGGGGGATTTTAGATTTGTCCAAGATGAAGTAGATGGAAAATGGGTAATTTCAGCGCCTAAACGGGCAAATAGGCCGGATCAAGCAGGAGGAGTTGAGCCGCCGTGTCCTTTTGAGCCGGGAAGCGAGCCTGAAATTTTTGCTATTGGGCAAGCTAGAGTAGTTTCCAACAAATTTCCCTTTGCTCCAATTCATGAAATTATAATTCACTCGGATGATCACCATAAAAACTTTGATGAGATGGCCTTGTCTGCCTCAGAAGATGTGTTTGAGGTGTTCCGAGCTAGATTCCGCGAGCACGAAGATAAAGGTCAGGTCTATATCTTCCATAATCAGGGAAAGCAGGCAGGGGAGAGTCTCCCGCATCCCCACACCCAGCTTACAGTTATTCCAAGTGAAGTGGAGCTTGAGATTCCATCCTTACACCGGAGTAACGAAGAAAAAAAAGAGCTTTCGTATTTGTATATTTTTTGTCCGGGGGCGTCGCAGTGGCCTGATGAAGTCTGGGTAGCTCCGCACAGGTCTGATAGGTATTTTGGAGAAACAGAGGATGCGGAAATAAAAGAGCTTGCTTTTTCGGTCTCACGCCTTCTTCAGATATTTTCACTCCGTCACGGGCACGATTTCCCATTTAATTTTTATATTTATCCGGGTAAAAATTGGTATTTAAGGTTTATTCCCAGGCTTAAAACTTTAGGAGGATTTGAAGTGGGGACTGGCGTTTTTGTGAATACGCAAGTTCCACATGAGACGCTCGAGTTTATTAAAATGCATTTTGACAATCCTGATTTTGAGAAAATAAAGTCGGCTCATCAAGCCGACTACACGCGAAGCGTGTGAAATTGACCTAATTTCTAATTGACCTAATTAACCTAAAAAATATCTAATGTCCAAAGACACAAAATACGATCTAGAAAAGAGAACTGCCAGATTTGGTGAGGCTATTATTAAATTTTGTAAGAAAGTTCCTCGAGGGCCGATTACAGACCCACTTATAAATCAACTAGTAAAAGCAGCTACCAGTATCGGAGCAAATTACTCTGAGGCTGATGATGCCGAAAGCAAACAAGACTTTAAACACAAAATTGGTATTTGCAAGAAAGAATCAAGAGAATCAAAGCACTTTTTAAGAATGATAGCAGTCGCGGCTCCGCAGTTAAAGGAAGAAGCAAGAATTCATTGGTAAGAAGCAAAAGAGTTAAACTTGATTTTTAATAGCATTTATATAAAAGTTAAATGATTTAATAATTGGGATTTATTTATTAATTAGAATAATTAGGTTAATTAGGGCACTTGTGAGCCTTCGGCTCACTCTTCTTTCATCTGAATTCCGAGGAGGTAGAGGATGGCTTCTTTTCTGTATCGGCGGTCCCCCCTGGAATTAATTCTAATTGCTGGCAATTTGCCACGCTTCCCCCAACGCTTAAGAGTTAAAGGGGAAACTCGTAAAACCGAAGCGGCCTCGCGGACTGTGAGTAGATCGGGAAGGTTGCTGATTGATAGATTTTGATCACCCATAGGCTCAAGACTACATTGATGATAATCAATATATCATCTAATTATTTACAAAATAACAAAATAGAACACAAGTTGTCAAGAGGGAATTTCAAAGAAATTCCCACCGCTGAAGAATGCAGAACTCCACGCGGAACTACGCAGGTTTAATACGGGCCAAATCGTAGACTCGTCGAACAATTTCAATTCCATCTGATTTCCCAAAATTAACAAGGAATCCTAGCCTAAATTTAGAATTTTTAAGATAATACCAAAATTGAGTTATGTCATCTTTATGAAGAAAGGGTTTTGCCTTAAGTTCAATGATTATAATATCGTTTACCACGAGATCAGGCACATATACTCCGACCTTGACATTCAAATGATATATAGGCAATTGTTTTTCTCTTGATACCCTTAGTCCTTTTAGTTTAAGTTCTTCTAATAAAGACTTTTGATAGATAGATTCTTTCTGAGTATTGCGAAATTTTTTATAAATGGAAAAACAGGCTCCTCTTATATGGAATGATTCATCTGGATATAGCAGAGTTGACATATATCTATTATATCCAAAGTATTCTTGCGTAGTTCAGCGTTTTTGTTCTGATTAATTCCGCGGCTTCTACTTAAGCTCTACTGTTGCTCCCGCAGTTGTTAACTTCTCCTTCGCTTCCTCTGCTGTTTTTTTATTAACTGCTGTTAAGACTTCTTTTGGGGCGGAGTCAACAAGTGCTTTTGCGTCAGCTAGTCCAAGCGTAGGAACCAGCTCTCTTACAGCTTTAATAACTGCAATTTTATTAGCTCCTGCTCCGGCAATCACAACATTAAATACTGTCTGTTCCTCCACCGGCTCGCCGGAGCCTTCTGCGGAGGCGGCCGCTGAGGCTACTGGAGCTACCATTGCCTGGGCTGAGACCCCAAATTTTTCCTCAAGAGCCTTGACCAATTCGGAAAGCTCAAGAACTGACATCGATTCAACAGCCTTCATTATTTGATCTTTGGTTAATTTTTTATCTGCCATATAAACACCCCCTCTCGAGATATTAAATATTAAATAGCAAATAGTAAATATACATATAAAATATTTAATATTTAATTTGTATTTTTGAGATTTGATTTTTGATCTTTGATTTGATCTACTTGTGTAGTAGTTTGACCAGGTTCGGAAGAATCGGCTACTGGCGTCTGGCTGCTAGCTTCTGGCTCGGTTGTTTGGCCTTCCAAGGCCTCGCCTTGCGAAGCTGGGGAGGGTTTAGTCTTTACGATTGCATTCAAAGTCATGACAAATTTCTGAATTGTAGCATTAAGAGCAGTTGCAAAACCCCGAATAGGGGAGTTGAGAGTCCAAACAAATTGGGAAAGCAATATATCCCGAGCAGGCAAAGAGGCGATTTTAAGAACCTGGGCTTCATCAACAACAGCGCCTTCCAAAACTCCAAACTTTATTTTAGGAAGCCCAAAGTCCTTTATTGCTTTTTGAATTCTCCTAAGAGGCTCCACCATATCACCTTTGATAAAAAGGGTGGCTGTGGGAAGGTTTAGCCCCTCATTGTTTTTATAATCTGCATACTGTTCTGATTTCCCCAGTGAAAGTTTTAAAAGAGAGTTTTTGGCAATTATCATCGTAGAATCGAGCTTTCTTAGTTCTTTTTTGAGATCCTCAAGCTGGCGGTGGGTAAGGCCTTTATAATCTGCAAAAACCAAGCCGTTGGAATTGTTCAGTTTCTCAACCAATTCAGCTACGATTTGCTCTTTTCTGGCTCTTCCGGTATATTTAGTTGCTTGTTTAATTTTAGGCATAATCCTCCTTCGCCAAGGCTTCGGCGGGATTGTTCGCTTTGCTCACAAAAAAACTCTCCTAAGGAGAGTAAATAGCGTTTAGGGGGTAGGTGGTAGGGTTAGTTTCTACTCCCTATACGCTACACGCTATTCGCTAGATTGCCTCGGCAGGTTCTTCAGAGAAGAATTCTTTAACTTCTAAAGTTTTTCTTGCTCTTCGGTTTTAATCTGCTAACAATTCTGCTTTGCAGAACCCGCTGTCTTAGGTCCGAATATAATAGCAGGGGAGAGGAGATTAGTCAATACTACTTGCCCGCCATAATTCGCTCCCTGACCTGCCCGTCAGTGCCCCTGGCCGCCTCGCTTCGCTTGGCAAGCGGGGCTGGCAGGTTTTGGCAGGCGGGGCCGTGTATGAATAATACTGAAAAGGCGAACGGGAAGAAAAGGCGGGACTTATAGTTGGAAGGTGATTCGGGAATTAATTTGGCTTATAGTTTAAAGGATGAAAAATTAAGGCTTTTGTCGAATAGATTTTGTTGCCTAAGCGGTTTCAAAGGCCAAATTTGCCTATAGCTAGTTAGCGCCGGGCTGGTCTGGGGATAATCGGGAGATTAAAACGTCCCCCTAGGACTCTCATCCGGTCCTTTTGCAGAATCATTTGGGTTTGCTACCCAGTCTTTGTTGGTAGAGAGCCTAATTCTGTCAATTCTTGTTCCATCTTCTCGCATAA
>JACPLG010000013.1 GCA_016186625.1 Candidatus Levyibacteriota bacterium
TCAGGCAAAATCTTTTGGGAAAACGTGTTGATTACTCGGGACGCTCTGTCATTGTTGTCGGGCCTGACTTAAAACTCTCCGAATGCGGACTTCCAAAAGAAATGGCACTTGAAATGTTTAAGCCCTTTGTTCTTCGTGAAGTTATAATTCGTGGTTTTGCTCCTAACATTAAGTCAGCAAAGCGCTACATTGAAAAAAGACCTCCTGAGGTTTTTGATATTTTAGAAGAGATTACCAAGAATCATCCGGTTCTACTTAACCGCGCGCCGACTTTGCATAAACTCGGAATTCAGGCGTTCTACCCGGTTCTTATAGAGGGTTCTGCAATACAGCTGCATCCGTGCGTTTGTACCGGTTATAATGCCGACTTTGACGGAGACCAGATGGCGGTGCATATTCCGCTCTCGGATAACGCACAAAAAGAAGCAACACAGCTTATGATGCCTCGGGAAAATCTTCTAAAGCCGGCAGACGGTTCACCAATTACCCTTCCGAATAAAGAAATGGCGGTTGGAGTATTTTATCTTACAACAATTGATGAATCTTTAAGAAAACAAAACGAAGAGAGCACAATATATGGCGGGATAAACGAGGCAATGCTTGCCTACTCATTCAATAAAATCGGGTTAAGACAGAAAGTTAAGGTGAGATTAGGTACAGAAACTATCGAAACATCTGTTGGAAGATTAATGCTTAACGAGCATCTTCCAGGTGCAATTGGATTTGTAAATGAGCCTGTAAAAGCGTCAGGTATTAAGAGAATAATAACAAAAGCTATGATTACAGAAGGCCCAGAAGAAGTGGAAGAGCTTATTGATAGCATCAAGACTCTTGGATTTTATGGCTCAACCATCTCAGGCATTTCTGTTTCGGTATTTGATACTGCCTTGGTAGAGGAAAAAAGTAAATTAATTAACGGCGCAGAGAATAAAATCTCCGAAATTGATTCCGAGTATCAAAAAGGTTTGATTACAAATGATGAGAAAAAAAGGTTGTCAAACAATGTTTGGCTTGAAACAACAGACCAAATCGCTGACATGACTTGGGATCTTCTAACTCCTGAAAATGTTATTCGCACAATTATAGACTCGGAGGGAGCTAGAGCTGGAAAAGAGCAGCTAAAACAGCTCTCGGCTATGAGGGGTTTGATCCTAGATCCTTTAGGAAAAATTGTTGAGCTTCCTATCAAATCTAATTTCAGAGAGGGGTTGTCAATATTTGAGTATGTGGCATCGGCCCGCGGTTCGCGAAAAGGACTTACTGACTCGGCACTTAAGACCGCAAACGCAGGATATCTTACTCGCCGATTGGTGGACGTTTCCCATGATATGATCATAAGAGAAGAAGATTGTGGCAGTAAAGAAGGGATAAAGGTTTTTGCAACAGATAGTCAGAGAACCGCAACTTTTGCGGAGAGGATTCTTGGAAGGATAGCAACGGATAACATTATCTCACCAAAAAACAAAAAAGTAATTGTTAAAGCCGGGCAGGAAATTACAGAGGAAAAACTAAGTGAAATTGTAACAAATGATGTCTCAGAGGTGGTTATCCGCTCCCCCCTTACGTGTCAGCTAAAATATGGAATTTGTGCTAACTGTTATGGATGGGATTTTTCAGTAAGAAGACGTGTTGAAGTCGGAGTTCCTGTTGGAGTTGTGGCTGCTCAATCTATTGGAGAACCAGGAACACAGCTAACAATGCGTGTTAGACATTTTGGAGGAGTTGTAATGAGTGACGTTACCCAAGGACTTCCCAGAGTCGAGGAGCTTTTTGAAATGCGGACTCCAAAAGCGCTTTCTCCAATTTCGGAAATTTCAGGAAAGCTTTCCATTGAAACCGGGGAAGATGGATATATTCTTCGCGTTATGACACACAGAAAACCGGTAGAGGAAAGAGAATATTTTGTGCCCCTGGCCTCAAGTCTGAGCGTAAAAGACGGAGCAGAAATTAGCGTTGGAACGCAATTTGCCCAAGGATATCTTGATCCAAAAGAAGTTCTTAAGATCTCAGGCTTAACCGAGGCTCAGCGCTACGTTATAAATGAAGCACAAAAAGTTTATGAATCACAGGGGATTGTAATTAATGACAAGCATTTTGAAGTAATTTTGCGAAAAATGTCAGATAAAGTAGTGGTTGAGACAGTTGGAGATACAACACTAATTCCCGGAGACTTTATTACAAAAACAAGATTTGAAGAAATAAATGCTGAAATTTTGAGCCAGGGAGGAGAACCGGCAACTGCCCGCCAAACTATTCTTGGAGTTACAAAATCTTCATTATTTTCAGATTCACTGAAGCTTCTTTGGAAGGGCAGGAAGATAAGCTGATAGGACTTAAAGAGAATGTAATTATTGGACGTCTTATTCCGGTTGAGGGAATCTCAACGGAAGTTTCAACAGAGGATAATATAAATATGGCCGGAGAGTCACTGGCTGTTGAAGAAAGTGCCCCTCAGAGTGTATAATACAAATTCAAAAGTCAAAACTCATAAGTCAAAAGTGAAAGCCAAAGTTAAGAGTTAATTTTGAATTTTGCATTTTGAATTTTAAATTTGACTGACTGAAAGGAAGGAACATGCCTACAATATCACAACTTACCAAAAAAGGAAGAAGAAGAAAGATTAAAAAGGTTCGAGTAACCGGACTCCGGCGTGCTTATAACGCAAAGGACCGAGTTTACAAAGAGTATAATTCTCCGCAAAAACGGGGCGTGGTTACTTTGGTTAAGACTATGACTCCCAGAAAACCTAATTCTGCTCTTCGAAAAGTAGCCAGAGTCAAATTATCAAATAGGACCGAAGTTACCGCCTACATCATGGGGGAAGGCCATAATCTTGCCGAGCACGGAATCGTTCTTGTTCGCGGTGGAAGAGTCAAGGATTTGGCAGGAGTAAAATATCATATCGTGCGGGGAAAGTTTGACCTTGCCGGAGTAGCAGGAAGACAAAGCTCTAGAAGTAAATACGGAGCTAAAAAGGGCGGAGGAGGTGGAGTTCGTCCGTCTACACCAGTAACCCCGGCAGCAGCGGAAACTCCAGCACCTGCGGAAGGAGGGACTACAGCGTAATCAGTTATCAGTTTTCTGTTGTCGGTTATCAGCCGTCTGTTTGCCTGTTCTCAGTTTGTCAGTTTGATAAACCGAAAACCGATAGACTAGATTCCGAAAACTGAAAACCGAGAACAGATAACCGAAAAATATGAGAGGTGCAAAAGTAAGCAAAAAAAGAAAAGTACAAGAAGACGTAATCTATAATTCAAGGCTTGTTGCAAAGCTAATTAATAATATTATGAGGGACGGCAAGAAAACAGTAGCCCAGTCTTTGGTTTATGATACGTTTGACATTTTAGCCAAAAAAAGCCCTTCTACGAGTTCAACATCCGTTCGACCCGTTCGAGATTCTCAGGGCAAGCAAGCTCAGGATAAAGGCTCACTGCAAGCAGGCGCAGGGCAAGAGAGCCCATTATCTCTTTTTGAAAAAGCTGTTCAGAATGTGGGTCCAAGAACAGAAATAAAGGCTCGCCGTGTAGGAGGAGCTTCATATCAAATACCAATTGAAGTTAGGGGAGACCGCCGGACAGCTCTAGCACTCCGCTGGATAATTGAAGCAGCAAGAGCTAAATCAAATAAGGATTTCCACACATTTCCGGAAAAATTGGCAGCAGAGATAGTGGATGCTTCCCAAAACCAAGGTGAAGCAATAAGAAAGCGTGACAATGTCCATAGAATGGCCGAAGCCAACAAAGCTTTCTCCCATTTCCGCATCTAAATCCCCATGAAAACCCTCTATGTTCGCAGTCGAAAACAATGGAGGGAGTGGCTGGAGAAAAATCATGATAAAGAGAAAGAGATTTGGCTTGTTTATTATCGAAAAACCAGCGGAAAACCTACTGTCTCCTATGACGAATCTGTTGAAGAAGCCTTGTGTTTTGGCTGGATTGACAGCAAAGAAAAAAGTTTGGACTCGGAAAGATATGCCGGGCGCTTTACTCCCAGAAAACCTAAATCCAACTGGTCACCCTCAAATCGCGCCCGCGCCAAGCGTTTGATTGAATCGAAACAAATAACAGATGCCGGTCGCAAAGCTTTACCGAAAGACTTATAACCGCAAAATCGGCACAATAATGTAGCTTCCCACATTCCATGTGGGAACACAGATGTGGGGATAGAGGAATAGAAATTACAAAACCGCAAGATCGGAAGGAAGAAACAAAAATTATTCCTACTGCGCCACTTGAGTTTGATTTAAGCAATGGTGAACCACCTTCTCATGCTGACATTATTGCTGAGATTGAGAGAAACCAGAGGGAAATCTCTGAGCTGAGAGCTCAACAGGCTAGTGCTACAACCGAAACCCCATCCTCTAGCTAAGACTTCTATTTTGTGGTATACTCATTTAGCTTCCAATTCCTGGGAGCTTTTTTAGATAATAATTTGGATGATTTCAAAATTTCTTGGAGACGCTCCGCGACGCATCGGCTAGGTCCTCAAATCCCGATTGCCGCTTCGCTAGCGCACCTAGCAAAATTTCAAAATCATCCAATGCAGATTTGAGATTTGATTTTTGATTTATAATTTAAATGAAGTATGGCAGATATAGCAAACAGACATTTTGATTTGGAAAAGATTCGAAATATTGGCATTATTGCCCATATTGACGCGGGGAAAACCACCACAACCGAACGAATCCTTTTTTACACAGGACGAACCCACAAAATTGGTGATATTGACGAGGGAACAACTGTTATGGACTGGATGAAAGAGGAGCGGGAGCGGGGAATCACAATAGTTAGTGCTGCCACCACAGCTTTCTGGACTCCGACTGAAGGTTTATCAAAAGAGGTTGAACACCGCATAAACATCATAGACACTCCCGGACATGTTGATTTTACGGCAGAAGTTGAACGCTCACTTAGGGTTTTGGACGGAGGAATTACAGTTTTGGACGCAGAGGAAGGAGTGCAATCCCAGTCTGAAACTGTCTGGCGCCAGGCTGATAAATATAAAGTTCCAAGAATTTGTTTCATCAATAAAATGGACAAGCTTGGAGCAGACTTTTTGGCTACCATTAAATCTATTGAAGACAGACTTGGTGCAAATCCGGCAATTATGGTTTTACCCATCGGCGCCGAGCAAGCGTATGTCGGCAATATTGATCTTTTAACCCGCAAGGCTTATCGCTGGGGGGGAGACGAACTTGGTGCGAAATACGATGTAGGGGATGATATTCCAGCGGAGATGAAGGACAAGGTAGAGGAATACCGCCACAAATTAATTGAAAAGATTGCAGAGACTGATGACGGGCTTTTGGAGAAATACCTCAATGGGCAGGAGCCAACTGTTGATGAACTCAGAGCAGCGCTTCGAAGAGCTGTAATTAGTTATAAATTAGTGCCCATTTATGCCGGTTCGTCTTTACGCAATAAAGGAGTCCAGCCTTTGCTTGACGGCGTAGTTGAATACCTACCAAGTCCGGTGGACCTTAGGCAAGTAAAGGGACATAATCCTAAGACAAATGCAGAAGAAGTTCGATTACTCGTAGAAGATGCCCCACTTGCAGGACTAGCCTTTAAGATTCAGAACGATCCGCATGTTGGAAAACTGACATATTTTAGAGTTTATTCCGGAAAACTAACGTCTGGAAGCTATGTTTATAACGCTACAAAGGACCTTAAAGAGAGAGTAGGCCGCCTTCTTCTTATGCACTCAAATCAGCGGGAAGAAATAAAAGAAGCATATGCCGGAGAAATTGTAGCAATAGTTGGCCTTAAAGATACAGGCACAGGAGATACTTTATCTGATGAGGGAAAACCAATAGTTCTTGAAAAAATTTCATTCCCGGAGCCTGTAATATCCTTGGCAATTGAGCCAAAAACAAAATCTGATCAGGAGAAGCTCGGTATGGCCCTCAAAAGGCTTATGGATGAGGATCCAACCTTTCAAGTAAAAACCAATCATGAAACAGGACAGACTATCATCTCAGGAGTAGGAGAGCTGCAATTGGAAGTTAAAGTCAACACTATGAAAGCTGATTTTGGAGTTGATGCAAATGTGGGCGCACCTCAAGTAGCATATAAAGAAACTATCAAAGAGACTGCAACAGGAGAAGGAAAATATATAAGACAGTCCGGAGGACGCGGACAATACGGACATTGTTTCCTTAGAGTAAAGCCCAGGCCCCGCGGAGAAGGTAATGAGTTTATCAATTCTATAAAAGGAGGAGCGATTCCGGCTGAATTTATAAAATCAATTGAAAAAGGAGTAAAGGAGAGTCAAGAAAACGGAATTTATCTAGGATATCCTGTGACAGATATGAGCGTTGAGGTTTATGACGGATCATTTCATGAAGTTGATTCTTCTGAAATCGCCTTTAAAATTGCAGCCTCAAAAGCTCTTCAGGCTGCTGCCAAGAATGCCAAGCTTACACTTCTTGAGCCAATCATGAAAGTTGAGGTTACAACGCCGTCTGAGTTTTTGGGAGATGTAATTGGAGATCTTTCGTCAAAAAGAGCACAAATTTCAGGAACCGAAGAGCATGGAAAGGCAACTATAATTCTGGCAATGGTGCCACTCGCAGAGCTCTCTGGTTATGCAACAGTATTGCGATCGATGACTCAAGGAAGAGCCAGTTATTACATGGAGCCTTCACATTACGAAGAAGTTCCTCAAAACATCCAGCAGCAAATGTTAGCTACCTCCACCTTCACAGGAAGAGTTGAATAATAACTTATGGGAGAAAGACTAGAAGGATTAGATCAGAAAGTAGCGGCATACGAAAGACATTGTAATGCCATGAGTGATCGTACTACTCCTACAGGGGACTTTAATGGTGCGCTTAATGCTTTAAAAATTTTAAACAGAGATACGAAAGGCACAGCCAGAACATTATTTGTATCCCGATTACACATTAGAAGATAAATTCAAGACCCAAAGGAAGAATTGAGTAAGCCCCAAGATACACTACTATGTAGTAGCATACTTTATGCGTATTACAGAGAGAGTTGATAATTCAAGAATTGGTAAAACTTGACAGATAATTTATAAAATGCTAAACCTAAATTAGGCAGACAAAAGATGGAATCAGATAATCAAGTTCCAGAACAGCAAATACCGCAACAGCCAATTACTCAACCATCTAAATCCAAGAATAAAAAAATAGCAGGTATAACAATGATTGTTTTTATTGCTTTGGTATTTATAATTTCAGGTTTGATATTGGCATTTAATTTATCAAGCAAAAAAGAGCCGCCTGCAACGGATACAGCTACGGTTTCTAAAGATTCAGAAATAGCTCCTAAAACAACATATAGCAACCCTTTTGACAAAAGCACCCAATATGTAAATCCTTTCTTTTCATATAAAAACCCATTTGATAATTTGAAATGAAAAAATTATTACTTTTCTTAATATTAATATTTACTTCGTTTGCTTTTGGAATAATTTTTACTTCTCCAAAAAACGTACTCGCGCAGGAAAGTCCTGAGGAAGCAGCGAAAAAATATAACATAACTTTTCCTATTGCGGAGCTTGGGAATTGCGAAAACTACTCAGAGTGTAGGCAGTTTTGCGAAGATCCCGTTAACTCAACAACATGTATAGATTTTGCAAAAAGTAAGGGATTTTATAAAGAAGAGAATACAGGGAAGGCTGATTTATTAGCAAAAGCAAGATCTCAGCTTGGTTGTAGTTCAGAAGCCACTTGCAGGGAGCTTTGCAGCAAAGAAGAAAATTTTGAGAAATGCAGCAATTTTGCGAGTCAAAACAATTTATCCGGAGGTCACAGTGAAGATCATTCAAGTGCACAAATTCTTCAAAAGGCAAAGTCAATACTTGGCTGTAGCTCTGAGGCCTCGTGCCGGGAAGTTTGTAGCAAGGAAGAGAATAAGGAGAAATGCTCGCAGTTTGCAAGACAAACTGGGCTTAGGGGAGGAGAACATAGAAGTGGTCCAGGGGGCTGTAGTTCTGAGGAAACCTGCAGAGCTTTTTGCTCAGATC
Organism: Candidatus Levyibacteriota bacterium; assembly: GCA_016186625.1. Classification (GTDB taxonomy): domain Bacteria; phylum Patescibacteriota; class Microgenomatia; order Levybacterales; family UBA12049; genus 2-01-FULL-39-10-A. The sequence goes on from JACPLG010000013.1 coordinate 7,993, forward strand.
CTGCTAACTATCAAGTTTGTTCTGGATATGCAACTTCTCAGGGTGGAAATTTTTCTGGCCCAGGAGGTTGCAATTCAGAAGCAACGTGCCGGCAGTACTGCGAAAAAAATCCACAGAGTTGCAGGTCTTTTGGTGACAGAGGGAATTATAACCCTGAGGAAATGTGCAGAAAAACCCCAAATTGTTCGTGGGCAAACAATGCTTGTCAATGCGCAAGTTATGGAGGGTCAGCTGAAGGCGGCCAAAAAGCGCAGGAATATGCAGATTTTTGCAGAAAAAATCCTGAGAAATGCGGACCCGGGCAATCTGGCTCATTCGAAAATTCGCAACAAAGAGAAGAATATGAAAAGTATTGCCGGGAAAATCCTGATAAATGCAGATTTGATAGTGCGGATCCATCAGGTAGCTATCAAGGCTCTGATCCTCAAAGCGAGTGTGTAAAATATGGCTGTAATTGGAATGGATCAAATTGTGACTGCAGTAATAAAACTTCTTCGAGTGGTAGCCCAGAGACAGAGTGTGCTAAATCCGGATGTAGCTGGACAGGCTCTTCTTGTGATTGTTCTGCCCAAACCCAAACTTACGACCCGGCTACTGAATGCGCTAAGACAACGGGCTGTTCTTGGACTGGTTCATCTTGTCAATGTGGTGCAGTTCAGGGAGAGAATGCGAGGGATGTGTCTTTATTTCAAAAAATTTTAAATTTCATCCTCAGACTAAAATAATAGATTGACCTACCAATCCACCTTTACAGGAAGAGTTGAGTAGTATTGAGATTTATGAGCGGAATAAGTCCTGAATTTGATCAAAAGTTAGAAGCATATTCAAGATTGCATGACGTAATGCTTGATCCATCAACCCCGGATAAACAATTTTATGATTCGCTTGATGCTCTAAGGAGGTTGGACAAAGACACAAGTGGAAGAGTAAGGACTATATATATTTCGAAAGTAAACAGAATGGGATCGGCAATACCCACCACCTCAACGCAAGATCAAGAGTAAAGCAAAACGAAAGCTTGCTTACTATTTAAACCAGGGAAATTTGGCGTTTGGATTTGAAAACATCCAGGCCGCGACAAGTGCTATCACAAAAGAGCCTAAAATAAAGCTTAAAGAATAATTATCAAATGATAAAACACTTGTTAGACTTCTTCCGGATTGGCTAAAAATCCAAGCACCAATTAATAGAGTCACATATCCGTAAACAACACTTGTTAGAGCACTCGAGTTTTTTGCAAGAGGCGTTATGAGCGCTTTTCCCTGCATGCCTAATACAATGTATGGCACAGACATTGTTAGAAAAGCTCCAGCAAGAAAAGGAAGCACTAATTCCATATTATTCACCTCCTTTCAACCACCTTGATAGTAGTTAAATCAAATCTACCTGTCAATAAAACAATCAACATCAAATCGAAACAAAATAAATTAGGCAGTTGAGCGGAATCGAATTTTATACTAAACTTGTGTCAAATTTTGCACCATCAGGTGATTAACCACAGGCAATTGAAAAACTTACCAAAAGCATTGAGTCGGAAAACAGGCACTCTGTCCTTCTTGGTGTTACCGGTAGTGGAAAAACGTTTACAAAAATTCGCAACTTCGGGCAGCGGTTATTTACATAAACAGGAAGCTCAGGGGATAGGAGGTCCCTCAAAAGTCAAACAAATTAAGATCAATTGACAATATAAATTTCCACCCTTATAATCCCAGAATATGATAAGACTTGAAACAGAGTCTTTAATCCAAGCACAAAGGAGATCGGGATTAAGAGTAGAAGCAGGAGATCCATTGATTCGGAGAAGAAGACTTCATATAGCGCCAGGAATGATTGGAAGTTTTTCAATAACGCTTCCTTCAAGAATAGAAATTTATAAAGGAACATATCAAGAAGTAAATGGACAAGTTAATGAATTGACGAGTCGTTTTGGTCAAGAGTTAAGAGCGATAGGGGCCGTTTGGGGACGTCCTCTCGCGCTAAGGTTAGGTAATGGTTTGGAGCCGGCACTTACTATAAGAGCAGGAACTTCGGAAGAACAAAGGCAACGTATAAGGGATATAGTAGGCTTTCCAATCCCACTACTTGAAGTTCCACAACTGATCTCCTACAGATAAAATAGCTTTAAATTCCCATTGACAAGCCAATATGTTTAGTGTTGACTATTTATATATGGCAAAAAGAGCAAGAAGAAGAGCCCGAAAAGTTTATAAAAAATTCTGCCTTCACCATTTATCAAGTGATTCAGCCCTTGCCAAGCATTAAAGGTGCAGCTACTGCTGATTATATATCCGTAACTGAGGAGGAAGGATTAAGAATAGCAAATGCCAGCGTAAATGAAGTAACTCGTTTGGTATATGTTATTGTATTTAGGGATCCAAATGCTAATGGCAGACAGAGTAATACGGAGAATTGTTATGATAGAGCCTTCACTTTTACAATAAACTCTATTAAAAAGACCAGAAAGACCGATAAGTACTGCGATCCGGCACCGGGATATAAAGCATATGTAATCAGCCACCGGAATTGCAATAAAGTCACACTCAATCCCCCATCTGGATATAGGGTAACAGGATACACTTACTCGGATGGAAAGAATAGAGGAAGAACAGTTCTTGGAAAAAGAACGGTAACCCTCTGCGGAGCCTTTGGTCCGGATGAAGGACTAAATATCAAGCGGGTTTTTCAAGCTGTAGATTTTGGAATAACAAAGAAATAATAATTTCATTTGACTTCTTATTTTCCTCTTGATATGTTTCCCATATGGATAAAAAAAGAATTGCAATAACAGGATCCAGAGGGACGATTGGAATAATTCTTAAGGATGGTTTGCCAGAGGATTTTGAAATAATAGAGGCCAGCTTGCCGGAAGTGGATGTTAGGGACTTTGGACAATTAAAGAAGGTCGCTCGGGGAGCTTTTGCCATAATTCACCTTGCGTGGAACAGTAAAGCGGAAAATCATAAGAATGAGCAAATAGATCCTGACAGCAGCCTCATGTTTCTTAATGTTTACAAGGCGGCAATTGAGACTGGAGCTAAGCGAGTGATTATGGCAAGCTCTATTCACGCTGACACTTTTATTGGGCGGAAGGGCCCGCCCGCCTCGCAAGCGAGAGCGTTGCGGGCAGGCCCGGGTTTATTATCTCCTGACAGAACTCCTGTACCTGATAGCCCATACGGAGCAAATAAAGTTTTTGCAGAGTCAATGGGCAGATATTTTGCTTCAAAGGGACTTGAGGTAGTTTGTGTAAGATTTGGCGGAGTGAATCAGAGAAATTCGCCCGCAGGAGCGGAGCATCCGGCGGAGGAAAGAGCGGCATGGCTGTCACATAATGATTTAATAAGTTTGATACGCGCTATTTTGCAAGCAGAATCAATCCCAAATTTCGTCTTGATGTACGCAGTTTCAGATAACCCGGGCAGAATTCATGATACCTCAAACCCCTTTGGCTGGATGCCAAAAGACAGGGCATAATCAAAGATTAAGGATTAATTTCTTAAATTCTTGGTCCCTTTTATAATCTGGTTTCTTTCGCAGTGACCTATCTAAAAATCCTCCAATGGCGCGTGATGCAAGAATTGTTTTTACTTTTTTCATATCGTAGCCTCGATCTTCCAATTTTTCAAGAATCTCATTAGCTACTTTATCATTTTCAAGAATGCTAAAAACACGTTGAATATAATAAGCAATATCATAATACTCCACACTCTCAGATGAAGCATGCTCGGCGTCAAAAAGATAAAGCTTGTTGTTTGTTAATTTAAAAATATGCCAAGGAGTAAGGTCCCCGTGTCTCGGCCGTTTTTCGAGCTCCCTTGCCCCATTCTCGACAACCTTCAACAACTCTCTGATTTGATATTGTTGAACCACATCTTTTGGAATGTCAGACAGCCACAGTCTTGCTTTTTCAACAAACCATTCCCAGTGCGAAAGGCCGTGAGATAGTTCATTAGGAGCTAAATTTTTAATATCTAGATTTTGTATAAGCTCGGAGAAATTTATTATTTCCTCAATAGTTTCTTTTAGAAGAATCTGATTAGAAGATCCATATTCTGTTATTTTTTCTCCCTCCACAAAGTCATAAATTGCGTAAAATAAATATTTCTGAAAATAACCGGAGTCATAATTTATAGGAACCCAAAAATTAGAGTTTTTGCGTGAATTTTGCTTATTAAACTGATTATTCCACTCAAATTCGTTTTGTGTAAGCCAACTCATTCCCTCAGATGTTGCGAGTTTGACAAAGAATTTTTTATTACTTCTTCCTAGAGTGCCAATTACATGTCTGCCTTCCATTTGCAATTTTTCTATCCCGTATCCTTTGCCTTTTAGCTCTTTACCAAAAGAGGCTATGTTAATTTTGTGGCCAAGTCTGTAATCAAGGAATTTGTCACCAACCTTTATTGTGAAGGCTTTCATAAAGACTATGATATCAGCTTTTGTTATAATAAGGGCGTGGCAAAAAGAAAAATTGCGCCGTTTGGCTATTATTTTAAATATCTTGACAATATTGATAAAGGAGTAAGAGACTCCAAAGAATTCGGTTCGATCTTGATTTTGCAGATCGTCGAGGAAGTTGGCGAAATGTCACGAGCGTATCTTGCCGAACATGGGAGAAAATCTACAAATCTAGCAGCGCAAGCTGATGAAACTTACAAACAAGAAATGGGAGATATTTTGGTCTCAATCTTGCGTTTGGCACGCATTAAAAAATTGAATCTTCATGATGCCATGATGTATTCTCTGAAAAAGATCGAAAAAAGAAAAACAGAACCCAAGAAATAGAAAATACCTATTGACGTTGGGCGAGAAATATTGTATATTTCATTTACCATCAAATTCGTGATGGTTTTTCTAGGTTAGATAGGATAAAAATTAACCCTTGATTGGTTAATTTTTTTTGAATATGGCAGATAAATTTGAAAGAACAAAACCACACGTAAATATAGGGACCATTGGTCACGTTGATCATGGTAAGACAACCCTTACTGCAGCAATTTCAACTGTGCTTGCAAAGAAGGGAATGTCGCAAGCAAAAAAATATGAGGACATTGACAACGCCCCAGAAGAAAAAGCAAGGGGCGTTACTATTAATATTACCCATGTTGAATACGAGACAGAGAAGCGCCACTACGCCCACATTGACGCTCCGGGACACGCAGATTATATAAAAAACATGATTACAGGAGCAGCCCAGATGGACGGAGCAATTCTTGTAGTTAGCGCTCCGGACGGTCCCATGCCACAGACCCGAGAACACATTTTACTTGCCCGCCAAGTTGGAGTTCCGGCAATTGTAGTTTTCCTTAACAAAACTGACATAGTCCAGGACACAGAGCTTTTGGATCTGGTTGAAATGGAAGTTAGGGAATTACTCACAAAATATGAATATCCGGGGGATAAAATTACAATTGTTCGCGGATCTGCATTAAAAGCGCTTGAAGGAGACGGGGAAGCTGAAAAACAAATACAAGCTTTAATGGATGCAGTGGATACTGATATCCCAACACCGCAGCGAGATACCCAAAAACCTTTCCTTATGCCGGTTGAGGATGTTTTCTCAATTAAAGGCCGGGGAACTGTTGTAACAGGAAGAATTGAGCGGGGAATTGTAAAAATTAATGATACAGTTGAAATCGTCGGCATCAAGGATACAAAGTCTACAGTTGTAACAGGAGTCGAGATGTTTAAGAAACAGCTTGATGAGGGACAGGCTGGAGACAATGTAGGAGTATTACTTCGCGGTGTTGAAAAAGATGATGTAGAGCGTGGTCAAGTTCTGGCCAAACCGGGATCAATTACTCCTCACACAGAATTTGAGGCAGAAATCTATGTTCTTACAAAAGAAGAAGGCGGACGCCACACGCCATTCTTTACCGGCTACCGTCCACAATTTTATCTAAGAACAACTGATGTGACAGGGGAAGCAACATTACCAACCGGCACTGAAATGGTAATGCCAGGAGACTCAACAAAAATGAGCGTAAAACTTATTGTCCCTGTTGCGCTTGAAGATGGACTTAGGTTTGCAGTAAGAGAAGGCGGAAAAACAGTTGGAGCAGGAGTAGTTACAAAAGTAATTAAGTAATCGTTCGGCAAGCTCAAGTCGAGCTTCGCTCTTTGATTTTTTAGTATGCCAAAAGGAAGAATTCGGGTTCGCTTGAAGAGCTATGATGCGAGAGTAATTGATGCGAGTTGTCAGCAGATTTTAGATACGGCCATAAGAACCGGAGCTAAAGTTGTAGGGCCAATTCCCCTTCCTACTAAAAGATCAGTCTACGCAGTAAACAGATCCCCTTTTATAGATAAAGACGCCAGAGACCACTTCCAAATAAAAGTCCACAAAAGATTGATAGACATTATCAGTCCCACAGAAAAAACCATGGATAGTCTCGGCCACTTGGACCTGCCCGCCGGAGTCAACATAGAAATCAAAATGTAATCCCTTCAGGTAATTTTCAATTCTCAATTTACAATTTTCAATCAATTCCACAATTTTAATTTCTAGTAAACACTCTTCCTTGCCCCTCGTAGCCTCATGCGGAGTGGGGTGCTATAATTGCCCATCAAAAATATCAATCCTAGCCTCAAAAGGTCTCACCTTGCAAGGGTAAAATATCCGTCGACTAGTACACGATACTAAGCTTAAATTTCTAAACATAAGGGGAGGTTCGTTATCACTTCAATGATTTAAATCATTGAAGTATGCGAAAACAAAACTAAACGTTTGCTATAATTGCCCGATCTAGTTTGCGCTAGTTGACATTAAATTTCTTTCGTCGCATAATTACCCCATGTTAGGGAATGCTCCACTTTCAACTGTCATCCCAACAACAGATCTTAAAAGAGCCCGTGAATTTTATGAGGGAAAACTTGGACTTAAAGTTGTCAAAGCATCAGACTATGGAATAATGTTTGAGGCTGGGGCCGGAACAAACCTTTATGTTTATAAAAGAGGTCCCGCAAAATCAGAACATACACTGGCCTCCTTTGAAGTAGCGGATTTAGAAGCCAAAGTTGATGATATGAGCAAAAACGGAATTGTTTTTGAGAAGTACGATTTTCCTGGTTTAAAAACTAATGAGAAAGGAATTGCAACTTTTGAGGAGGACGGAGAAAAAGCTGCCTGGTTTAAAGATCCGGATGGAAATATCCTCGCCGTAAGCCAAAACATATAACCTTTTGCTATAATTGCCCCTAGATTCTGTGTTATAATTCCCAACCATGGCTCACGAACAACCAACTTTGGGATTAGACTTTAGTCCTACCACCATAGGAGTACTTAAGGGAAGAAGAGAACCTTCTTCTGTTTTAACAACTGATTTTGCTGGAAGAATTTATGCTGTAACTGGAGATTTTCACGAAAGAACACTTGTAGCCTCATTGGTGGCCTACTCTGATGATAAAAGAAAATTAATTATTCAACAGATAAGAAGCGCTGTGGAAATGGAAAAAAGAAGACACGAAACAGCGCTGATAAGAAGAGTGCCAGAAGATCTTCTTGAAAGTACCGAAAACATTGCCAGGCTTGAAGCGCGGATTGTAAGAGTGGAGGAACTTGCGCAGAGTCCCGCTTCTTGGCAAGGTTTTATGGGGGCGATTGTTGCTCAGGAAAAAAGAGGGCTTATGGCAGCTCTGGGAAGCACTCTGGGTGAAGGTCAGAGATTTTATACTTGGCAGGGACTCGAATCAAATAGAACAGTTGGGGACTTAAGACAAGTTGAGGTTGGAACAGATTTTGTACCGGCAAGTAAAGTAGATCTTAGAAGGGTTTGGATCTCTTTAGCATTCAGAGGAACCTAATTCCTCTTGCATTTAGGCATATGCTTAGCTATAATTACAAGTACAAAATGGCTAGACAAACACAGGCCACCGGCCTCGGAGGGCTTCTGGCCCGGAGGGAGGTGATTGTAGCTACATAGGCTCATTTTTCAAAGTAACTCTTGAAGAGAGCGACACTATGTGGTCGCTTTTTTGTTGCTTAGCCCCTTTGTCATCCTGAGTGAAACGAAGGATCTTTTAAGATTCTTCACTTCGTTCAGAATGACATTTTTATATGTTAGCTTTAATAGGAGTAAAAAAATCGCAAAGCCAAAAGTTTTTGGAAAACGGAATGCGAATTCCGGTTACTCTTATTGACGTTAAGGGTAACTGTGTAATTGCAGTTAAGACTTCGGAGCGCGATCATTACCAAGCTGTACAGCTTGGTTTTGGTATTAAGAAGAATGCAACGCGCGCAGAAGTGGGACATGGTAAAGGGGCCAAGAGAGATATGGCCCCTAAATTTTTAAAAGAAGTCAGAATTCTTGATGATTCTCCACTTCCGCAAGTCGGTTCGGTCCTGAATCCTTCGGAAGTTTTTCAGCCTGGAGACACAGTTAATGTCTCAGGTGTCTCAAAAGGAAAAGGATTCGCTGGAGTTGTTAAAAGACACGGGTTTCATGGCGGTCCAAAAACTCACGGACAGTCGGACAGGCACAGAGCTCCCGGTGCAATTGGCCAGGGAACAACGCCGGGAAGAGTGTATAGAGGCAAAAAAATGGCGGGCAGAATGGGAACGGACAACGTAACTGTTAGAAATTTAAAAATAGTTGATGTTACGGCTGACGGGGTTTTGGTAGTTAAAGGATTAGTTCCGGGAATCACTGACGGTTTGATTGTTGTTAAAAAGGTTGGAGAAGACAAGAAGTTTGTACCGCTTTATAAAGAGGTGGAAGAAGTATCAAGCGTATCAAAGGTATCAGAGGGAGAAGGTTCGGCCGCCTCCGTTGCACAAGACGAAGCTTCGGACGAGCCAAAGGAAACCTCAGAAAACTCGGAGAAATCAGACGATCAGAATGTCAGTGGATCGGAAAATCAGAACGAACAAGTAGAAGTTTCCGGAAATCAGAATTCGGATGTTCAGAGTTCAGATACTGATCAGGAGAAAACTAGCGAAGTGCCAGGAGCAAGTAGTGAGAAGCCAGTAGCTGAAGCAGAAGGAGAAAAAGATGCCAAATAAGATAGCAAATAGCAAAAAGCAAATAGCAAATAGTAAGATTAAGAGAACGGTTCGGAAAACTGCGGGGAAAACAGTTCGAGGTTCGGTAAGGCGAGGTTCTCCTTCTGCACCAATGTATGATGCAAAAGGGGCAAAGCACGGAACATTTGCCTTACCTCGCGAAGTTTTTGGAGCAAAAATAAATCAGCCTTTAATGGCCCAGGCAGTTAGGGTATACCTATCAAATCAGCGAGTTGGTAGCGCTAACACAAAAACGAGAGGCGAAGTTTCGCTCACTACTGCCAAATGGTACAGACAAAAAGGAACAGGAAGGGCGCGGCATGGAGCAAAGTCTGCTCCGATTTTTGTTGGAGGAGGGGTTGCCCATGGGCCAAGAGCTAGAGATTACTCGCTAGCACTTCCGAAAAAAATGAAAAAAGCAGCCCTACGCTCAGCCCTTTCATTAAAAGCATCGGCGGGAGAAATCAAAGTTTTATCAGGATTAACAAAAATTGAACCAAAAACCAAAAATATCGCGAAGATATTCGCAAAAGTAACGGATGATAAAAACCAAAAGAAAAGAATTCTCTTGATAACTTCTGAAGCACAAAAAGATTTGGAAAATGTATATAGGGCAGGAAGAAACATTAAAAATGTAGAAATTACTGCCGCGAGACTCTTAAATACATATGAGGTTCTTAAGCACAAGAATTTACTTTTTATGAAAGAAGCGGTTGAAGTTTTAGCCAGGTCCACGTCAAACACAGCTTCGGCAAACGCTGTAAAGAGGACTAAATAGTGAATGTGATAATTTCGCCAATCATAACTGAAAAATCAATGCTTGACGCTTCTGCGGGAAAGTTCACTTTTAAAGTTTATAAGAGCGCAAACAAAAATGAGATCAAAAAAGAAGTTGAGAAAAGATTCAATGTCAATGTGACGCATATTTCAACGAATATTTTAAAGGGAAGAAAAATAAGAGTAGGAGCAAGAAGAACAGAAAAAAGTGTTTCTGACTCTAAAAAAGCAATTGTTACTGTTAAAAAGGGACAAAAAATAGGATTGTTTGAGCTAGGAGATGAAAAAAATAAAAAATAAAATATAAAAATTAAAAAAATATGAAGAAATTATTTAAAATTAAAAAGAAAAAGTCTGGAAGAAGTAGAGGGCAAGTGGTTGTCAGGCATCAGGGCGGAGAACATAAAAGGTATCTTCGAGAAATCGATTTTAAAAGAGATAAATCTGATATTTGGGGAAGTGTTGTTTCAATTGAGTACGATCCAAACAGAAAAGCCAGAATTGCTCTTGTAAGTTATTCAGACGGAGAGAAAAGATATATAATTGCGCCCTCTGATTTAAAAGTTAATGATAAAGTTTTAGCCGGAAAAGATGCCGATATAAAAGTTGGAAATTCACTGCCGCTTGGCTCTATTCCGGTGGGAACAGTGGTTCATAATGTTGAGCTTACTCCAGGAAGAGGAGGACAATTAGCAAGAGGTGCGGGAACCGGCGCTATTATACAAGCCCGAGAAGGTAACTATGTTCAGATAAAACTTCCGTCAGGAGAATTAAGAAAAGTTCTTAGTGCGTGTATGGCAACAGTTGGGACGATATCCAATATTGATTGGAAAAATGAAGTTATAGGCTCAGCCGGTAGAAAACGCCATATGGGAATTAGGCCAACAGTCAGAGGAGTTGCTCAAAACCCAAGATCACACGCTCACGGCGGAGGAGAAGGAAGATCCGGAATTGGACTTAAACGACCAAAGACTTACGCAGGGCGTCCTGCGTTTGGAAAAACAAGAAATCCAAAGAAATATTCGAATAAATATATCTTAAAAAGGAGGGGCAAATAGTTACAAGTTCGATTTGGACTAACAACTTATAACTAAGAACTAATAACTGAAAGAGTATGTCAAGATCAAGTAAAAAAGGTCCGTTTGTTGACCTAAAATTAATGAAAAAAGTCATGATGCAGAAGCAAAGCGGAGATAAAACCGCTATAAAAACGTGGGCAAGATCAAGCCAGATTCCTCCGGAGTTTGTGGGACACACTTTTGCAATTCACAATGGAAGGAATTTTATTAATGTTTTTATTTTGGAGGCAATGGTAGGACATCGGCTTGGGGAATTTTCGCCAACCAGAACATTTAGGGCACATGGAAGAGTAGTAGCGAGGGAAATCTCTAAAACATAAAAAAATTCAAAAATGCAAAATTCAAAATTACAATTAAAGGAGGAAAAGTTATAAGTTATAAATTATGAGTTATAAGTTCGGGCTAAACTAATAACTTATAACTAAGAACTAATAATTTAATTTGTTTATGCAAATTGTTACTAGGGTAAATGATTTAAGAATCAGTACAAGAAAGATAAGATTGGCAGCAGAAGCTGTTAGAAATTTGGGTGTTTCAGAAGCGCTAGACTCTTTATCAGTTATTGAAAAAAGAGGAAGCAGAGCTTTGGAAAAAGTTCTAAGATCTGCAATTGCCAACGCAGTGAATAATTCAAAGCTTGATAGGGCAAGTCTCATGATTAAAAGTATTGATGTAAATGAGGGAACAGCGCTTAAGCGATATAGGCCATCAACGAGAGGAAGAGTGCATCCTTATAAAAAAAGAAGCACCAATATTAGGATAGTGCTGGAAGAAAAATCCGAAATAAGAAATACGAAATCCGAAACAAATTCAAAAGGAAAAAATAACGAAAAACAAATAGAAATAGAAGAAAAGGAGGTTACGAAATAGTTTCGAATTTCGATATTCGAGTTTCGAATTTTAATCGTGGGACATAAAGTAAATCCAAAATTATTCAGACTCGGCCCAGTTTATAACTGGGATAGCAGATGGTTTGATGATAAAAATTACGCAGCAACTCTTCTTGAGGATTACAAATTGCGAAAGGCCATTGTGGAAAAGCTTAAGACTGCCGGAATTTCTTCTGTTGAGATAGAGCGCTCAATAAATAGCATCAGAATTACTGCTTATGTTTCCAAACCCGGAATTGTTATCGGAAGAGGTGGGGCAGGGCTTGAAGAGCTTAAGAAATTTTTAGTTAAAGAACTTTTAAAAACTAAGAAAGGGAAAACTCTGCCAAAGATGGATATAAGAATAGAGCCGATTAAAGAACCAAATCTTGATGCATATCTGGTTGCGAAAAATATTTCTGACCAATTGGCTAGACGTATGCCACACAAAAGAGTTATGACACAGGCTGTTGAGCGAGCTATGACATCCGGTGCACTTGGCATTAGAGTGGTTCTTGCAGGAAGGATCGGAGGAGCAGAGATTGGAAGACGAGAAAAATTACAGCAAGGAACAGTGCCTCTATCAACAATTAGAGAGCATATAAGCTTTGCAAGCGTTCCTTCTCTTACAAAAAAGGGCTACATTGGAGTCAAAGTCTGGATTAATAGGAAAGAAAGTTAAAAATTAAAAATGAAAAATTCAAAATTACAATTAAAAATTAATTCGCTCGGGGTCCTGTCGCTCGTTCTCCCTCCCGCCAGTGCTCGTTCACGACTCACTGAGCTCCGCGCTGTCGGGATCCCTTCCACTCGCACCACCCCTCGCTTAATTGGATATTGGAAATTTGAAATTGGATATTCTGCCCTGAAAGGAGAGCCATGTTAGTACCAAAGAGAGCTAAATATAGAAAACAAATGAGAGGGAAACTTACAGGAGTTGCCCATGCCGGGACCAGAATTTCCTTTGGAGAATATGGACTCATTTCTGAAGGGACTGGTTGGGTTACGGCGCGTCAGATTGAATCAGCAAGACGTGCAATAACTCATTATACGCAGCGTGGTGGACGCGTCTGGATAAGAATTTTTCCGGATAAGCCAATTTCTAAGAAACCGCCGGAGGTCAGGATGGGAGGAGGAAAAGGGGATGTAACTGAATTTGTGGCACCGGTTAAGCGCGGCAGAATGCTCTTTGAAATGGCAGGAGTAGATAGTGAAACCGCTTATGCGGCACTAAGACTCGCTGCGCATAAATTAAGCGTTAAAACAAGAATAGTAAAAAAAGAGGAATAAAATATGAAATTAAAAGAAATTATTGGAAAATCTGATAAAGAGTTAAAAGAGCTTCTTTCAGAGAAAAATGAAGAATTGATTAAACTTAAGCTTGATAACAAACTTAATAAGCTTAAAAATACAAGGTCAATTTTCAATGCTCGGAAGGAGATTGCAAGAATCTTAACCCTTATTAAGGAAAGAGAGTTAGCCCTTCGACAAGCTCAGGAAGAATCGCCAAAGGAGGAAAAAGAGTTATAGGCTAATAACTAGTAAGTTATGAAAATATTTGAAGGAATTATTGTTTCAACAGGAATGAAAAATACAGCTGTGGTGGAGCTTTACAGAAAAACGCCCCATCCAATATACAAAAAACTTATAAAGAGAAGTAAAAAATTTAAGGCAGACAACAGAGGCTTTGAGGAAGCAGGGGTTGGAACTCTAGTTCAGATTACCGAGACTAGGCCGATTTCCAAAGACAAACATTTCAAGATTACAAAAATTGTAGGCCAAAGAGAAATAATAAATGAAAAACCTGAAACTACAGTGTCACTGAAAGAAACTGAAGTACCCGCCGACGCTAAAGCTTTGGAGGGCAAGCAGAAAGAGTCTGGCAGAAAAGTAGCTAAATCAGCTAAGCCAGTAAAGAAAGTTGTTCGAAAGATAGCAAAGAAGGAGGCAAAATAGTTTAAAGTTCAAAGTAAAAAGTTCAAAATTAACTTTTAACTTTTAATTAATATCATGGTACAGCATAGGAGTATCTTAAAAGTTGCAGATAATTCAGGAGCAAAAACTTTAATGGTGATTCAAGCAAGGGGTGGCTCAAAAAGAAAATTTGGATACCTGGGAGAGGTTATAAAATGCGTGGTAAAAGAAGCAAGTCCAACTGGAGCGGTTAGGGAGAGCGACATGGTAGAAGCCATTCTTGTAAGAACCCGAAAAGAACATAGAAGACAGGATGGATCATATATAAGATTTTCAGACAATGCGGCAGTTCTGATTGATAACAGAAAAGATAAAAATCCGATCGGTACAAGAATATTTGGACCGGTTGCAAGAGAGATAAGAGACAAAGGTTTCACCAAGATTACCAGTATGGCCGCAGAGGTATTATAATATGAATCCCGTTAGAAAAATTTCGTCTAAAGCAGTAAATTTTAATATAACATTAAGCCTTTTAAGGAGGGGTAATCTAGCGGGATGAAGCTCAAACGTGGGGATGAAGTTATTGTTGTCAAAGGAAAAGATAGGGGTAAAAAAGGAAAGATAGAGAAGGTTTTGATAAAAGAGAATATGGTTTTGGTGCCGGGTGTAAATCTTTATAAGAGACATTACAAATCCAGAACTCAAACCAAGCCTTCTGAGATTATAGAGATAACAAAGCCGCTTCCAATTGGGAATGTGGCAATTATTTGTCCAAATTGTCATAAAGAGACGAGAATAGGATATAAGATTGATAATAAAGAGAAAGTGAGGATTTGCAGAAAATGCAATAAAAAAATATAAAAATGGAAAATTTAGCAACGACTTTTAATACAAACATAGCCGGGAATCTTAAAAAAGAACTGGGTCTTAAAAACAAATACGCTGTTCCAAGACTTAAGAAGATCGTAATTAACATGGGAATAAAGGATGCATTAGCAGATAAAAAGAATATTGAAATTGCAACTGAAGTATTGGCTAAGATTTCCGGACAAAAACCAAAAGTGACAAAAGCCCGAAAATCTATTTCAACATTCAAACTTAGAGAAGGGGATAAAATTGGAGTAATGGTAACCTTGCGGAGAAAAAGAATGTATGATTTTTACGAAAAATTAGTAAAGATAGTTTTGCCTAGACTGCGAGATTTTCGCGGAGTTACAACAAAAAGTTTTGACGGAAGGGGTAATTATTCACTAGGTTTTTCAGAGTCAATAGTATTTCCTGAAATTGATCCTTCAAAAATCGAGAAGGTCCAAAGTCTTGAAGTAACAATTATAACATCAGCAGCAAATGATAGAGAAGGGGAGCTGCTTTTAAGAGCACTGGGAATGCCATTCCAAAAAATTTAAAATGAAAAAGTCAAAACTACAATTAAAGGAGAAAAAGTTATAACTTATAACTAAGTACTAATAACTAGTTAAGCCATGGCTAAAAAATCAAATATTGTTAAATTTCAAAAAAAGCAAAAATACAATGTTAGGAAAAAGAACATTTGTAATATTTGTGGAAGATCAAAAGGATTCATGCGAAAATTCGGAATATGCAGAATCTGTTTTAGAGAACTTGCAATGAAGGGAGAATTACCGGGTGTTATAAAAGCCAGTTGGTAAATAAGTTAATAGTTTAAGGTTAAAAATTAAAAGTTTATGAATCATACAGTTTCAGATTTTTTGACTAGAATAAAAAACGCTTCAATGGCAAGACGCCGGGAAGTAACTTTACCTTATTCAAATATAACTAAAGAAATAGGAAAGGTACTTGTGAAAGAAGGATTTTTGCAAGAAATCAAAGAAGCAAAAAAAGATAACCGGAGATCTTTGCATGCAGTGATTGCTTATGAGAAAAGAAGCCCTAGGCTTTCCGATGCAGTTATGGTTTCAAAACCTTCTCTTAGGGTTTACAAAACTTCAAAGACTATTTCAGATATTGAAAGAAGGGGAAAACATAAAGTGATTCTAACAACCAGTCAAGGTGTTATGACAGGTAAAGACGCCCGGAAAAAAGGAATAGGAGGAGAAATTTTGTTCGAAATTTGGTAGGACAGACAGGGAATAGGAAAATAAGATTAAAGTGATAAGTTTAAAATATTCTGATCACTGAAATCTTTTAATCCTAAAATCTTAAAATTATGTCAAAAATAGCAAAAAAACCAGTTCAAATAGTAGAAGGCGTACAAGTTATTCTTGAAAATGACCAAATTAAAATAGCAGGATCTAAAGGAAATTTGATTTTTAATATACCGCAAGGCATTGGCGTAAAAATTGAAAATGATAAAGTTATTATTTCGCAGAAGGAAGAGACAGAGCGGGCAAAAGCTTTATCAGGTTTGGTTAGAGCAAATATCGCAAATATGATAAAAGGTGTCGTGGATGGTTTCTCAAAAAAACTAGAGCTCACCGGAGTTGGATACAGAGCTCAAGCAGCCGGAAACAGCCTTACTCTTTCCGTTGGATATTCTCATCCGGTAATTATTAAAGCAGACCCGACCATTTCGTTTTCAGTTGAAGATAATATTATTACCGTAGAAGGGCCGGATAAAACTCTAGTTGGAGACACAGCGGCAAAAGTAAGGTCAGTTAGGCCCCCAGAACCATATAAAGGAAAAGGAATTAAATATCAGGGAGAATATATAAGAAGAAAAGTCGGAAAAGCGGCAAAAGCGATAGGAGCAATAGGAACGAAATAAAATAAAATATAAAATATAAAAAATAAAATATGAAAAAGAAGAATAGACAATTGAGAAGAAAAGTTCGAATCAGATCAAAAATCAGCTCTAATAAAGATCGATTAAGGCTGTCTGTTTACAGATCGAATAAACATCTTTTTGTCCAGCTCATAGATGATGTTAAGGGTAATACATTGCTTGGAGTATCAGATAAAAGTTTAAAAGACGGCGGGACAAAAACTGAAAGAGCTAAGGCACTCGGCCTTTTACTTGCAAGTAAATTAAAAATAAAGAAAATTAAAAAAATAGTTTTTGACAGAGGAAGCTATGCATATCATGGGAGAGTAAAGAGTATTGCAGAAGGACTCAGGGAAGGAGGAGTAGAATTTTAAAATGAAAGATACAAATATAACTGCCCAGATTGACAGAAAACAGGAAGAGTATGAAGAAAAAATAGTCCAGGTTAATCGCGTTTCCAAAAAAACAAAAGGAGGAAATAAGATTGGATTCTCTGCTCTTGCTGTTGTTGGTGACGGAAAGGGAAAAGTAGGAGTTGGTCTTGGTAAGGCACCGGATGTCTCCTCAGCTATCCGAAAAGGAGTAAGTATTGCAAAAAAGAATATGGTGGAAATTCCGATTATAAATGGAACAATTCCTTTTGAATTCAACATAAAACTGGGGGCTGCCAAGGTTCTTTTAAAACCCGCACCTCCAGGCTCAGGTGTTATTGCGGGAGGGGCAGTTAGAAGCGTTGTAACTGCTGCAGGAATCCATAATATCTCATCAAAAGTTCTTGGAACAAAAAATCAGGCGAGTAATGTTTATGCAACAATTGAAGCATTAAGACTTTTATCTTTAAGATATAAAAGGGAACAGGAAAGGAAATAAATGAGTTTAAATAGCTTGCCAAAAATAAAAAAACACAGTAAAAAAAGACTCGGTCAGGGACATGGTTCGGGAAGGGTCAAAACTGCGGGTCGCGGAACAAAAGGACAAAAAGCCAGAAATAAAGTTTCTTTATCCTTTGAAGGAGGAGCCTTGCCTCTTATCAAAAGACTTCCAATGAGACGCGGAAAAGGAAGAAATAAAAACCTAAGACACGGTCCTTTGATAGTAAATGTCAAATATCTCAATACACTTAACGAGAATCAAGTTGTTGATGTAGAGTCACTTATTAAAAAAGGAATTGTAAAAGCTGGGGACGCAA
This sequence comes from Candidatus Levyibacteriota bacterium, assembly GCA_016186625.1. Lineage (GTDB taxonomy): Bacteria > Patescibacteriota > Microgenomatia > Levybacterales > UBA12049 > 2-01-FULL-39-10-A. Next base: position 25,562 of record JACPLG010000013.1, read on the forward strand.
GAGAATTTGGTGTTAAAATATTAGGAGACGGAGAGATTAAACAGGCTTTAATTATTAAATTACCTATTTCAATAAGCGCAGCCAAAAAAATTGAGAAAGCAGGCGGTCACGTAGAACGCGACATGTCTAATCGAATTGAATCAGTTATAAAATGATCCAGCCAAGCCACGTTTGACGTGGCAGGAGGACGTGTAAAACATGGAACATCTTCTTAGATTAATTAGAAACAGTTTAAAAGCGCCAGACGTAAGAAAAAAGCTTATGTTCACTTTTTTCATTCTTGTAATCTTTCGTATTTTTGCCCATATTCCAGTTTCTGGTGTTGACCTAGTCCAGCTAAAGGCACTTTTTGCTCAGAGTCAGCTCTTGGGGTTACTTGATATTTTTTCTGGAGGAACTTTAGCTAATTTTTCAGTAATGGCACTAGGCCTTAATCCTTATATTAATGCTTCAATTATAATGAATTTAGGAACTTTGGTGTTTCCTAAGCTTGAGGAACTCCAAAAAGAAGGAGAGATGGGACGGAAGAAAATTAACCAATACACAAGATTTTTAACAGTTCCGCTAGCATCAGTTCAGGCTGTTGGAATGTTTGCTCTTTTGAAAAGCCAAGGAATTATTTTCTTGGATAATCCTATTCTAATATTGTCATTTATCCTGACAATGACTGCTGGGACTATGTTTTTGGTCTGGCTGGGAGAGCTTATTACTGAAAAAGGTGTGGGAAACGGTATTTCTATTTTAATCTTTGCTGGTATTGTTGGAAGATTTCCGGTTATTTTTGGACAAACCATCACAACAGCTACATCCCAAAACTTATTTAACATTCTCAGCTTTGTTGTTATGGGGCTATTGGTGATAGGACTGATAGTTATTGTTAATGAGGCCACCAGACAAATAACAGTTCATTATGCAAGAAGAGTTAGGGGAAACAGAATGTATGGAGGTCAGTCCACCCACTTACCACTTCGTCTTAACCAGGCAGGAGTGATACCGATCATTTTTGCGATTTCACTAATACTTCTTCCAAGTCTTTTTGCAAATTACCTAACAGCTTCATCAAATCAAGTTCTAAAAAGTATTGCAACTGAGGTTACGATTTGGTTTAATCCCAATGGGCCAATTTATAATATTTCATATTTTCTTTTAGTTGTTGTATTTACCTACTTCTATACAGCAGTGGTTTTCAATCCTAAAAAAATTGCTGAAGAAATCCAAAAATATGGAGGTTTTATCCCCGGAATTAGACCTGGAACTGAGACGGCAAAATATTTGAATTATATTCTTACAAGAATTACCTCCGCTGGAGCTATATTTTTAGGCTTTATTGCAATTCTGCCTGTAATTGGACGATCGGTTACCAATGTGCAAACACTTCTGTTGGGAGGAACGGGAATTCTAATTGTGGTTTCAGTAGTTTTGGAAACCATTAAATCAATTGAAGCGCAGCTTGTTATGAGAAATTATGAGGGATACCAGAAATAATATTAAATATAAAATATTAAATAGCAAATAGTTAGCGAGGGGTGGTGTGAGTGGAAGGGTTCCCGACAGCGTGCAGGCGAGTGAATCGTCGACGAGCACTGGCGGGAGGGAAAGGAGCGACAGGACCCCGAGCAACAAACTTATATGAAGATAATTTTGATAGGAATTCAAGGTGCAGGAAAGTCAACACAAGGAAATATTCTTTCTGAAAAGTTAGGTATTCCGTATCTTTCAACAGGACACATTTTCCGTGAAATGGCCAAAGAAAAATCAAAACTTGGCCGCTACATAAAGGAAACTATGAATGCTGGATATTTAATTCCTGATGATAAAACAGTTGAGATAGTTAAGAAATATCTTGAAAAACCTGAGTATGCCAAGGGGTATATAATTGATGGATTTCCAAGAACAGTTGCTCAGGCGCACGCTTTTGAGAATGGGGCAAAAAAAGCAATTTATCTCAAAGTAACTGATGAGGAAGCTTTGAAAAGAATTAGTTTTCGAAATGGCAACGAGCGAGCAGACGAAACACCAGCGGCGATTGCAAAAAGAATTGAGTCGTTCCATATTCACACAGAGCCAGCGATTGATTATTACAGGCAAAAAGGAATGCTTGTGGAAATCGATGGTGAAAAATCAATCGAAGAGATAAGTAAAGATATACTCAGGAGTATTGGGAAGTGACTCAAAAATCTACCGTAATAGGGATTACCGGGCCGTTTGGAAGTGGAAAATCAACAGCAGCTGCCTTTTTCGAAAGTAAAGGTTTTTATAAGATTACTCTTTCTTCTTTTTTGGAAGAAGCGCTCAGGAGGCAAGGAAAGAAAATAACGCGAAAAAATCTTCAAGATCTCGGAAACTTATGGCGGTCCCAAAAAGGATCGGGAATTTTGGCTAGTAAGGCTCTTGAGTTTATCTCTAAAGATAATATTTCAAATGCAGTGATTGACGGGATCAGAAATATAGGAGAGATCGAGCAATTTAAAAAGAACAGCGATTTCAAATTGATAGCTATATTAGCAAATAGGAATGTTCGTTTAGAGAGATTACAAAAAATAAAGAGGAGAGAAAATTTAACTAGGCAACTTTTTGACAAACTGGATTATCGAGATTTAGGTGTTGGAGAAAAAGAGACAGGCCTTCAAGTCGCAGTTTGCTTATCAGTTTCTGATTATTTTATTTTAAACAATGGGGGGAAAAAAGAGTTCGAAGATAGAATAAAAGAAATTCTAAATAAATTATGATTATTATTTTTATTGGCCCGCCATTTTCAGGAAAAGATACACAGGCAAAATTACTTGGGGAAAAATTAAATCTCCCTGTTTATTCAATGGGAGGAATAATTCGCAAGGCTTATGAAAAAGGTGACCCAAGAGCTATTGAAGGGTTTGAAAAGTATAGCATGAAAGGTCAACACGTCCCGATTAGATTAAAATTTGATTTACTGCGAGAAAAGCTTGAGAAGACAATTGACGGATTTATTCTTGATAATTTCCCAGCAACCCAGGAGGATCTAGATACCTTTAACAAATATTTATTAACTAAAAACCTTAATGTAAATAGAGTATTTTTGATGAACGTAAGCAGAGAGGAAATGATTAGAAGAATGGTTAATAGAGGAAGAGGAGACGATGAGCAAGAATTGGTAATGAAAAGAAGAGAAATTCAAGATGAAGATAGAAAGCCGGTAATTGAGTATTTTATAACTTGGGGTTTGCTTGCGGAAATTGATAGCGAGGGAAAAATTGAAGATGTTCACAAGCAAATAATAGAGAAGTTAAATGGTTGATATCAAAACAGAGAAAGAAATAGAAATAATGAGAGAGGGTGGCAAAATTCTTGCAGAGATTTTGGGGGAAGTTTTAGATAGCATAAAACCTGGCGTGAACGAGCTTGAGCTGGATGAGTTTGCAGAGCGTTTAATCAGAGAAAAAGGTGGAGAGCCGGCATTTAAGAAAGTAAAGGGATACCGCCACTGCCTATGTATCTCAGGAAACAACATAGTTGTTCACGGAGTTCCTACAAAGCGCAAACTTCAAGAAGGCGATGTTGTGGGAGTTGATTGTGGAGTATACTACAAAGGATTTAACACAGATATGTCGGAGACAATTAAAGTCAAAAGGCAAAAGTCAAAAGGCAAAAGTTTGAATGAAGATGAAATTGATAGGTTTTTAGAAACTGGGAAGAAAGCTTTGGAGGAGGCTATCAAGGTTGCAATTGTGGGGAATAGGATTGGGCATATTTCTAAAACAATTCAAGAGATTGTTGAGAAGGAAGGATACTCGGTTGTAAGAGCGCTAATTGGTCATGGAGTGGGGAGGCAGCTTCACGAGGATCCGGAGGTTCCTGGATTTCTTAACAAAAAGATAGAAAAGACCCCTCTTCTTAAAGGTGGAATGACCATAGCAATTGAAGTAATTTACAACATGGGCGGCCACGAGGTTTCCTATTTAAATAGCGATGGTTGGACAATAGCAACATCGGATGGATCTATTTCAGGACTTTTTGAAAAAACAATCGCGATAAAAGAAAAAGGGCCATTGGTTTTAACAGCCTAGTTAGTACTTGTCCTTTTGAGGCTAGTTTGGTATAATAAAGGCCAAATTCGAATATCGAATATCGAAATTCGAAACGTAATCGGAAATGTATTTGTTTCGAGCTTCGGATTTCGAGCTTCGGATTTTTATTATGGCGCATCAAGGGTCATTTGAGGTGGAAGGAAAAGTTCTGGAGTCTCTGCCCAATACTTTATTTAGAGTAGAGCTTGGGGATGGTAAAATAATTATCTGCCATTTATCTGGGAAAATGAGGATGAATTTTATAAAGATTCTCCCTGGAGACAGAGTCCGAGTAGAGATGACGCCATATGACGGCTCAAAAGGAAGAATTACTTTCAGGCTAAAATAGCCTGAATACGAATAGACCCGAATTATTGATTCGAATAAACACGAATATTCGGAGCTATTCGCATAAAAGATTCGGAAGGATTAGTATATTGTGAAGGTACAGGCAAGTGTTTCAAAAAGGTGTTCAAAGTGTAAAATTATTCGCCGACGTGGAGTGGTGAGGGTTATTTGTGATAATCCAAGACACAAGCAGAGACAAGGCTAGGATGCGAATGCATCCGAATTATTAGTTCGAATATATCCTAATATTCGGAAAAATTCGGAGTAAACATTCGAATAAATTAGTATTTATATGAGAATTTCAGGAGTAAATATACCAGATGAAAAGAAATTAGATATAGCACTAGGCTATATTTACGGTGTTGGAAGAAATAATGTTTATGAAATTCTAGAAAAAGCCAAGGTAGATGGTGCAAAAAGAGTAAATACACTTTCTGAAGATGAGCAGAAAAGGATACAAAAGGCCTTAGAGGGTTACAAACTTGAGGGAGACTTAAGAACTGAAATTAATGAAAATATAAGAAGACTTAAGGATATTGGATCATATAGAGGGTTGCGGCACAGTAGAAATTTACCAGCAAGAGGGCAGAGAACAAGATCAAACGCAAGAACCAAAAGAGGAAAGAGAGTAACAATAGGAGCAATAAAGAAAGAGGTAGCAATAAAAATGGGGCTTGCTACCGAGGAAACCAAGGAGAAATAAAATATGGCAGAAGGAGTAACAAAAAAGAGAGAATCAAAGAAAAAAACTGATCGGGTTTCAGAAAACGGTAAAGTTTTTATAACAGCAACTTTTAATAATACTTTGGTAACGATAACAAATAATAAGGGAGATACAATAGGCTGGAGTTCTGCCGGAGCTGTTGGTTTTAAAGGTACTAGAAAATCAACACCCTATGCAGCAACAACAGCTGTTGAGGCAGTTGCGAAAAAGGCAGTCTTAAAAGGATTAAAAAATGTTGAAGTTTACATTAAAGGACCAGGAGCTGGGCGTGATTCGGCACTTCGGGCAATTAAAAGTGCTGGTCTTTCTATTTCTCAAATCGCTGATATAACCCCTATTCCGCATAACGGACCAAGGGCAAGCAAAAAACGCAGAATATAGAATTATGAATTACGAATTAAGAAAGGAGAAAAAGTTATAAGTTATAAGTTATAAGTTCGATTTGGACTAATAACTTATAACTAAGCACTAATAACTTAAAGACAGGTGGCACGATACATTGGACCAAAACATAAAGTTGCAAGACGAGAAGGAATAAATGTATTGGATAAAACTTCAAACAGTTTATTACGCAGGCTCAACATTCCTCCCGGGCAGCACGGCAGGAAAAGAAAAAAAAGATTATCCGAATTTGGAGAGCAGCTTAGGGAAAAACAAAAAGCAAAAGCAACTTACGGACTTTTGGAAAAACAGTTTAAAAACCTTTTCAGAAATGTTGAAGCAAAAAGGGCAGAAACAGGTGAGCTTTTGATTGCACATTTGGAGACAAGGCTTGATAATCTGGTTTACAGGCTGGGATTTGCAAGGTCACGTGCAGGAGCAAGACAGCTCGTTTCTCACGGACACGTTTTTGTAAATGATAAAAAAGTAACAATTCCCTCATATCAAGTGAGAGTAGATGATATTATATCGCTTGGCCCTAAATATCAGAATAACCCCGCAGTTTTACAGGCTATGGAAGAGCGGAAAGAATTTCTTCCGTTTGTCGTGCGTGAAGGCGCTTTAGGAAAGTTGTTAAGAATGCCCAAAAAAGACGATCTAGAGGTCCCTTTTAATACACAGCTGATAATTGAATATTATTCAAGATAATGTTAGAATAATTCTTTATGATAGAGCCTAATTTTAAAGTAAAAGAAGAGAAGTCGACTTCGGATTTTGGGCAATTTAGTATTGAGCCGCTTGAGCCTGGATACGGTCATACCTTAGGTACTGCACTTCGTCGAGTTTTACTAATTTCTATTCCCGGAGTTGCTGTAACTTCTATTAAGATCTCAGGAGTAAAACACAGATTCTCAACACTTCCAGGACTTAAGGAAAATATTGTAGATTTGTTACTCAATATAAAAGGTTTAAATTTCAGACTGCTAAATTCTAAAGATCAAAGTAGCGTTAAGCTCTCAGTTAGAGGCCCAAAGGAAATTAAAGGAAAAGATTTAGAGCTTTCTGAGGACGTTGAAATTGCAAACCCAGATCACTATATTGGAACGCTTGCTGATAAAAAAGCCAAAATTGAAATGGAGATGATAGTTGAGCGAGGATATGGTTATTCACTTGCTGAGGAGAGAAGAAGCAACGCTTTAGGAGTAATACCAACAGATGCAATATATTCCCCGGTGAGACGTGTAAATTTTTCAGTCTCTGCAACCCGTGTCGGAAGACAGACAAATTTAGATAAGCTAAATATCCAGATTTGGACAAACGGAATAATCTCGCCTAAGGAAGCGCTGGATCAGGCAGGAAGGACTCTCACCTCATACTTTCATCAAGTTTATGAGCCAAAAGCCGAAGAAGAGTCAATCTCTGATTCCTCAATACAAAAAATACCAGAGACAGTTTTAAATCTTACAATTGATGAAATAGATCTGCCAACTAGAATTTATAATTCACTTAGAAACGGTGGGGTAGAAACAATAGGCCAACTTATCCTAACCCCAAGAAAAGATTTAATTTCTATGAGAAATATGGGCGGAAAATCTATTACAATTATAGAAGAAAAATTAAAAGAAAAAGAGATCGAACTTCCTGCCTAAATACAAATCCGAATATCGAATTTCGAAACTCGAAACAATTTTCAAAACTCGAATAACAAATACTTAAAACATTTGAGTTTAGGAAATTAGAATTTGTTTCGTATTTCGGGTTTCGTGCTTCGGATTTTTTTAAAATTATGAAAAAACAAGTATATGGTAGAAAATTTAAAAGAGATAGGAATCAAAGAAAGGCTCTTTTTTCGGGACTTATTTCTGCTATGATTTTGAAAGGAAAAATTACAACAACTGAAGAAAAAGCAAAAGCAATTCGTCCCGGTTTAGAAAAACTTGTTACAAAAGCTAAGAAGGGAGAGATTTCAAAAAGATTACTTCGACCGTATCTTAAACCTTTTGAAATTGATAAGATGATCTATGAAATTGGGCCCACGTTTATCAGTAGAGCTGGTGGCTACACAAGAATTATTAAAACAGGAAGAAGACTTTCGGATAATGCGCAACTTGCAATTATAGAGTGGACGGACAAAATTATAAAAGTAGAAAAACCTGCAATTACAGAAAACACTGAGAAGTCCACAGAAGCACAGAGTAAGTCTTCAGTTTCCTCAGTGGACAAATCTGTGCATTCAGTGGTTGCAAGGAAAGCATCGAAGCGAACGAGTTCGAAAACCAGACCCCACTCCGCCAAGGCTTCGCGGGGCAAGAAGGAGACAAAGTAAATGAAAGCAACAAAAGCATCGGATATAAAAAGAGAATGGCACTTGATTGATGTTGATGGAAAAACACTGGGAAGAATCTCAACAGAAATTGCCGGATTTCTTATGGGCAAAAGCAAGCCCTATTTTGTGAGAAATCTTGACTGTGGTGATTTTGTAGTGGTTATAAATTCGAAAAAAGTAAAAGTAACCGGAAATAAAGAAAATAAAAAAGTTTATAAACGCCATTCAGGATACCCAGGCGGTTTTAAAACAGAAACTCTAGGAGAGCTCAGAATTAGAAAGTCAGATGACATAATTAGGCGTGCTGTTTCAGGGATGCTCCCCCAAAACAAATTAAAAGATCAAATGCTAAACCGTTTAAAGGTTTTTGAGGGCAATGAACATAGTTATAACGATAAGTTTATTAAAAAAGGAAGAACAAAATAATTGACCTAATTTCTAATTAACCTAATTGACCTAAATTTTGGTCATTTGCGGTTGGGACTTGTTTAGAAATTAGAAATTAGGATTTAGAAATTTTCAGGATATGGAGAATAATAAAAAACAAGAAAGAAAGACAAATAAGGAATTCATATTCGCTGTAGGGAGAAGAAGAGAAGCTGTTGCGCGAGTTAGAATATATTCTAAAATTTCAAATAGTCTTAAGTTTGGAGAACACTCTGTTGAAAAAGGAGAGGTACTAGTTAACGGAAAAGATATTTCTCAATATTTTTCAGGAGATGTTTCAAAGACCATTTATGAAGAGCCACTAAAATTGGCAAATGTTCTTAATAAGCTTACCATAACAGCAAAAATACAGGGGGGCGGTCCAGTGTCCCAGCTAGGAGCGTTTGTTTTAGGGGTATCCCGCGGACTTGCGGCAAGAGACGAAAGCATAAAGTCTTTACTTAGAAAAAAAGGTTTGTTAACAAGAGATCAAAGAGTTAGGGAGCGAAGAAAGGTAGGTATGGGCGGAAAGGCGAGGCGCAAAAAACAAAGTCCAAAAAGATGATTTACAATTTGTCTTCCTCAATCATTTTCTTAACCCAAGGTGCAAATCGCTTATAAAATCTTCCGCTTTTGTCAATGAGTTTTTGTTTTGTCAAAAGGAAAAATCCATAAGCAAAATCATAATTTGGATGAGGGAGATTTTTTACTTGGGTAACTAAAACTTCACACACTTCATGCTCTGTTAATTTACTTTTTGGATCTTTGGCCTTATAGTAAATTGATCCTAAATTTTTAAGTTTGCCCAAATCAGATTTTTCCAAATGCCATTCCCTTCTTAAGCATCCATATGTTGCCTCTTGGGTAGTTTGTAGTTTGCCATTTACATAAATTTGATGAGAAGAGGATGTGACATCAAATACCCCGTCAAATGCAGGATGACGTCTTTGCTGAATAATATATTGTTCTTTATAGATAAGAGCTACTGTTAAAGCTCTATGTAGAATTCCTTTTCTGTGGGCCTCCCATTTTTCAATTTTCCCAAGAATATTTCCTTCTTTATCAACCCGCGCTATTATTTGTTTTTGTTGATAATAATCTGTCATTTACCCTCATTTCTTTTGGTTTGACTATAGTAGTGAATAGCATCTGCAAAATCTTTTTCTGAAATTTCTGGGAAAAGTTTGTTTGGGAGAAAGTAGAGTACGGTGTGGCTTCCATTAATCCATCCAACATCTGATGTTCGTGTTTCAGAAGTTCTTATTAAAAGATCTGCTGATCTAATTAATCCCTGGGAATCTCTAAGTTTCCACAAGGTCTCTTCGTTTATGATTTCACTCTTCGGCAAATTTCTTCCTTTTTCCAATAGTCTTATGTTTTGGTCTTCACCGCCAAAATCAACTGCCAGACAAATTATTTGTCCGGGATTATTTTTAGTTTCCTCTTCAGCTTTTTCAATTTTGTCAAGTAATTTCTTTGGAATTCTGTCACGTCTTCCAAGATGAATAAAACGAGAGTTATTTTCTTTTAATTCCTCAAGATAATTATCAATTATAAACCCAAAAATTCGCATCAGATTATCTATTTCTCTTTTCTCTCTTCTCCAATTATCTGAGGCAAAACCCCAAAGTGTTACTGCTCGTATGGGTAGGGGCCTAAAATATCTAAGGAGCTTTACTGCGACCTTAAATCCCGCCCGGTGGCCCCAAACTTCAGATTTGCCATGTTTTTTAGCATATCTTCTATTCCCATCAGGAATTATAAAAATATGCTGGGGAAACTCTGCAGGAGGAATTTTTGCAAGCTTTGGAAACTTCCTAAAAATTTCCTCTTTTCTTTCTTCAAGACTCTTCATCGAGTGTTAATTATAGTTGATTTGAAGCTAAAGAACAAATGTCGGGGTGCGGAGAATCGAACTCCAACCACACGGCCCCCAGCCGCGTATTCTACCACTAAACTACACCCCGTTTCGCCGAAGGCGAAAATTAGCTATTGGTCGCTAGTCTTTAGTCTTTTGACTAGATAAAGATTTTATCAAACCATTGAGTTCTTTTCCAACAATGTCTGCTTGTTTTAATTCCCTAGATACATCTATATGAAATAAAGTTTCTGCAATTTTTAATCCAGCAACTGTTTCATATAAAGATTTGCGTGCTATTCGCAGAAAACTTTTGAACTCTATATCACCAAGTCCTCCTGTCCCTTCAGCAATGTTTAAAATTATTGAAGTTACTGATCTTTTTAATTGCGAAGCAAGCGCAAATTGTTCTTCTTTGGGCAATGAATTCGCAATTTGATAAACCATTTTCACCAAAATCATTGCATTTTGATATACTCTTAATTTCTCAAATCTATACATGCTTAGAAGCTGGAGACCAGAGACTAAAGACTAAAAGCAATTTTATCATAAAATCCTTCTTGTATTTTATAAATCGGTGGTCTACAATTGGGCAAATGGCAAGGCAGGCAAAAAATCCACTATCAAACGGTCCTTCTGATTCCTCAGCAAAATTAGATGCAGTGAGACTCGCAATGGAGCAAATTGAAAAGCAGTATGGCAGAGGCTCAATAATGCGAATGGGAGATGCTTCCCAAAAGCTTGAGATCTCAGTTATTTCAACCGGTTGTTTGCCTTTGGATCTTGCACTTGGCGTTGGGGGTCTACCCAGGGGTCGCATCGTTGAAATTTACGGGCCTGAAGCTTCTGGAAAAACAACGATCGCTCTCTCTGTAATTTCAGAAGCTCAGAAAAAAGGTGGAGTGGCAGCATTTATTGATGCAGAACATGCGCTAGATTCTCTCTGGGCTGAAAAAATAGGAGTAAAACTTGAAGATCTATTAATTTCCCAGCCTGACACTGGAGAACAGGCACTTGAAATTGCAGAAAGTTTGATTCGCTCAGGAGGGGTTGATGTTTTAGTCATAGATTCCGTTGCGGCACTTGTTCCACGCGCAGAAATTGAAGGAGAAATGGGAGACTCTATGATGGGACTCCACGCGCGTCTTATGTCCCAAGCTCTTAGAAAATTAACAGGAGCAATTTCTAAAAGCAAAACTGTTGTTATTTTTACTAATCAACTGAGACAAAAAATCGGAATTATGTTTGGAAATCCGGAGACAACCACCGGAGGACTCGCTCTTAAATTCTATGCTTCCGTTAGGATTGATTCACGAAAAATTGAAACTTTAAAAGATGGAGACAGGGTAATTGGGTCACGTCACAGAGCAAAAATTGTAAAAAATAAAGTAGCCAGTCCTTTTAGAATTGCAGAATTTGACGTAATGCATGATGGAATCTCAAAAGAGGGAGCAATAATTGACGTTGGAGTCGAAATGGGAATAATTCAAAAATCAGGAGCATTCTTCAGGCACGGTGAAACAATGCTTGGGCAAGGCAAAGAAGCAACAAAAATGTTTTTGCGAGAAAACTCAAGCCTAGCTAATAAATTAACTGATGAGATTATGAAAGCAAATAAATCTCAAGGCACTCCAGTTGCGGTTGGAGTTGAAGAAAAAGAACAAGACGAGGCAGAGACTCCTTTAAATGGATAGCACCACAATAATTGACCGATACTACAATCTATCTCTCCGTTTTTTATCATACCGCCCCAGGAGTGAAAAAGAAATTAAAGATTATTTGAAGAAAAAGAAGATCGATGAGAATATTCAAGCACAAATTATTGAAAAACTTAAATCATATAATTTTATAAACGATGAGGATTTTGTAAAATTCTGGATAGAGCAAAGAACTAAATTTAAACACAAACCAATTCGTGTAATTGAGTTTGAATTAAGACAAAAGGGAATCAATCGAGACTTGATTAACGAGGTTTTATTATCGTTTGAACAAACAAAAACAGTTGATCTTGAAAGCGCAAGAAGGTTGGCCGCGAAAAAACTCGATTTCTACCGCGGTTTAGACTCACAAAAAAGACGCGAAAAAGTTATGAGTTTTCTTCTTCGAAAAGGTTTTAACTATGATATTGTCAAAAAAGTATTAAAGTAGTATACTTCATTTGACAAGAAGAAATTGTCAACGCAGGTTATGAATTGTAATTTATGCCTCAGTTTGATAAGAATTTAATCTCCGGGTTTACTCCCGTTTTCTTCGTTGTCCTAAAAAAGCAGTTTTCTCAATCCGCCTTTGGCGCGATTGAAGAGGAAAGGCCGACCGGAAAGCCAAAGTCCGAGTTTTAGCGAGGACGCAGGCAATAGGTCGTGACTTGACGAAATGGCAAATCAGGATTTAATCTTACTTGAGAAAAAACTTTTAGAGCGTCAGGAAAAACTTGAGCAAGAACGCGAGTATCTTGAGCGAGAAAAAAAACATATTAGAGAAAAAAAAGATGAATATGTAGAAAAGCTCCAGAAAGTTGCAGGCCTAACATCGGAGGAAGCAAGAACAGAACTTCTCAAAGAAATTGAGGAAAAAGAGGCAGCAACGTTGGCCCGAATTATAAAAGAACGGGAAGAAGAAGCAAAAAGAACTGCAGATAAAAAGGCTCAGGAAATTGTAGTCGAATCAATGCGCCATGGAGCGGTTGCATATATTCCGGAATATACGGTCTCTATTGTTAGAATCCCTGATGAAGAAATTAAAGGAAGAATTATCGGGAAAGAGGGAAGAAATATCCGCGCTTTTGAACAAGCAACTGGAGTTGATGTTGATTTAGATGAAGAAGGCGTGATTCGATTATCCTCATTTGACCAGGTACGCCGAGAAATAGCACGGCGCTCGCTTGAAAAACTCATAAAAGACAGCCGAGTTCAGCCATTCAGAATCGAAGAGATAGTTGAGGAGACTAGAGGGGAAGTTGAGAGAGTAATGTTTGCTGAGGGAGAAAAACTAGCCCACGAAGTAGGAGTGTTTAATCTACCAACAGATTTGATTGGAGTTTTGGGAAGAGCAAAGTTCAGAACTTCTTTTGGACAAAATTTAACAATGCACCTTCTCGAGACAACAAAAATTGGTACTCACATAGCAGAAGAAGTGGGAGTTGATGTAAATATTGTTAGAATTGGATGTTTACTCCATGATATTGGAAAAGTGGTTCCGGGGGATGGAAGTCATGTGAAGCTGGGGGTAGAACTACTTAAAAAATATAATATTCCGCAGGCCATAGTTGATTGTGTGGCCCAGCACCATGAAGATACACCCTTTAGCTCAGTTGAATCGGTGATAGTCCATGTTGCTGATGCAATTTCAGGAGCGCGCCCAGGAGCAAGGTATGAGGATGTTGAAGAATATGCAACAAGATTAACTGAAATGGAAAGTATTGCTAAAAAATATGAAGGTGTTGAAGATGCGTATGCTTTTGAAGCGGGAAGAGAACTTAGGGTAATAATTGACCCGGGTAAACTTGATGATCCCCAAACTACATTACTAGCCGATAAGATAAGAGAAGAGGTAAGTAAATCTATGGCAATTCCTGGAGAAGTGAAAGTTACTGCTATCCGGGAATTCCGCGCAGTATCTTCAAATGAGTAAAAGTTAGCCTCGGATAAAGCTCCAATTGAACACTTTTCTTATCTTGACCCGGCCATATCTTACCGTTCGGCTTTTGGGAACTGTTCGTTCACGCCTCCCTCCGGATGCGGGCAGGCACGGAGCGATTATAGGCGGGTTGTGTTGCTATTTTGAACACATTAATGGGACTTGACAAGCTTTTCAAATGCATTGTATTGTTAATCTAATCGGGTTAATATTATCCGTTTTGATTGATTCGATAGCTAAAACATGAAGGAGGTGATGAATTTGACAAAGAAAGATCTAATCATGCTGGTTGCAAAAAAAGCGAATCTTACAAATAAGGCATCTTCAGATGCAATTTCGGCAATGCTAGGGGGAATTAGAGATTCGCTTAAAAGAGGAGAGAAGGTAGTAATTACTGGTTTTGGAACTTTTAGTATTAGAAATAGATCGGAGCGCCCTGGAAGAAATCCCAAAACAGGAGAAAAAATTACACTTGCGGCAAGACGCGCACCTGGTTTTACTCCTGGCAAAACTTTAAAGAAAGCGGTACGCTAAAATGGCTAAATGACATCTAAATTCAGAGCCTTTTTGGCAAATACTCTTCCGTCTATTTCGCTAATCTTATTGTTGTTCTTCTTATTTTCAAATGGAAAAGCCCAAGCGCAATCTAAGAAAAACTCTTTTATCACAATTATTAATCCCGTAAGAATTGCTCCTTATACAATTGACTCTGCTAAAAGCATAGAGGCACAGTATTTTGAAGTAGAAAAAAGAAACCTTCCAGCCACGTGGTTACTAAGCTATGATGTAATCGATAATAAAGATTCTGTTGAAACCATCAAGAAATTTGATAAAGCCCAAGAATTAGGAATTCTCATGGAGGTTTCCTCAGCTTCAGCAAAAGCAGCGGGGATAAAATACAACAAGACTGATTCCTGGCATAGAGCAAGCAGTATTTTTCTCCCAGGTTATAGTCAAGAAGACAGAATAAAGCTTATTGATTCAGTTTTTGAAAAATTCAAAGAAGAGTTTGATTACTATCCCGCCTCTGTTGGCGCTTGGTGGATTGATTCATTTTCATTAGATTACATGTCAAAAAAATATAAAATTACGGCCAATCTTAATGTTTCTGACCAGGCCGGCACAGACGGATACCATGTCTGGGGGACATATTGGTCAACTCCTTACTATCCTAGTAAAATTAATGCAGCTTTTCCTGCTGGACTTCCTTCGGATCTTGACCATAATTATTTTGAGCAATTACTCCGGCTATATACAGATAGAGATTTTGGCCAGATAACAATTGGACTTGAAGGAGATTTTCCTGCGCATTTTTACAAAGATAATTTCAGTACACAACTATCAATTGCTCAGGATTTAGTAAGTGAAGGGAAAGTCCAGTTTTCAACAATGAAAAATTTTGCCACCATTTATATGGATAGATATAAAAAACTTTCTCCAGAGGTTCTTCTTGAGAGTTCAGATATTTTAGGAGGCACAAAGAGAATTTACTGGTTTCAAAGCCCAAAATACAGAGTGGGAATAATCCATGACTTTAGAGATAATCGTACTCAAATAGTTGATTTAAGAGCCTATTTTCAAGATTTCCAAGAGCCTTTTTATGTTTCTCCCAACAAACAATATGATTTGTTCTCCATAGTCCCGCCTATAATCGATTCAAAAATCGAGCCAGATCTAAAAATCACACTTGACACTGGTTATTTAATTAATTCTGATAATAGTTCAATTACATTTGAAAAGGGCAAGCTGACTTTTGATGAAGAGGGAATAAAATTGCATGGAATTAATCTAAGAGTTGACTCTAGAATATTGAGCTCCGGTTTGGTTAAGATTAATTCTGAAAGCATTTATCCTTCGCAAAAATACGCCTATTCTTCTGATGGATATGTTTTTACTGATTTTAAGCCTAAAATACCCTTTGCATTAAAATATAGAGGCAGTCCGTTGATAATTTATCTCGGGATAATACTCGCAACGATTTTATTTTCAATAGTTTTAACCATTGCGAAAAAGAAAAATAAGAAATATTTTAAGTTTGCTATTGTAGTTTTAGCTATTGGACTAGTATCATATTTTATTTTTAGAACGAACAGGCCCTTATATGTAAGTCAGTCAGAAATTGATGCTCTCTTTGTTTTGAAAAACCTTGATAGAGGTAAGGTTTTGCTGTATGAAAAAGACTGCCTCCGCTGTAGCTGGGAAAGTAAGCATAAGCCAGCGGCGATGGAGGGAAGGAAAGATTATGTTGAAAGATTTAGCGGAAAAGATATAGTGTATAGCCTGGATTTTGTTTTGGCTAAAAATCCAGATGAAGCAAGACAAATTTTGAAGAAAAACAACGCCAGTTATATATATTTAACAAAATATGAAGATTATATAGAAGCAATTTCGTTTAATCCTTCCGATGTGGGGATAGAAAAAGTTTACGAGAATGCAAATGCCGCAATTTATAAAGTAAGATAAGACCCACAACTTATTGAGAAAATATTTATTGTGCTTGCAATACTATAAGCTGATGTGATATAATACGCTTGCTGGGAAGAAGGTTTGCTACTCGCCTTAGGCGAGAGGAAAGTCCAGACAGCACAAAAGCAAGGGATGGAGCGTAAGCTCCAGCTAGAATCCTTCGATTGCACTCAGGATTTCCTGAGCCTGTCGAACGGAAAATAGCCGGTGTTCAGACTTTATACCGCTAAACGAGTTTGAAACAGATTTTGAAATAACAAAATCTGAGAGCAACAGAGACGTGCGGGAGTGAAACGGGCAATCCCACCTGCTGTAACCTTCGACAGATGCGCTTCACCAGCTTTTGGGAAGTCGCGTAAAACGCGACAGGCATCAAAGAAGGGCATCCGCCTTAGGCGGGCAATGTGACCAAATATCACAACTGAGATAGATTGCAGACTAAAACAGAATCTGGCTTACTAACTTCCCAGCATAAGTTTAACTTATAGTATTGCAATCAGGTACCAGGCGATACCTGATAAGTCAGGAGCCGGATGGCCCCTGACAAAGCATTTTGTATTCACAATTGAGGCAAAGCACAGATCCTGAACATTTGAAATCACTTTTCTCAATTTCTGCGATTTTTTCTACGAGATCATCTTCCAGCCTGTCTAAATCGCTTTTTTTAAAGCTCATAGATTTTTTAGTGTTTCCATCTAGGAAATGAAGGGTAAGTATTATATCTTCTGGCTCTTTATTCAAAACTTCATCCCTGACTCTATTTGCCCCAAGAGCATAGATTGAAAGCTGAAGCTTATGAGCTTCCTGCGCTTTTGGATTGTCCTCTCCGGTTTTGTAATCAATAATTTCGATCCCTTTTGCGTTGGGATCAATTCTGTCAATTTCCCCAAAAACCTTTACACCGTTTTTCAGTGTAAAATTAAATGGGTACTCAAGTTTTAAAGGAATTTTAGGTGGATTACATTCTGACTTGTGATAAGTCTTGAGAATGTTTATGGCTTGGGCAAATCTCTCTTCTTCATGTTTCTTATTTTCATATCCTTCACTTTCCCATTCAATTTTTAGAATTTTCAGCAAGTCTGATTCTTTGAGCTTTTGCCCGTCCTGGATTTTTTTATAAAAATTTTGGAGGGTTTTATGAAGAGAAATTCCAAAACTTTGTACCGCAGTAGTTGGAGAAGGAAGACTAAATATTACTTTTGCTTTATAATGCATTGGACAAATGTCAAACATCTGCAGATTTGAGTATGTAATATAACTAACCTTGAAAGACTCCTTAACTTCCTCTATAGTTTCCTTGTCTTCATAAGAAGACAAAACTTGTTCAAGAGAGAGTTGCTTTACACCATTTTTTATCTTTTGTTGTGTCAACTGCGGGAGAGCCTCATATATGAAAGGCGAGAGCTTCTTGGGGCGTTTACCCGAGGCGTAAAACTGAGCAGCAGTAAAATATAATCTTTCTTTTGCTCTGGTCATCCCCACATAAAAAAGCCTTCGTTCTTCTTCCAAGTGAAAGTCAGAGTCTTTGAATAGAGTTTCTTTGATTAGCTCTTGGGGCAGCGGAATCTTTTCTGCACGTTCTCGTGAAGGGAATCTATCAGGAACAAGATTGACTAAGAATACGACTTTAAATTCAAGACCTTTACTTGAGTGAACTGTCAAAATATTTACGGCGTTTCTGTCTCTAATATCTACATCTGCTGCTGTTGGGCTGTCTCCCATTTGTATCATAAGACTTAGCCATTCAGATAGGGTAAATATATTTGCATCCGTTCGTTCCATCTCAAAACTTTTAACTCTATCAAAAAATTTTGCAATATTTTGAACTCTGCGTTCATCTTTTACTGAATCAGTTTTGCCTAGAGTCTCATATAGTCCGGAGTCAACAAGAAAATCGTAAAGTATTTGTCCGGCTTGTTCTCTTCTACTTTTTTCAAGATGTTTCTCCACCATTTTCCTAAATTTTTCCAGCCTTTGCGAGGTCTGCGGTTTTAAAAACGTCTGGTTAACTTCATGAAGAGATTCAAAAAGAGTAATATTTTTTTTCTTGGCAAAATTTAGAAGATAATTTAATTCGATTTGAGGGATTTGAAAAATATCCATGGAAAGAACTCTAAATAAAGAAACAGAATCCATAAGATTGGTAAGAAAAGTTAAATAAGCAATTAAGTCTTTTACCTCCTCTTGTTGGAATAAATAACCGGGCCCCAAGAATTGGTAAGGGATTCTATTTCTCTGAAGAGCTGCGGTAATAAGTTGTGAGTGATTGTTAGCCCGTACTAAAATTGCAATATCTTTGTATTCATAATCTTTGCTAAGATTTTGTATTGTTTTGGCAATCTCTTCTGCCTCGTCTTCACTTCTTTCTTGATAAATTAGCTCTATTTTTTTATCAGTTTCCCTTAACTGACTTTCAAGTTTTTTATTAATATTTTCAACGACCTCGAGCCTATTGGGATTGTTATTCTGAATGAGCCTGTATGAAGAGTCAAGAATGATTTGGGTTGATCTATAGTTTTTTGTAAGCGCTATGATAGTTGCATTAGGAAAATTTTTTTTAAATTGGAGTACGTTTGATACCGCTGCACCACGAAACCTGTAAATTGACTGATCATCATCAGCAACAACAGTTATGTTTTTGTCTTCCCCCGCCAAAAGTATCGCCAGTTCGTTCTGTGCATAATTCGTATCCTGGAATTCATCAACTAATATAAATTTAAATTGGCTTTGATATTTCTTTAAAATATTTTTCCTTGTTCGGAAAAGTTTCAAAGTATTTGAAATTAAATCCGAAAAATCCATCAAGCTGTTTTTAACCTTTAGTTCTTCGTATTTTTGGTAAGCGTTAGCTAACTCCTTTGTTTGTGCGATTTCCCCTGGGGTAATTTCGAATTTCGAATTTCGAATTTCGAATTTTCGAGAATACTTCAAGTATTCTTCGGGAGAAATATCTTCATCTTTGAGTCTTGAGAAATGAGTTAGAAGGGCATTAAGAAATTTTGTTGGATTTCCAAGAGGTCTAAAAATCTTAAGCCCTAAATTAAAAATATTTTGCCGCATTAGAAAAACAGATTCAGATTCTGAGATTAATTTATAGTTTGGATCAAGCCCTATGTTATGTACCTCATCTCTAAGAATTCTGTCGCAAAAAGCATGAAACGTATGAATCCAAAGATTTGTATAACCATAAGGAAGAAGGACATCAACTCTTTCCTGCATCTCATACGAAGCTTTATCTGTGAAAGTTAAAGCCAAGATACTTTCCGGAGGAATATTTTTTTCAACTATTAAATGTTTAATCCTCTGCGTAATAACAGTGGTTTTACCGGTTCCCGCACCTGCGATTATAAGGAGCGGTCCACTCCCATGTTGTACTGCTCGAAGTTGCTCCTTATTGAGTTTTTTATCTGCCATTATATTGAAAAGACTTAAGAGGTGATTATTAACTCTAGCACAACTTATTGCTATAATCAACGAACGTGCAGATGAAAAAAGTTGAAAAATTTGAGTTGGAATTTTTGAAAAAAGAGAAGATGGCAAGAAATACTTATTCTTTTTATTTTGACCGCGTCCACGTCAAACGTGGCTTAGGCAAACGAGGTTTTGCAGGATATTTTAATTTTAAACCAGGACAATATATAAAAATTTATTTGCCAATTTCAAATCCGGATGAAAGGGGAACTTCTCGTTATTTTACAATTTCCTCAAGTCCCACAGATAAAGATTTCTTAACCATTACAACCAGAATAATAAGAAGTTCTTTTAAATTAACATTAAATTCCCTTCGGCCGGGGCAAAAGATAAGTGCATTTGGTCCCTTAGGTTATTTTGATTTTGATCCGAAAAGTAAAAAACAAAAAGTGTTTTTAGCCGGGGGAATAGGAATAACACCGTTCCACTCTATCCTGCGATATATTGATCATAAAAAATTGGACTTGCCTATTGTTCTATTTGTTTCATTTCCTTTTAAAGAGGAGGCAATCTTTTTTGACGAATTAAAAAAAATAGAATCCGAAAAACCAAATATAAAAACAGTTTACACATTGACAAAAGAGGAAAATTATTATCCAGAATTTGAGAAAGGAAGGATGGGTTCGAATATGATCAAAAAATATGTCCAAAATTATAAAAATAGTGAATTTTTTGTTGTGGGGCCTGAGGCTTTTGAAAGTTCAATGCTTGGAATTCTTAATAAAATGGGAATTTTGAAAAATCAAATTTTCAATGAAAACTTCCCCGGATACTAACCGTTAATTTCTTTTATTACCTCTTTCTCAAGTTCCTTAGTTGTATTTAGTTTGTCACCAATTTTTCTAAATAGGGAATTGGTATTTCCAAACTGAGTTGATGCATTATTCAAGTGTTTGCCTAGAACCGAAAGACTGTCATCTACTTTTCCATAGTCCACTTTCAGCGCCCGAAGCATAGCAAAAACCTCTCGGGATTTTGTTTCAATTTTTTTACCCTCATATGACAGAAGTATCATCTGCAAATGAGCATAAAGAGTAGTTGGGGAAACTATGTAAACTCTGACTTTCCTTGCGTAATCCATTATTTCTGGAGTGTTTGCGACTTCGTAATAAACAGTTTCACTTGGAACATACATGAGGCAAAAATCCATAGTGCCTTCCTCAGGTAAAATATATTTTTTTGCTATATCATCAATATGTTTTTTTACGTCGCGGACAAATTCTTTCTTAAATATTTTCCTATCTTTTTCAACTTTGCTCTTTATCATTTTTTGAAAATTCTCCATTGGAAATTTGGAATCAATTGGAAGAATTCCCGCATCAGTTTTTATTGCCGCGTCAACCTTTTCTCCGGATGAGAATTGGTATTGCAAATGAAAGCTATTTTTCGGAAACATCTGAGAAATCAAATCTTTCAAAACTTCTTCTCCAATATTACCTCGCAGTTTTGGACTCTTTAGAAATTCCTGTAATTCTCTCATATTTCTTCCAATTTCAGACATTTCCCCAATTCCTTTATTAACATCTCTTATTGCAATTGCCGCTCTATCTAGCCGATCATTAAGTTGTCTTGAGTTTTCCTGAAGCGTTTTTACGATACTTGAGTTAGTATCAGTCATGGAGTTTTGCATGCTTTTTAACCATTCAATTAGCGTTTTATCTAACTCTTGCGAAGATTGTTTTTTGCTAAGAAGGAAATATAGAACAGTAAAACCAATAATAAGTGAGGCTAAAATTAAGAGCAGGTCATTTTGCATCCCCCTATTTTAGCATTATGAAGCAAATTAGACTAATTGAAGTAAAGACTGGGGTTGGCATCGAGTTTTTGCCAAGACACAGTTTGGTAATTAAAAAAAGCCGTGGCTGCGATCATAGCGGCGTTGTCTGTACAAAGATTTTTGGGAGGAACAAAAATCTTAGCTCCTAGCTTCTGGCTCCTAGCTTCTAGCTCAAACTGCTCACGCAGTTTATTATTTGCAGCGACTCCGCCACCTAGAAGCAATGATTTTGCTCCAAACTGTTTAGCCGCAGTCAATGTCTTCTTAACAAGAACGTCAATAATTGCTTTTTGGACAGAAGCAGAAAGATCGCAAATAGTTGAATAGCTTAATGGCTGCATAGTTTGGGTTTCGCGAAAAACTGCGGTTTTGAGTCCAGAGAAACTGAAGTCGAAATCATGAGAATCAATTAAAGGGCTTGGGAACGTAAAGCGACTGGCGTCGCCACGCTGCGAAGCCTGTTCGATATGAGGCCCACCTGGGTAGGGCAAACCAAGCAGTCTCCCTATTTTATCTAGCGATTCTCCTGCGGCGTCATCACGGGTTCCACCAAGCCACTCTATACTGCCGTGATTTTTAATTAAAATTAAATCAGTATGACCACCGGAAACTATTAATGCTATCAAAGGGAATGCCGGAGGACGGAAGGCGGACGACGGATGACGGATTGCAGATTGAACAGATTCAACAGATGCTGTGATTTCTGTTTTTCCGCTGTCTGTTCTCAGTCCTCTGTTGTCTGTCATCTGGATGAAGTTGGCGTATATGTGGCCAAGCAAATGATTGGTTGGAATAAGAGGTTTGTTCCATACATAAGAAAGCGCCTTAGCGGTTTCGACTCCAATTAATAGAGAACCAATAAGTCCAGGACCATATGTGACTGCAATTGCATCAATGTCTTTTATTCCTGTTTTAGATTTTCCTAATGCATCTTTAATTACTGGAATTATAAATTTAATTTGTTCTCTTGCAGCGTTTTCAGGAATAATACCTCCGGTTTTTTAGCCTTTCGTTTCTCCTTTAATAACGGCAGCGCTCGTCTCATCGCAGCTGGTTTCAATGCCTAGGATTAGCATAAATTAGAGGTTTTCTATTTTAATTGTTGTTCCTTTTTTTATATTATATTTTTTTGCAAGTCCTGCGCTAATTTCTAGGACTTTGTCGGACTGATCTTCTGGTTGATAAACTTCAAGAACACCATCCCCATTTACTGGGGGCTTGGCATTGTCAATTACCGTCACAATTTTGTCTCCATTAATATAAATAATGTCTATTGGGAATTTCATATCTTTCATCCAAAAAGAATAATAATCCGGCTCATCAAAAATAAATAACATTCCTTGATTTTCATTAATCTCAGTAGTTTTAGAGAGGCCAATTTGCTTTTCTTTTTCCGTTTTTGCAACTGAAACACTAAATGATTGATCATTAACTAAAACTTTTGTTGTTTGTTTGCTAAGGATAAATAATACTAGAAGAATTCCAAGAAAGCCAACAACAATTCCTCCAACTAGAAGCCTTATGTTGTTTTTTACCAGATTTATAAAATTTTGCATTTTTAATTCTTTGTTTTGCTAATGAGGGCAGTTGTTGATTTGTTTTCGACCCTTTTTATTACCAGTTTTAATTTCGCGCCAACAAGCTCACATTGTTTCCTTCTTTTGCTAATCTGCGGATCACCTTGGGTGAGTGCGACTATATCTGGTCGAATTTTGACCATAAGTCTATCATATTCTTTATCTTTTGTCACGCCTGTGAGAGGAATTACAAAATCTACTACTTCAATTGATGAAAGGACAGCAGACCTATCTTTTATTGAATTAACAGGTCTTCCTGCCCCCTTTTTTTTACTGATATTTTCATCACTTTCTAATAGGACAAACAATTTATCCCCTTGTTTTTTTGCGGCTTCTAAGAAGAGAATATGGCCTTTGTGCAAAATATCAAAACAACCACCCGCCAGAACGATACTTTTAGCTTCTTGTTTAAATCGCGTGCTTAGTTTGATGGCTCGACTAATAGTTAAGACTTTGTTCACAAATTCTAATTTCTAAATCCTAATTTCTAAACAAATCCCAATTAAAAAATGACAAAAAATTTTAGGGCAATTAGAGCAATTAGGTTAATTAGGTCAATTTTTATTCTTTGGTTCCCCGAAGGAACACCGCCTGCCAGGGTCTAAAGTTTGAATTAAAAGTTTCTGATATTAATACCTCTCCGTTTTTTGTTACTTTTCTTGTAAAATAAACTTTTGCTCCTGCTGCTGCAAAATCTACTTGTTTAATTTCTCCTTTTGGAAGCGTTGGGTCATCTTCATATTTGGGCTCAGGTGCAGGAGTCTGACTTGTGATAACAGGAGTTCCTATTTCTGTTATTCTTCCATCCTTTGTTCCATATAAATTAAATGTAAGCCTTAGCGCTCTGGGGTCAACTAAAGCTTGAATTAAAATATGATGACCAGTATCATTTCTGAATTTAAGGTCAACTGATGGAACATAAACTGTGGCATCTAGCCCGGGTAAAGAATCCTGTTCGTAATAGCTAACTCTATAAGCATGTGCTGTTCTCTCTTCAATCGGAAGCCCTGAATTAAGCGCAGCTCTAAAAAGAGTCGTAGAAACCTGACAGACACCCCCGCCATCACCCAGTATTGTTTTTCCTCCTGATATAATAAACGCCTGTTTATAGCCAGTATAGGCTGAGATATCTCCAATTGCCTCTGCAAATGAAAAAGTCTCTCCGGGGGCTACTAATATTCCATTAAGACGCGATGCCGCAAGATTTATGTTATAAATTCTACTCTCAATTGAGTGAGCAAATAGTGATGTTCCAGATCCTATAAGTTCTCTTATGCCCATCTTATTAACCTTATCCGTAGTAAGATTTGGTTCTATAATTTTTATGGGGATGGGGATTATAACAATCTTTTGGGAAGTATAGTTAAGGATTAGTCTTGCTTTGGAGAGAATTTGCTGACCAAGTTCATTTTTGTCTATTTCACGACCATCCTCTGAGGGCTTAAATTCTGTCACTCTGCCATTTTCAAAAGTAAATACTGCCTCAACCGGCTTCTTATCGATAAAGTCAATAAGGGTATTTAACTCTGAGTATAATTTTTCCTCCGAGAGCTTATAGGACGGAGATAAATCGAGTCCTGATGTATAAGCTTGAATTATTAAGCTTAAGTTAGTAATGGGATCATTTGTTCTCCCAATACTAAGAGCTTGGTACGTCAAAAGATTTTCATCATAACCAAAATCGATTTCTTTGGCAGAAATAGTTGCCACTTTTTCCTCAAAGTTAAAAGCAAATGCAGCATCAGAAGCTTGTGCATTTTTTTCTAAAAAATAATCTTTTACCTCTTGTTCTGTCTTTCCTCCAAAGTCAATTCCATTTATCTTAATTCCAGGATAAATTTTTCCTTCATGTAGTCTCTGAAATGTAATATAAGAAAATCCAAGTATTAGGAATAATGAAATTAATGCACCAGCGCAGAACCAAAATGTAATACTACTTGCTTGTTTTAAGTGCCTTTTTTTAAATTTGGGAAAAGAAAATTTCATTGCCGCGAAGTATCTGATATTATACTATATAAACATGGCGGAAGAAACGATTTTTCAGGGACAAAATTCTGCAATTCAAAACGGAAATGATGCAAACCAAAAATTATCTTCCAGATCACCGGTTAAGCGTCTGATTATACTTGGATTTATTCTTTTAATAATTCCAATAATTTTATTTGTAATTCTGAATATAATTTTTCCTCAATTTAATAGTGCATCGGATAAGGAAACAACTCTTATTTATTGGGGCATTAGAGAAGAGGAGAGTACAATTGACTCAATCATCTCAGACTTTGAGAAAGAAAACCCCAATATAAATGTCACCTATCTCAAACAAGACCCTATTGACTATAGAGAAAAATTGACAACCAGGATTGAGAATGGAACAGGTCCGGATATTTTTAAATTTCATAACAGTTGGTATCCAATGTTTTCGGGGCAGTTACTTCCGCTTCCCCAAGAGACAATTGAGAAAAAAGAATTTGCGCAGAATTTTTATGATATTGCGCAAAGAGATTTGATAAGAAACGGAGCAATTTATGGGATTCCTATGGAAATGGATACCTTGGCTCTTTTTATTAATACCCAAATTTTTGAAGAAGCTTCGCGTGAACAAAATACAACTATTTCTCCCCCAGCAACTTGGCAAGAATTTATTGATGTCTCCATGAAACTTACAAAAAGAGATGAGAGTGGAAAAATTGTTATAGCGGGGGCTAGCATAGGCACTTTTGAAAATATTACTCATGCGCCTGATATTATTTCTCTTCTTTTTGCTCAAAACGGAGTAGACCCTAATGATCTTTTGGGTTCAGAAGACAAGGCTTCTGATGCCCTTCGTTTTTACACAAATTTTGCGCTTATTGAAACTAGTGTTTGGGACTTAACTCTTGACCCTTCAATAACTTTATTTTATCAGGGAAAGCTGGCAATGTTCTTTGGATACTTTGGGGATTACTTTGAAATTAAAAAGGCAAACCCAAATCTAGTTTTTAAGATAGTCCCTGTGCCGCAGCTTCTATCTGGTAAAAAGGTCAATATTGCTAGTTACTGGGCTGATGGGGTATCAACAAGTAGTAAAAATCAAAAAGAGGCATTACTATTTATGAAATTTTTAGCAAGGCCGGAAACTGCCCAAAAACTTTATCAGGAACAATCAAAGGTAAAATCTCTTGGACAGCCTTACGGCAATAAAAATTTAGCAGAAGATTTAAAGGGAAGTGATGCATATATCTTTGTTGATCAGGCAAAAACAGCTGTTTCTTCCCCATTTATAGGCGGCACTTTCGATAATGGTTTAAACGAATCATTAAATTCGATACTTGGGGTAGCAATAGAGCATATTTTAAGCGGTGGAGATGTAGGGTCCGCAACACGTAATCTACTTGAGGGTTATCAAGTGGTAATAAGCGAACACACTTCAATTCCCGAAGAATAACACGCTTTTTTGAGGCTAGTAAGGCCCTTTTTACTACTCTAGGGCATTGACAAAGAAAAGCTTTTAGTTTATCATCGTCCAGACATTATTTCCCTCACTAAATTACTGGAGGGATTTATCGTATATATGGACACTAAAAAAATATATTTGACACGCGAAGGCTTAGGAGAGTTAAAAAAAGAATATGAGGAGCTTACCAAGACAAAGCGGCCGGAAGTGTTAAGCAGGGTTTCTGCAGCAAGAAATATGGGAGATCTTTCTGAAAACGCAGAGTACACAGTGGCCCGGGAGGAGCTCTCATTTATAGACGGGCGAATTGATGAGCTCGAAGAGCTTTTAAAGCAAGTTGTTTTAATTAATAACAATCATTCTTCTACTGTCAAGTTAGGGTCAACCGTGAGGGTAAATACAGATTCTGGGCAAGAGGCTTTTACAGTGGTGGGAGAATGGGAAGCAGATCCCAAGGAAAGAAAAATATCACATGAATCTCCGTTAGGTAAGGCACTTCTTGGAAAAAAAGTAGGAGAAAAAGTTGAAGTAGAAGCGCCGGCTGGTAAAATAGTCTATACTATAGAGGCTATTAATTAGTCTATGAATGACGCTTTGATGCTCGCGGTACTCAAGGAGAAGTCTGCTCCTGGTGTCAGCCTAAAAAAGATTCCAATCCCCAATCCCCAAAAAGATGAAGTTTTAGTAAAAGTTGTTTATGCCTCAATTTGCGGAACAGATATTGGAATTTACGATTGGATTCCATGGGCACAGGGTCACATTAAACCTCCTCATGTCATGGGACATGAGTTGGTGGGAGAAATTGTTGAGATAAAATCAACGGATAAAACAAACTTTGAACTGGGCGATCTTGTCTCATCCGAAACGCATATTTTTTGCCAGAATTGTTACCAATGCAGTATTAAAAATTACCATATTTGCGAAAACATGGAGCTCTTTGGGATCGGACGTGATGGTTCGTTCGCAGAATACGCTACTATTCCAGTTAGAACCACTTGGAAAAATGACCCAAAGATTCCAACTGAATCTATGAGTGTTCAAGAACCATTGGGTAATGCGGTCAATGTGGTTACAAAAGCCAATGTTAAAGATAAAAAAATTCTGGTTATGGGACTGGGTCCAACTGGACTTTGTGCAGGAATGGCAGCAAAAGCATACGGAGCTAGGGAAATAGTAGGAGTTAATAGACGGGAATACCGAAGAAAACTTGCTATGAAGGTAGGTTTTGATCGTGTAACAGATAAGTTGCCTGAGAAAGAATATGGAACTTTTGATGCAGTGCTTGAGATGAGCGGAAATAGACTAGGCATTGAAATTGCGCTTGAAGCAGCTCGAATCGCTGGAAAAATTATAGCTTTTGGAATTCCAAAGGAGAACATAAATATTGACTGGGGGAAATATATAATCAATAAAGAACTCTCAATAGAATCAGTTTTTGGCAGAATGATTTGGGACACCTGGAAAGACGTAACAGAACTTCTCGTGACCGGAAAAGTGGATCTTAGAAAAATCATCACTCATAGATTTAAACTTTCCGAATTTGAAGAGGCAATGAAAGTTATGAAATCAGGCCAATGCGGCAAAATTCTTCTTTCACTCTAAACTATGGATAAATTCTACAAGCAAATCGAGGAGGCTATAAAGACGGGAAAATCTGCTCGAATCATCGAGTCGGGAGAAGGTGCATACCTCACAATTGGAGGAAAAAAGAAATTAAATTTTTGTTCTAGCCACTATTTAGGTCTGTCCGTTGACCCTCGACTCGCAAAAGCAGCTTCAGACGCAGCACGCAAATACGGAATTGGGACTGGTTATAGAACTCTTGCCGGAAACCATGTTTTACATTTAGAACTCGAGGATCATTTGGCTCGCTTTAAACACGCAGAAGCTGCAGTTATTTTCACCGGCGGATATATGGCCAACTGCGCAGCAATTCAAACAATTATTGGCAAGGAAGATATTGTTATTTCAGATGAGCTGAATCATGCATCAATTATTGATGCAATAAGACTTTCTCAAGTTAAGAACAAGTTTATTTATAAACACTTGGACATGGTGGATCTGGAAGAGAAATTAAAACAGGTTGTCATCCTGAGCAACAGTGAAGGATCCCAAGATTCTTCGGCTGCGCCTCAAAATGACAATCGCAAGCCTTTAATTTTGATAGTTACTGATGGAGTCTTCTCAATGGACGGTGACTTGGCGCCACTTCCAGATATTGTTCGTTTGGCTCGGCAGTATGGGGCACTTACTATGGTAGATGATGCACATGGAGAAGGAGTTTTAGGAAAAGGAGGAAGGGGGATTGTCGATCATTATGGAATTCACGGACAAATTGATATTGAAGTTGGGACTTTATCAAAAGCATTTTCCACTATGGGAGGATTTATTACCGGAAGAAAAGAGCTTATTACCTATTACAAACAAAAAGCCCGCCAATATCTGTTTAGCAATGCTTTAACAATTCCAGATACAGCAGCTCTTATTGAAGGAGTAAAGATTTTAGAAGAGTCAGATGAGCTAGTCAAAAAGCTCTGGGATAATACAAAATACATCAAGGAAAAGTTTGCCGATCTTGGGTTTGATATTGGACATTCTAAGAGCCCAATAACTCCTGTGATGATTCCAGATGAGGATAAAGCCCGCGAATTTTCGGCCAAACTGTTCGAACTGGATGTTTTCGCAACGCCAATTGTTTTTCCCATGGTGCCTAAAGGAAAAGCAAGAATTCGCGTAATTCCTTCCGCATCACATTCAAAAAAAGATTTAGAATTTGGAATAGGCGCATTCAAAAAAGTTGCAAAAGAGCTTTCCCTCCTGAGATAATTCCCTAGTGAAATACGATCAACTTATTGCCTCTGGGACCTTTGACCTTTTTCATAAGGGGCACAAGTCTTTTTTGGAAAAATCATTTGAGGTCACAGATGAAGTTATTGTTTGTATAACCAGTAATAGTTATGTTAAATCTTTTAAAGATTTAAAAGACATCGAAGATTTTGAGATTAGGAAAAAAACAGTTCTTCAGTTTTTAACTTCAATTGGGGTGGCGGATAGAGCGAAAATTATTTCAATTGATGATGTCTTTGGACCACTTTTGACGCGACAGTTTGATCCAAATGCAATTGCGGTGACTCCTCAAACAGAAAAAACAGCTATAGAAATTAATGAAAAAAGAAAAGAGCTTGATTTACCACAGCTTGAAATTATTGTCATTGAAATGGAAAAAGCTGATGATGGTGGACTAATCTCCTCAACCAGAATTAGAAAAGGAGAAATTAATAGAGGCGGGCGGCTATATGTTCGAAATAATTGGAGAGATAAAACATTAAAGCTTCCACAAAATTTGCGCCCGGTCTTGCAAAAACCTCTAGGAAAATTATTGAGTTGGGTTCCATCAGGTGTTGACGGTTCGAAGGCTATAACGATCGGAGACATCTCAACTCAAAAATTTAATGAGAAAAATGTGGGGCAATTTTTGTCAGTTGTAGATTTCAAAGTTCACAGGGAGAAAATGTTTGAAAAACTCTCAGATTTGGGCTTTGTTGAAGATATAGAAACAATTAAAGTAGGAAATCCAGCTGGGACAATTACATGGGATTTGTTCGAAGCCGTTCAAAAAGCATTTAGTACGGAAAATAGAAAAATAATTCTAGTGAAAGGGGAAGAGGATTTGGCAGTTTTGCCAGCTTTACTTATTTCGCCTCTTGGGTTTACCGTTTACTATGGCCAGCCCGCCTACGCCGAGGCTTCCTCCGACGCTAAAGCTTTGGCGGACAGGTCTGCGGGCAGGCCAAATGAGGGATTGGTTGAAGTGCCGGTTACCGAGCAAAACAAAGAAAAAGCCTACGATTTGGTTAGTAAATTCACTTCACAGTCTTAGTAAAAAAAGTTCAATACTACCAAGTATTATACTTTTTATTAAATTTGTTTGCCTATTGATTATTGTAGTTTTTTTTGCGATAATGCTTTCTATTAAATGAGAAACTTTAATTTAGTTAGCAAGAAGGACAAGAAGAGCCTCTCAGAGAGGGGATTTGTCTTGGTATAAATCTTTAAACTAGAAAATGACAAACCCCTCAATGGAGGGGTTTTTTAGTGGCTTGTCCGCCAAAAATCGCTCTTTGAGCCGTGTTCGAATAGAACTGAAAAGGCGAAAAGTAAGATTCGGCGGAGAAAAACAATATGGCGACTATAAATAAAAATTACAGAAAATTACAAGCAGGTTATCTTTTTTCAGAAATTGCAAAAAGAACCCAGAAGTTTGTTAATGAAAATAATGGCGTTTCTGTACTAAGGCTTGGAATTGGCAATACAACAGAGGCACTTCCCTCAAGTGTTATTGCCGGCTTATCATTGGGAGTTAAGAAACTTTCCAATGTTGCTACATACACTGGATATGGCGATGAACAGGGAGATGCAAGGCTTAGAAAAGAACTCGCAAACTATTATAAAAACTTTGAAGTGAGCCTTGACTCTTTAGAGATATTTGTAAGCGACGGCGCAAAAACAGATAGTGCAAATATTAGCTCAATCTTTGGACAAGACAATGTAGTCGCAGTCTCAGACCCAGTTTATCCGGTATATGTTGACAGCAATGTAATCGCAGGAAGAGGAGGAGAATTTAAAAATGGAAGATATGGAAATATTGTTTACCTTGAGTCTACGCAGGAAAATGGCTTTTTTCCAAAACTTCCCAATAGAAAAGTAGACTTAATCTATATTTGCAGTCCAAATAACCCAACAGGTGCTGTTGCAACTAAAAAACAACTTAAACAATTTGTTGACTGGGCCATTAAACACAAAGCCGTAATTATTTTCGATGGCGCCTACAGTATGTATATTAAAGATAAAAAATTGCCTAGAAGTATTTATGAAGTACCAAATGCTAAAAGTTGTGCCATAGAAATTTCAAGTTTCTCCAAATGGTCAGGTTTTACCGGAGTAAGGCTTGGTTGGACTATTATCCCAATGGATCTGATTATCCAAGATTCTAAAAAAGGTGAGTTAAACAGCTTTTGGAATAGACGCCAAACAACCATGTTTAACGGTGCATCAAA
>JACPLG010000016.1 GCA_016186625.1 Candidatus Levyibacteriota bacterium
AAAACATTATCGAGATTCCCTTCTTAGGAAGATATTTAGTAAAACTTTCAGGTTTGCTTTTGGAAGATTTCTTTTTGGACTGGATCATGATATTCAGGCTGGGCTAAAGGTTTTCACAAGACAACTGTGGGAAACAGTAAAATTCATGCCTTCCTCCGGCTGGACATTTGACCTTGAATTTTTACATAGAGCAAAACAGGCCGGATTTAAGATCCAAAAGCACAATATTATTTTTTATAAAAGAAAAAATGGTAAATCCAATGTTAATTTTGTAAAACAAACCGCTGAAATTGGCTTTAACGCGCTAAGAGTTAGAGTAAAAAGAATTCATCCGGCGCATATCCCTCCTTCGGATAAATATTCCATGCTTGGCGCAGGAATTGGACATAAAAAAAGAAAATATATCACCCATACTACAATCCCGCATCACACAACTGCGCTTAAAACAGCAACCTTATCACAAAAAATAATTATTTTGCTGCTGCTAACTGACATTGCATTAGGGCTATATATAAATCCTCTTCTTACTCTTCAGATTCTGATAGGAATTTTAAGCACAATTTATTTTATTGATGTTCTTTTTAATTTTTACCTGATATCAAAAAGCCTGGACAAAACTAATGAAATAACTTCAACGGATGAGGAGATAGGAAACCTAAAAGACGCGGATTTACCCCTCTATACAATTCTATGTCCTTTATACAGGGAAGCGCGCGTTATTCCCCAGTTTCTAGATGCTATTGAAAAACTTTCATGGCCAAACGACAAACTTGATGTAATTTTGCTTCTTGAGGAAGATGACAGTGAAACCATTGAAAAAGCAGCAAAAATGAATCTTCCTTCCTATGTCAGGACTATTGTAGTCCCCCATTCTATTCCAAAAACCAAACCAAAAGCTTGTAACTTTGGACTGGCACATGCAAAAGGAGAGTACATTGTGGTTTATGATGCGGAGGATATTCCCGATCCCCTGCAGCTCAAAAAAGCATTTCTTGGTTTCAAAAAGGCTGATAAGAATGTGATTTGCCTTCAGGCAAAACTTAATTATTACAACTCTCATCAAAATCTTTTAACAAGATTCTTTACGGCAGAATATTCTCTCTGGTTTGGCCTGACTCTTCCGGGACTTGTTTCACTTGATACAACTTTGCCCCTGGGGGGAACGAGCAACCATTTCAAAATTGAAAGCTTAAAAGAAGTTGAGGGGTGGGATCCGTTTAACGTAACTGAGGACGCTGACTTGGGAGTGAGACTTTTCAACAAAGGCTACAAAACCGGAATGCTGGACTCAGAGACTTTGGAGGAAGCCAACAGCAGAGTCGGAAATTGGCTGCGCCAGCGCTCCCGCTGGATAAAAGGCTATATGCAGACCTATCTTGTCCACACAAGAGGCTCTTCCCGGTCTGTTAACGGAGGCAGCAAACATTCGCTGATTTTCCATCTGATAGTTGGGGGGAAACTTGCATTTGTCCTTATTAATCCTTTCCTTTGGCTTGCAACATTTTCTTATTTTGCACTCTTCGCATACGTTGGGCCTGCAATTGAGGCAGTCTATCCGACTGTAGTTTTTTACATGGCTGTTTTTTCTCTTCTTTTTGGAAATTTCCTGTTCCTTTATTACTACATGATTGCCGTTGCCAAAAAAGGCCAGTGGAATCTTGTTAAGTTTGTAATTTTTGTGCCCCTTTACTGGGCAATGCTAAGTCTTGGTGCATTTATTGCTCTTTACCAGCTTATTTTAAAACCCCATTATTGGGAAAAAACAGTCCACGGCTTCCATTTGGACAAAAAAAGAAAAGGGTCTTTTGCAGAAGCCGTAATAGAAAGCGAGGAGCAAACTGCAGGCTTTGTTTTCCCTTGGAGACTCAGAGAAAGCTGGGCGCATGTTATCACAAATAGAAGTACTTATTTGGGGGGTTTTATTCTTGTCCTGTCCGCAGTAATTGCAAATTTTATGAACTTTGTCTTCAACGCCTATCTTGGAAGGGTTTTGGAGTTTAAGGATTTTGCACTCATTGGTTTAACCGGAAGCCTTTTGTCGCTATCAACAATTTTATTTGGGGCGTTAGTTACAACTACCAACTTCAGAGGCGGTTTTCTGATTGGAAAATATAATGACAGTGCCGCCTACAGCTTTTGGAAATTCATCAGAAAAAGGGCAATTATAATTTCAATAATTATTACTGCAACTTGGCTTATTGCCTCACCTCTTTTAAATGAATTTTTTAATACCGGAAATATTTATTTATTTCTTATCTTTGGAATAATCTTATTTTTTGGGCTTGCAAATTCAATTGACAGAGGTTTTTTATCTGCAAAACTGATGTTTAGATCCCTCTCAGCGCTTGCTCTCTTTGATCCTTTGGCAAAGCTTATTGTAGTTGCAGTCCTTGTTTATTTTGGCCTTAAGGAATGGGCATTTTCAGCAATACCAATTGCATTTTTGGGAACATTTCTTGTTGCCTGGTTTTTGATCAAGAAACTGTCTAAAGAAGGTGCTCACAAGGCGCCTGTTGCTGAAATTAAAAGTTTTCCAAGCAAATTCTTTTCCGCATCGCTTCTGATGGGCTTTTCATCAATTGCGTTTTTAACAGTTGATATACTTCTTGCCAATTATTTCCTGCCCAACGAAGAAGCCGGAAAATACACCCTTCTTTCTCTGGTTGGAAAAATGGTCTATTTCACAGGCGGTCTGACAACTCCTTTCGTTACTCCTTTAATCAGCAGGATCGAGGGCGCAAATAAAAACACTACCAAAACTCTATATTTTCTGCTTTTCTCAACTTTTGCTCTTTCTTTAATGGGTTTTGTGGCATTTGGAATATACGGACATATAACAATTCCTTTTCTTTACGGACAAAAAGCCCACTCTATTGTTCCTTACTTAATTATTTTCACATTAGGAATTGCAGCCTATACCGTCTCAAGAGTACTGGTCAAATACTACCTTGTAAAAAGAGTTTTTACTTTTACGGTTGTTACATCTCTGCTTGCAATATTGCAGATTTTATTAATAGCCAAATATCATTCAAGCTTCGGACAGATTGCAGTTGTCATGTCAATTGTTTGGGGATCGCATCTTATTTTAACTACCGCCCTTCATTTTGGAATAAAGTATGTCAGGGCTTTTGAAAACAACTTTTCAGACTTTCTGGCCCTGTTTACAACCAAAACCGAAAAAAGCGATAAATTTGGTATTTTAATCTTTAATTGGAGGGATACAAAGCATAAGTGGGCAGGAGGAGCAGAAAGCTATGTTCATGAGCTTGCCAAAAGATGGGTAAAAGGCGGGAATAGCGTTACTCTTTTTTGCGGAAATGACGGAAATTCTCCAAGAAATGAAAAGGTTGAGGGAGTAAATATTATAAGACGCGGCGGATTTTATATGGTTTATTTCTGGGCGTTCCTATACCAGGTATTAAAATTCAGGGGAAAATTTGACGCAATTGTGGACAGCGAGAACGGGATTCCCTTCTTTACGCCTTTTTATACAAGGACAAAAAAGTTTTTGCTCATCCACCACGTCCATCAGGAAGTTTTCCGAAAAAGCCTTATTCCGCCTTTTTCATGGCTGGCCTTATTTCTTGAGGCGCGCCTTATGCCTTTTGCATACAGAAATGTCCAAGTAGTAACTGTTTCTCCTTCTTCCCAAAAAGAGATCATAAAACACCGTCTTACAAAAAAAGATCCCGGAATTGTTTATAACGGAGTCAATCATAGTTTTTACAAGCCTGCCAAAAAAAGTCAGTATCCTCTTTTCTCATGTGTTGGAAGGCTAAAACCCTATAAAAACATTGATGTTGCCATAAAAGCATTTAGTGAAGTTGTCAGATCATATCCTTTAGCAAAACTTATGATTGTAGGAGAAGGAGAAAGCTTACCCGGCCTTCAAAAGCTAACCCGGGAACTTGACATTGAAAAAAGCGTTTCTTTCACGGGATGGGTCACAAATTCCAGGAAAGCCAAGATTCTTGCAAGAAGCTGGGTGGTAATCCAGCCCTCAATGATTGAAGGCTGGGGAATAACCGTGATTGAGGCAAATGCCGCGGGTACTCCGGTTATAGCATCTAACGTTAACGGGCTTAAAGACTCTGTTATAAACAGTGAGACAGGTGTTCTTGTAAAAGCAGGAGACGTTGACGGATTTGTCCATGCAATGGTTGATTTTATTCTTGATGAGGAATATAGAAAAAATATGTCTCAAAATGCCAGATCATGGTCTTTGAATTTCAGCTGGAACAAAAGCGCAAAAGAATTCTTTGATATTGTTTCTCAGGCATATGATAAAAAATCTGCGCTAAAACCGGGAGGGTTGACATACGTTATCAACCGAATCCTATCAATTTTTTAATTATGAAAAAAGATATTAAAATTTGTTTTTTTGGAACATATGACAGGGAATATACGGCAAATAAAATTGTCTTACAGGGACTTTTGGAAAATAACATTCCTGTCTTGGAAGTAAATTCAGAGATAAAACTGACCAGACTTGACAGTCAAAAGGATATAACCTGGCTTGCTTTAATTAAACGAATACTTAGAAAGTATAAAATCTTTTTTGAAATATTTAAAAATTTAGATAAATTCAAAAAAACTGACGTAATTTATGTTGCATTTCCAGGACATTTTGACGTTTTGTTTGCCTGGCCGCTTGCCAAGCTATTCAACAAAAAACTGGTCCTTAATCCTGTTGTCAGCTTCTCTTACGGATTTACCCAGGAACAGACAATTCTTAGCAAAAACTCAATGCGCGCAAAAATTACCAAACTTGGCGAAACAGGAATTTATAAATTAATTGATTTACTATTGCCGGATACACCTTTCCAAAAAGATTTTTTTAAAAAAACTTTCAATATTCCTGAGGAAAAAATTAAGGTTCTGCCGATAGGCGCTGATGACAAATATTACAAATACACGCCGTATACAAATAAAAGTAAAAAAATTAATGTTACCTATTACGGCCTTTACAGCCCAACGCACGGAGTTGAACATATAATTGAGGCGGCCAACATTTTAAGAAACAATAAAGATATAAAGTTTACATTTGTGGGCAACGGCAATACGTTTCAGAAAAATTTCGACAGGGCAGAAAGACTCGGTCTTAAAAGTGTAGAGTTTTTCAATAATACGCCCCTTGATCAACATCCTGCAATTATTGAAAAAGCAGACCTTTTCTTAGGCTTTTTGCAAAAACACCCTTTGGTGGACAGAGTTATTCCCAACAAAGTCTATCAAGGACTGGCGCTTGGAAAAGTAGTGGTAACAGCGGATGCGCCTGTTGCAAGAAGCATGTTTCACCATGGGGAAGATATGTATCTGGTAAAGCCCTCAGACGGAAAAGCATTAGCCAAAGCAATTCTTGAACTTAAAAATAAACCCGAGATGAGAATCAGAATCGCAAAGAATGGCTACAAGTTATTTCTTGAAAAATTCACCCCAAAAGCAATCGGAAAAAAGCTAATAAAAAATATTGAGGAAATATTATGAAACTAAAAAGAAATACATTCTTATTTATCAGAAGCTTAATAGTTAATTTTGACTATATTCTTGGAAGTTTGCTAGGCATCAATAAAGACTATCTTAGCATTTTATGCTTTCATAGCATCTCCGATGGTGGCAACAGATATTCTATAGGTCTTACTGATTTTAAAAGAGAACTTAAAACAATTTCCCAAAATGCAAATTTCGTAAATATAGACGAAGCCATAGAAGTAATCGGGGGACAAAGGGTTGAAAAACCATCAGTTGTTCTAACATTTGACGACGGGTATAAGGACGCTCTTAAAGTTGTGCCTTTAATAAAAGAATACCAAATTCCTGCAGTAATATTTATTTTGTCCGACAGAAAAAATGCCAACCGGAAAGAATTAGACAATAAGACAAAATTGCTAAGTACTGAAGAAATCAAACAGCTTGTAAAAGAAGGGTGGACAATAGGCTGTCATAGTGCAACCCATGCAGATTTTACTTCTCTTTCGCCTTCTCAGATTAAAAAGGAAATAATTGATTCTAAAAAATCCATCGAGAAAGAGATTGGTATAAAAATTAAATATTTTGCTTATCCAAAAGGAGTTTTGAGTGATGAAATTATAAAAGCTGTTAAAAAAGCAGGCTACATTGCTGCCTTTGGTGTTTGGCCAGGTAATGTAGAAAGAGGTTCAAATAAGTGGAATATACCAAGAATAGTCATTGACGCCTCACATTCATTAGTAGATTTTCCGGCAATTTACAGCCCAAGCGTTCTATTTTTGCGAAGGATCACAGATCCTTTAAAAATTTGGGATCTATTTTTAAGCTTATGAAAAAATTAAAAGTATCAATCGGCATACCTGCCTACAATGAAGAGCGCAACATTAAAAATGTGCTTAAGTCCATTCTTGATCAAAAAGAAAAAAGTATCACGATCAAAGAGATAATTGTTGCATCAGACGGAAGCACTGACAACACAGTTCAATTTGCAAAATCAATTGATGATCAACGATTAAAAGTAATTAAGTACGTAGGCAGAAGAGGGAAACCAACCATTCTTAACAGGCTTTTTAAAATTTTTAAAGGAGATGTGTTGGTTATAGTGGATGCTGACTCAATACTCAAAGATGAATTGGTCATAGAAAGTCTTGTTTCAAAACTCCATAAAGACAAATCTATTGGAGTCATTACGGGAAATCCACAACCGTTACCTGCAGAAACATTTCTTGAAAGTGCAATTAATAATTATATATACGCCAGAAATAAAGTATTCGATAAATACGACATAGGTAAAAGCGCTTATACTGCACGCGGATTTCTCGTTTATTCTAAGAAATTTCTTAAAAATTTTATCCTTCCTGATGAAGTAATTAATGATGATACATATAGTTATTTTTATTGCTTAAGGAATAGCTATAGGGCGCTCAATGAAAAAGGTGCCGTTGTTCGGTATAGGCCTGCACAAACGATTAGTGAACACATCAAGCAATCCACTCGTCATTTAGCAGGTGGGGTTCAGCTCTATAGGTACTTTGGACAAGAAGCTGTAGACAAAAAATTCAGTCTTCCAAAAATGGCTTTGTTAAGAATTATGCTTTATCAATTAATTAGAAACCCAATGGGATACATACTCTTAAAGGCTCTAAATATATATTGTTTCTATCTTAGCAGAAAACAAGTTGAGAAATTTGACAATAAATGGGAGTCAATATCAACGTCTAAAAATTTATATACAAGGTAAATATTATGGAAAAATTATTTAATATTTTTCGCTATTTCAGGCACTTTTTATTTTCGGGATTCTATCACCTTGGGTGGCCTGTGGTATTCAGAAGAAATATTGTTATTAACGGTCATGAATTTATATCTCTTGGGAAAAACGTAGTTTTGGATTATGACTGCGTATTGAATGTAATTACTCGTCATCAGAATTACAAATATAACTATCAAAAACCTGTTATTAAAATTGAAGACAATGTGGGCATTACCAAAGGCGCATTTATCTCAGCAGTCAGATCAATCCATATTAAAAAAAATGTGATGATTGGGCCGTACTGCTTTATAGGAGACTACAATCACGGATATGAAGACATAACCAGACCAATTTCAAAACAGCCTTTAAAAAACATCAAACCTGTTGTTATAGAAGAAGGCGCCTGGATTGGCGCTCATGTAAGCATTGCATCCGGTGTTACCATTGGCAAAAATTCAGTAATTGGAGCAAATAGTGTGGTAACAAAAGACATCCCGGATTACTGCGTTGCGGTTGGGACTCCTGCGAAAATAATCAAAAGATATAACAAGAGAAATAATAATTGGAGAGAAATAAATAAAAAAGGATAGAAATATGAAAACAAAACTAGCAAAACCAACAAACGTACATTTAATTACAGGTTTAATAATATCTATAATCCAATCTCTGACAAGAGGATATTCTGATGCAGATATTCCAGAAAAAGTTGGCAAATATCTTTTAGTCCAGGTCATCAAAAAAGAGAATTTGCTAAAAGGATATGCTGTTGGGATATATCAATACAAAAAAGAAAAGGTATTTATTAAGACATGGAATGGCGATTTGAAAAACTTTGGTTATTACGCTTTGGTTAACGAATTTATCACCAGTAAAATTCTCTATAAAAAATTCCAATCTTATAATTCAAAAACAGTCAAAGGCAGAATTAAAATTCCGGAACCTATTAAATATATCTCTACCAAGGATTCACTCTCGCTTGTTTATGAATATGTAGATGGAGATACTTTAACAACAGCCTTATTAAAAGAGAAAGTTGAGATTTTGGCTTACATTTTAAAAGTACTCTGGGATATGTCTAACGCTATTACAGAAAATGAAAAAAGGCAATTATTCAAACGAAATAAAATATTCTATATTGTATCGTTGCTAGCCTTCGCCATTCTAACCATAGTATCAAATCCTAAAAACTGTAAAGTTGTTTTAAATGGGCTCTTAAAATGCATAAAAACATTTAGACTTTTAAATGAATCAAATCTTTGTATAGCTCATAGGGATTTAACTCCTCACAATATTTTGGTAAACAATAAGGGAGTATATATTGTTGATTGGTCTAGAATGGCTTTGACGATCCCTAATTATGATATTACTTATATGTCATTAATGCCGAAATTAAAACCAGTTGCAGATTTAATTTCTCAAAAAACTAATTTTAAACCCAATAAGTTTCTTAAAAACTATATTTTAATTCACTCTGCGCATTCTTTCGGGGCTCCTGAAGGTTATGACAATTTCTATGAAAAAGAGCTTTATAGGCTATATGCAAGATAAGAATATGAAAAAAGCAACAATTACAATTGGGATTCCTGCTTATAACGAAGAGCTTAATATTAAGTTCTTATTAAAGTCGCTGTTGAAACAGAAAGTGGAAAGCGCTGACATAAGCGAGATAATCGTTATTTCCGACGGGAGCACGGATAGAACAGTCGAGATTGCTAGTTCTGTAAGAGATGAAAGAATAAAAGTTATAGACCAAAAAGCAAGAATGGGCGGGAGAGCAGTCCAAAACGAAATTATTAAGAGAGCAAAAGGTGACATATTGGTAATGCTGGACGCAGATGTAATTCCTGTCGGAAGTAATTTTGTCGACGAAATAATTAAACCGATTTTACATGATAAGGATGTAGGCTTAGTGGGGGCTAATATTGTAAGCGCAAAGCCTGATACTTTTGTAGAAAAGGTTATTTCGGCAAGCCATGAACTTAAATGGGCGCTTTATAAGCGTATTAACAACAGGGATAACATTTACCTTTGCCATGGCAGAGCTAGGGCTTTTTCAAGAGGCTTATATAGAAAAATAAATTGGCCCCAAAACGCACCAGAAGACGCCTACTCTTATCTCTTGTGTAAGAAAAAGGGATTTAAATTTATCTATGCTTCAAAAGCAAAAGTTATTTTTAGATCACCGGCAAATTTAGCCGACCACTTTAAACAAAGCAATCGTTTTGTAAAAGGTAAAAAGGAGATGGAGAAATATTTTCCGGCCAGTTTTGTCAAAAAACAATACAGATATTCAAAACTGCTTTTAGCACAAACAGTAACCGAGTATCTATTGAAAAATCCAGTAGCAATAATTGGTTACATCGCCATAACTGTTTATGTAAGGATTTTTGGTATTAAAGATTGGGTGAACCACGCCAAGTGGGATATTTCCCCAAGTACCAAAAAAATTATCTATGAAAAATAACAAATTACCTACAGTTACAGTAGCAGTTAGCGCGTACAATGAGGAGGGAAACATAAGAGAGTTTCTTAGGTCTGTTCTTGATCAAAAGGAAGAAGGCTTTAAGATAGAGGCAGTATGGGTTCATAATGACGGTTCTAGTGATTCTACGGCTCAAATTGTAAGGTCCTTCAAAAATCCCAAAATTAGACTTTTCGACCACAAAAAAAGAGCAGGAAAGGCAACTTGGCTAAATAGGATATACAAAGATTTAAAGTCCGATTTCCTGGTTCAATCAGACGCTGATGTTATTTTTACGCACAAATATGTAGTTAGAGATATGGTTAAGCCGCTAATTGATAATCCAAAAGTCGGAATGACAGGAGGCAGTCCTGAGCCAATCAAAGGCGATACTTTCTGGGAAAAAATCTCAAGAGTTGCCTTTGAACCATACAAATACTTTCGCTCTGAAGTAAGAGGCGGAGACAATATTTTCTCGGCGGTTGGTCAAATGTTGGCATTTAGAAAAGAGGCAGTCAAAAAGATAAAAATGCCTGAAGATATGCTTACCAATGATATCTATACTTATTTTTGCTGCCTTACTCTTGGCTACAAATACAAGTATGCCGAATCTGCCAGGGTAGTATTTCGCGCTCCTCAAAATCTTTCCGATATAATTAAACAAAATGTCAGAAACCAAATAGGATATAAGAGAATGTATGAATTATTTGACCCTAGGCTTGTTGCAAAGGAATTTGAAATTCCTAAGGCTGAACGGCGCAAAAGGTTAGTTGCCCAAATTATAAAGTATCCTTTACATGCGACAGTTTTTTACTTTGTCAACAATTACTGCATATTAATAACTTTGTTTACGAAGGTGAAAATAGACGCCAAATGGCCTATGGCAGAAAGCACCAAAAAATTAATATGAAAAAAACGTTTGTGAAACTATTTATAACCATTTTAATTATTATTTTTTCAATATCTGCGCTGACTTTTTCCATAAAGGGTGCGGGCAGCAATCCTTTGTCTTACCAGACAAAAAAAGATACTAGAGTTGGAGGTCCATTTGAAGCTTCCA
Organism: Candidatus Levyibacteriota bacterium; assembly: GCA_016186625.1. Taxonomy (GTDB): domain Bacteria; phylum Patescibacteriota; class Microgenomatia; order Levybacterales; family UBA12049; genus 2-01-FULL-39-10-A. The sequence continues at coordinate 10,744 of JACPLG010000016.1, forward strand.
ATAGCTCAGCTCGTTATGCCCTAACCGAGTCAATAGTAAAAAATAAATCTTTGTTTTTAAACGAGAAACTAGCAAAATTCTCATCCCCTGATGTTGTTGAATATAAAGGAAAGTATTTATCTATTTTTACACCGGGTATTTCATTTATAGGGGTTCCTTTCTATATGATTGGTGATTTTTTCGGAATTCCCCAACTTTCGGCTTATTACTCAAATATTATCTTTGCGGTAATTAATATTATCCTTATTGCCTTTATTGTCAAAAGATTAAATCAGAATTTCTACGCAGGGCTTCTTGCCGGATTCGTATTCGCTTTTGCAACAAATGCATTTCCATATGCCCTAACTTACACACAGCACATATTAAGCACAACAATAATTTTACTTGCAATTATTACCGCATTAGGCAAAAGATCGGCTTTTAAAAATATATTGTTTGGAGGGTTATTTGGATTAGGCGTGCTGGTGGACTTTCCTAATGCCTTCCTAATGCTGCCGATAGGAATTTATATACTCTCAAATCATATTACAAAAGAAAGCTTAAAAGAGAAAATAAGCCTTAAGATAAAACTTTCTATTCTTACTGTCCTAATAGGAATAATTCCATTTGCAGGGGTTTTTGGATGGTACAACTATCAAACAACTGGCTCATTCACCAAGATAGCACAGTCAATCGGGAGGTCTGATGCTTTTAGTCAAAACCTGCCACCTCATGTCTCCGCAAGCGTACCGGAAGCTATTGTCGAAAAAAAAGAATCCGGATTTTCTTTACCTTTTAGAACAAGAGCACAGCTAAACGGGTTTTACATACTGCTTGTTAGCAACGAGAGGTCTTGGATTTTCTATAGTCCAATTATTCTTTTGGGAATATGGGGATTTTGGATTTTATACAAAAAAAATAACAAAAAAAACTTTGCAGTCCTTTCTGCTGGGATCATCTTAATGGATATAGTGCTGTATTCAATGTTTGGAGATCCATGGGGAGGCTGGGCTTTTGGGCCACGATATTTGATTCCTGCTGCAGCAATTCTCTCCATAGGAATTGGAGAACTGGTAAACAGTTATAAGAAGAATATTTTCTTCTTTATTTTATTTATTGGCCTTTTTGTATACAGTGTTTCTGTAACTACACTCGGCGCGCTAACCACAGTCTCTATACCTCCTAAAGTTGAGGCTTTAAACTTACCTTCACATATTCCATATACATATGAATATAATATTCAGCTTTTAAATACCGGATTTTCAGGCTCACTATTTTATAATCTATATTTTGAAAGTATTATAAATGCTAAAACATATACCCTCATCATTGCGGGAGCAATTATTACAATGGGTATTCTTCTATATATGCTCGCTATTTTTCAAAAAAACATGGTAGCTTCGCCAAGTACTGAATCGAGTCAGAAAACTTCAAGATTATTCAAAATTTTAAGAAGTAAAAATCAGGAGGACAAGGAAAATGTTTAATTTTAGGACTTTGGAATTATCACTGACTATTTCTGAGGATAATAGGCTTTTTAACTTATTTAGAAAGTTAATAAACAAATACATTTCCCAGATTATTCTCTTATTCTTAGTATTTTTATCAACTTTTTCATTCCTTATTTACTACCAGAACGGCCTAGGACTCTCCTATAATGATGCTAGGTCCCACTTGGATATTGGGAGAAGAGTTGTTGAGGGACTGAAACCGGGACTTGCCCAGCTGGGATCAGTCTGGCTTCCCCTGCCCCATTTTCTTATGATTCCAACAGTCTGGAATGACTTTATGTGGCATTCGGGGCTCTCAGGAGCCATCCAGTCTATGGCATCTTTTGTGGCAACAGGCGCCATAGTCTATATGTTTCTTAAAAAAATAGGCGTTTCTGTCCTGGGACGAATTATTGGTGTTCTTATCTTCGCACTTAATCTTAACATCCTATATCTTCAGTCCACCGCCATGACAGAACTTCTGCTCATAGCCACCATGACAGCCGGAGTTTATTTTCTTATGCTCTGGAGCAAAGATGAGAAAATTACAAATCTTATATTTTCCGCTTTTTTTGTAATGCTCTCAACACTGGTCCGCTATGACGGCTGGTTTTTACTAGCCTTTGCAGGGCTTCTTATAATAATTGAGACTTTCAGAAAAAGAGGCTACAAAGTGACAGAAGGAACAATTGTTTTATTCGGAACTCTTGCAGGGCTTGGAGTTGTGCTTTGGTTCCTGTGGAATCTTGCTATTTTTGGTGATCCCCTTTATTTTATTTACGGACCTTATTCCGCGCATGCCCAGCAGACACAGCTTGAAGAAGCAGGAGTGTTGGTGACCAAAGGCGATATTCTTCTTTCAATAAAAATATATATTTACGCGCTTCTTTATAACTCCAACGCTTTTATTGCAATTATGGGAGCAATTGGAGCATTTGTTTTCTTTATTGATAAAAAAATAAAAACCGTAGTTAAGATTGCCTCAACTGCTCTTCTTGCGCCTCTTGCCTTTAATATCTTAGCGTTATATCTTGGCCATTCTGTTTTATTTATTCAGGGTCTCTCAGGCGATACATGGTTTAATGTGAGGTATGGCGTAATGCTTCTTCCCACATTTGCCATATTTATAGGATACCTTGTATATAAACTGGCACATCTGCGATATGTTCTTATTGGACTTACTGCTTTTGTTTTGTTCTTTTCTTTTGTAAATCAGGACGCAGTAACAATTGATGATGCCAGAGTGGGATCTTCTCAGAAAAATGTCTCGGAAGTCTCGGGCTGGCTTAGAAGCTATGCACAGGGGGAAGGATTTATACTAATTTCTGCTGCATCCCATGATGCCATAATCTTCTCATCAGGTCATCCTATGAAAAAATTCATACATGAAGGAACAGGACTTTACTGGGATCATGCAACTACAGCCCCTGACCGCTGGGCACGCTGGATTGTTATGAGGACAAATGATACAAATGATTCAACATTCAAGCTTATATCCCAAACAAAAGCGTATAAAGAGGGCTGGTACGCTCTTGTGGATTCATATCCTTTTGCAGATATATATGAGCTAAAACCAGAGTATTCTAAAAATCTAAATACCAAACCCGTTCTTGGAAAGCAAAAATAAAAATCCAATTATTTAAAGCCTATTGTTTATTACTATAAGTTATGCTATAATCCGTAAAATGTACGATACCACACTTGACAATTTTAAAAATCTTAAGAATCCAATAGATCTCATAGTAGTTGGTCTGGGCTTTATGGGGTTTGGATTCATCTCAGGTGTCAGATCTGTTCCAAATGTCAGGATTCCCCTGCTTATTTCAAGAAGGCCAAAGGAGTCTGCAAAATATCTCCAAAGAAACGGAATTCCCGCAGTAGTTGAGAATGATATTGAAAAAATTAAGCAAAATTCCAAAAACGGAAAAATTTCAGTAAGCAGTGATTTGAATCTAATTTCAGAAATTCCTGCAGATGCAGTTTTTGAAGTAACAGGCACAGTTGGATACGGCACAGAAGCTGCTGTTAAAGCGATAAAGGCAAAAAAACATCTCATAACCATGAATCCTGAGCTTCAGGCAACAGTGGGGACAGAGCTTAAAATCCTTGCAGATCAGTATAAAGTAGTAATAACAGACGTTGTGGGAGACCAGCCGGGAAGCTTAACTCGCCTAATCTCTCAGGCAAAACTTATGGGCTTTGAGGTACTTCTTGCCGGAAATATGAAGCGTTATCTTGATCTTTATGCAACACAGGAAAAAATGAAACCCTGGGCGGATGACAAAGGACTAGCTGTTAGACAAACCACCTCCTTTACAGACGGCACAAAACAGGCAATTGAAATGACTCTTGTGGGAAATTACTACGGCATGGATATTATTCAATCTGGAATGAAAGGTCCCAGCGTTGAAACAGTACAGGAAGTGCTCCGGCATTTTAACTGGAAAAGTCTTCCAAAAAAAGGCATTGTTGACTATGTAATCGGAAAATCACTTTTTCCCGGAATTTTTATTGTTGTAAAACACAAAGATCCTAATCAGAAAAAATATCTAAGATATTTGGGCTTGGGCGAGGGCCCCTTTTATGTCCTTTTTGAACCGTATCATCTTTGTCATCTGGAAGTAACCCAGACTTTGGCAAAAGTCCTTTTTTCAAATAAAGAAACCATTAATAACTCCGATAACCCGGGGCTTTTAACAATATCTGTTGCCAAAAGAGACATTAAAAAGGGCGAAGTATTGGACGGAATTGGCGGTGACATGGTTTACGGAGCAATTGAGACAATTGAAAGAAGCAAAGGGCTTCTTTCCGTGGGTCTGTCTTTTGATTGCGTGGTCAAAAAATCTATCAAAAAAGATGAACAGATAAAGTTATCATCGGTTGAACTACCATATAATATGGCAACAAGACTCGCCTTTCCTTCAAAACAAAAGCCTTTTATAACAAAAGAATTTCTAATATCATAATTGTGTGGATAAAACTTCTAATATTTCCAGTTTAAAACTTTCTCCCGACAAAAAATATATTGTAACTGACAAAAATAAGCCTTTTTTCTGGCTTGCCGATACGTGGTGGTTTGGGGCGACTGTTAGAATGGCATGGCCGCAGCCGTTTAAAACCATGGTCTTGGACCGCAAAAAAAAAGGTTTTAGTGTTATACAGCTTGTTGTTGGATATCCACCGGAAGTGGACCTGGACTCGGAAGATACTAAAAATAGCGGCGGATATCCTTTTGATAAAAACGGAGATATTAATAAAAATTATTTTGAAGAAGTAGATAAAAAGATAAAATTTTTGATAGAAAATGATCTTGTCCCCTGTATTGTCGGCGGATGGGGACACCATATAGATTCTCTGGGAATAAATAAAATCAAAGAGCTGTGGCAGGAGATTATTAAGAGATACTCCCACTATCCTGTTGTTTTTTGTCTTGCCGGAGAACTGGACCTTTTTGAGTCTAAAAATAAAGCAATGATTTCTGACAAATTTATTACTGCTCTAGTAAAAAGAGTTCTTAGCCCTCTGCCCAAACCTGTAAAGAAAAAAATACAATCGCCTTTTGTTTCTAATACTTCCTATTACAAAGAAAGGGATATTTCTAAACTAAGCCCCAGGATAAAAAAATGGAATGAGATAGCAAAGTTTATTACAGAAACCGACACTAATGAAAACCTGATTACAGCTCATATTTCTCAGCAAAAAACAGCAGACGATCTTCTTGGCCACCCTAATTGGCTGTCTGTCAACAGCATTCAGTCAGGGCATTCAAAAGACGTTATCCCCTTTATGGTTAACTCAATTCTCCACAGTCCTAAAATGATAATTAATATGGAACCCTGGTATGAGGGGATTCTTTCTGATTTTGACGATTATTATCAAAGAGTTGCTTTCTGGCTGTGTATATTATCAGGTGCCAAGGGACATAGTTACGGCGCACACGGCATCTGGCAAATGGCAGATGGTGATAATTTTATGAAGCACTGGGGAAAGTCTGACTGGAGAAAGTCTAAAGATTTTTTGGGAGCCATACAGCTTGGAAAATCCAAAGAACTTCTTAAAAAGTATGAATGGTGGAAGCTTTCTCCAAATTTTAAAATTATTAACCCGTGCTGGACCAGTGAAAACCCAATGAATCCGGTGGCAGCTGAAATAAAAAACAAGCAAATTATTATTTATTTCCCGGATTTAAGTCTTAATAAAAAATATGAGCTTACATTTCCTGTAAAAAGGGGCAATTACGAAATTTCATGGATAGATCCAAAATCGATGGAAGAAATAAAAAAGGATATATTAAAAGGTAATCGCCTTCTGCCCCCTAAACGAGCTGGTGATAAAGATTTACTATGCATTCTCATTCAAAAATAAGCTTATGAAAGCCTTAAATGCTATAATACGCAAATTAAATAATATGTTAAAAAAATTAATCTTATTAATAATTCTTATTGCATCTATTCTGGTATTATCTTTTGTCTTTAAAAAAGAATCTCAGCTGGTACCTGCCGCTCCGTGGTGGGAGTTTGCCTCAATTGATACCATGAAATACTCAAGGGACATTGCGCGGGAAAAGCTAAATGATTCCTCGTTTAATGAGGTAATTGATAGACAAGTCAGGGATATTGCCGGGACTGGCGCAACACACGTTGCTATTGCAACTCCATATGATAGTGAGTTCTACCCTTTTCTTAAAAAATGGGTGGATGCGGCAAGGAAGCACAATCTAAATATCTGGTTTCGCGGTAATTTCTCCGGATGGGAAGGCTGGTTTGGTTATCCGGATATTTCACGGGATGAGCATATTAAAAAAACCGAGGAATTTATCCTAAAAAACAAAAATCTTTTTAAAGACGGGGATGTTTTTACCGCCTGTCCGGAGTGCGAGAACGGAGGACCTGGCGATCCAAGGCATAATGGCGATGTTGAAGGACACAGGGAGTTTCTGATTGATGAATACAAAATCACCAAGGCTGCCTTTAAAAAAATGGGAAAAAATGTTGCCTCCAACTTTAATTCTATGAATGGGGATGTTGCAAGAATTATTATGAATAAAGAGACTACGCGCTCTCTTGACGGGATTGTAACAATAGACCACTATGTCTCAACTCCTGAGAAATTAATAGAAGATGTAAGAAGGATAAGTAGAGCCTCCGGCGGAAAAATTGTTTTGGGTGAGTTTGGGGTACCAATTCCAGATATTCACGGAAAAATGAGCGAAGAAGAACAAGCAGAGTGGGTTGAAAATGCATTAGGAGAACTAAGAAAGATGCCGGAGGTTGTAGGTATAAATTACTGGACAAATACCGGAAGCACAACCCAGCTTTGGGATAACAAAGGAGTCCCAAGACTTTCCCAATCCATTCTTACTTCATTTTACAAAGCCCATATAGTTAAGGTTAGGATCATGGATGAAACAGGATCTATCTTAAGAAACGCAGAGTTGAGTATGGATGGAGCAAGACTTGAAAAGGATGATAATGGCACATTTAACATCCCTTATTTTGAAGACTCAGATATTATTAGTATAACAGCAGATGGATATTTTCCAAAAGAAGTAAAACTTTCAAAGACAAGTGAACAAGAGGCAGTTCTAATTAAGAAAGACCAGGATATCATTTACCAAATACGCAGATTCTCCAAAAATTTGCTTTAAGCTCCAACTTTGTTCAATTTAGCGCTATAGGATAGACTATTGACTTTTATAACAATTATGATATAATCCTATAATATTTTCACAGGCAGGGTTTGTGACTGAATTTAAATAATGTATAAGCAAAAATTATCCATATTTACTGCGTCTATAGTAATATTTTTATCGGCTTTTGTCGGCTCTGCAAACGCAACCACAATTCCCACATTTCCGGTTTGTGCCAACCCACAGGGACAAATCACATCTTCTTATGAGTCCGGAGTTCACGGAGTTCCCGGAGATACCAACACCTACACTGGCAAGGATACGGTTTATAGCTTAAGCGATACAACATCAACCCAGTGTCTTTGCACGGACAACGGAGCTGGAATACAAACCAACTGGTGGAAAGCCGGATCTTTGACTCAAGAAGAAATTGACGTATTAATAACTGAGGGCTGGATTCTTATCCCTGACGGAAGCTCTTGGGGGCTCTTGGAGGGTCCATATTTGGCTAAAAACTCAAGATATGAGTGTGCTGGAAGCGGTGGAACATCGACAAGTACAGCCGGCGCAAGTACCACGCAGGCAATTCTTTCTCTTGCTTCAACAGGAAACCTTAAATTTATAGCATCAATTTTTTTGACAGGTTCTGCACTTCTTTTATCAGGGGTAGCACTTTCTATTAAAAGGAGGGGTTAAAATGACTCTTCCCAAAGCGCTCATTCTTCTTGGTTTTCTCTTCCTTTTCTTTGGGTTTTATTTAGTAACACAACGCTATAGCCCTAAAACTCTGGAATTCAAAAATTTGGAAGTTAAAAATAGCATTCAGGCTGATGTGAGACCAGTGAGAATAGCAATTCCTTCTCTGGGAATAGAGGTGCCAATTTACCCCTCATCCATAAATAACGGCAAATGGGAATCTACCACAAAAGGAGTCTCTTATCTTTCCTCTTCTCCTGTTCCGGGAGAGACCGGCAATAGCATATTATATGGTCATAACTTTTCTACTCTCCTTGGCTCTTTGCCCAAAATTAAACCCGGAGAAAAAATTGAAATAACGCTAAGTAGCGGAGAAAAGAAAGTTTTTACGGTTAGATACACATCTATTGTTGATCCAACCCAAACGCACATACTAAATCAAACCGAGGATTCAAGAATAACTATTTATACCTGCACGGGCTTTTTAGACTCTAAAAGATTCGTCGCAACCGCCCTGGCCAATTAATCCAATTAATCCCCGATTAATATTTTTTGTCAATCCTTATTTCCTCTTACCAGCGGTTGTGGACTTGAGGTTTCACCAGTTCCTCGTAAATTTTCTCTATTTTTTTATGAGTGGAAACGGATAACGGTTTAAGGCTTGATGCTTTGGCATTATCAATAACCTGCGAAGGCATCTTTCCTCCCGGAATTGTTGTGGAAACCTGCTTAAAATCAAGAATAAATCGCAGAGCAAACTCTGGCATGCTCATATATTCTGGCTTTATTTTTTCAAGCCTTTTTACAGCTTTTACTCCTGTTTTATAATCTACTCCTGCAAAAGTTTCTCCAACATCAAATGCCTCTCCATGTCTGTTGTAATTTCTATGATCTGTTTTAGGGAATTTCGATTCTAAATTATATTTACCTGTAAGGAGTCCGCTGGCCAAGGGGACACGAACTATTATTCCAACATTCTTCTCTTTTGCTAATTTAAAGAAAAGTTCTTTGGGACGTTGCCTGAAGATGTTAAAAATTATCTGGACTGTTGCAACGCCTGGATAATCTAGTGCTTTTATAGCTTGTTCGACTTTTTCAACACTTACTCCAAAGTGCCTTATTTTCCCTTTTTTCTTAAGTCTTTCAAGAGAATCGAACAGTTCCTGATTGTAATAAACATCATTTGGCGGACAATGAAGCTGAAGGAGATCCAAGGTATCTGCTCGTAAGTTTTTTAAACTCCTGTCAATAAACTTCTCAATGTTTTTCCCGTTATATCCCTCTGCCGTATGAGGGCTAAGTCTTCTTCCTGCTTTTGTTGCAACATATATCTTGCCCTTCCCTTTTCTTTCCTTAAGAAACTTTGCGATTAATTGTTCAGAATGACCATTCCCATAAACGTCTGCTGTATCTATAAAATTAACTCCCTGCTCAGCTGCCGCGTGGAGTGCTAGAAGCGCTTTTTTATCATCAACTCTCCCCCAGTCAGCACCAATCGCCCATGCGCCGAACCCGACTTCGCTTACTTTATATCCCGTCTTCCCAAGTGCTCTATATTTCATAAAGGCTATCAAATTAGTCTAATCGAAATATAGTTTATTTACCTTGGGAAGTCAAAGAGGTAATTAGTTTTTTCGCCTCAAAAATGTTAGTTAGGTAATTGATTAAAAAATAATTACTAATCTTAGTTTCTTTTTTTTATTCTTTTTTTATATATTCTTATATTTATATAGTTTTAGCCTAGGACATTTTTCCGCTCGAGTTGAAATTTGTCCTAGATTCCGAAATATTTTTTATAAACATCTTCGTTTTCTATTTCTTTGACTTTGAGTAGTAGAACCTCGTTTCCCACATCAAACATCTCACGTAGATATTCTATCTCATTGTCACAAACAAAAGGTGTTAAATAAACACTCTCTTGTAGTCTTAAAAGCTGAAGTTTTTCCAACATATTTCTAAAATTATCTCTTTGATATTTTTTAAGATTAGCAACGTCATAAATTATAACCCTCCATTTTCCATCAGTTTTTCTCTTAATCTCCATGCCTTCCAAATTATATTTTAAAATCTTTTGTCTTCCTTTTTTCGTAATTTTCACTTCTTCGCCAACAATTTCAACAACTTTCTGTGCTTGTAATCTTTTGATAAGTTTTCTTAAGTTATAAATGTTATATTTTCCCCATTCTTTTTCATCTCTTTTTCTTTTTTCATTAAGTATGGGCTTTAAAATGATAGGCAATCCTGGCATAATTAGACTTCCTGCCAAAAATGCTCCCGCGCCTAAAAGAATTAGAACATCTTTTACTTTTGGATTAATTGGTTCTTTTTTCCTATTTCTCGAATCTTCTGTGGTAAGCATACATAAATATAGCTTAGCACATTTTTCCGCTCGAGTTGAAATTTGTTCCAAGAAGTTAATAATGTTGGCTATGTTTGAAGTAAGGAGAATATAGACTTTTTAAGAATAAATATCAAGAGTCTTTACATAAGTAGGTAACAGGCATATAATGCCACATTATGGAATCTGAGTTTTCAAGGTTAATGAGATACACAGAAGAACCCAGCGGAAATCCTACATACTCTTATGTCCAGACTGATGTTACGCTTCAAACAGTAAGCTCCCTTAAAGAGGAAGCTGTTAAATCAAGGGATACCGATGAGGCAGGAGATTTTCGTGTTACCCTTCTTGAAACTATGGCAGATGCGTTTCAGGCAGGTAAGCGTGTAAGATTTGTACCTGTAGTCTTAAAAGAGCAAGGAGTAATGCCACTCGTTGTTATTTCAATAATGCCATTAAGAATTGGCGACAAACCAGAAGCAAGCCTCACAGTTATGGACACCGAAGCAATCAATTTACTTGAAGTAATTTTCCCTACATTTAATGGTCAAATAACAGAATCCGCTGCAAGATAAGAATACCAACTGATATTGGGTGGACATTTAAGAAGAGGTAATTGGTTAGTTTTTTCTCCAGCGAGAATATAGACTTTTTAAGATTAGAGGTCAGGGGAAATTGCTAGCTATAAAATAATTTAACGTATCTCTTATTTTCATTAAATTCGATTTTCTCAAATTTATCCATAAATCCAAACCTTCCTAAGAGCGGAATCGTATTCTCATATGCAAAATCTGCTTCTGTCGTTATTTTATATGAACCCACGAAAAATGTTATTTTATGGGTGTAAGTAGCGATTGGTACATTATCAATTCCCGCTGTTTTTCCTTCCTTTCCTTTTTTAACATTTAGTCCTAATGCCTCTCCCCAAACCCCTGGCAACAATATTCGATCAGCTCCGGTGTCAAAAAGACAATCTAGGGGGTTCATAACCTTTCTATTTTTTGTTAAAAACCTGATGGGAATTTTCGGGCGAAGTACTTCTACCTTCTCACCTGTCAAATAATCTGTTGCTACCTCAGGAACAAAATAAAATGTAATATCTTTCATTTACGGGGAAACAGTAATATCTGATCGGGGAATAAAAGAAACTATCAGCTCTTTATCTGTTTTGATTTTTTTCAATAAACCATCCAATGACTTAGACTTATTAACAATATGCTTCCTGTCTTTTGAATATGCAACCCACATATTTTCGTAACTAATGAGATCTTTTAGATTCATATACATATTATACACATTACAATCAAGAATTAAAACAGATACTTCCTATGTAGAGTTTTATTAATTATAAATACTATCTTGAGAGTTGAAAGTCTAATTCTTCTGTCTCAGAAATGCGGGGATTCCTTAGTCAAGACTTAATTTTAGCTTCGATTCTCTACAAGCAACCTTAGTCTTAAGAAATCTTTTTTAAGTCTTGATTAGAATATAGACTGTTTGAGGAATAATTTCAAGTATTATCGATATAGGCTGTGTCGCTTTACGATATAATAACAGCTATGAAAACAGTTCCTATTTGTATCTTTTGCGGAAGCCCAGCAGACACAAGAGAACATATTCCAGCAAAGCAGTTTTTCAAAGGAACTCCTGATATGAACCTTATTACTGTGCCATCGTGCAAAAATTGCAATAAAGGATTCCAAAAAGATGAAGATTTTTTCAGACAATTCAATGCAGGCTTCTTAATGGACAGGTCGGAGAGGGCAAAGGAGTTAATGGAGAATCAGATTACAAGGTCAATTAAAAGAAAACCGGCGCTAGCTCATCAAATGTTTAGTCAAATGCATTTAGTTGATGCTTATACCAAGTCTAAGAAAGTTTATATTGGTAAGGCAACGGCATATCATATTACTGCTTCTGACACAAAAAGAATTAATAGAATAGTCAGAAAGATTATAGAAGGTTTATTCTTCCACGAGTTTAAGCAGATTCTACCTAAAGATTGGGTCGTAAGAATTGTTTGGGTAAATCCCAAAGTAGAAAAAGAGCTTGGTTTAATTGAATTAGCTAAAACTTTAAAATGGAGAGTAATTAAAGAAGATACATTCGCATATGGAGTTGATTTTGTTCCGGAAACACATCAATCAATTTGGCTGATTGATTTTTTTAAGGTTTCACTTTTTTATCTGTTGGTGTTGGATAGAAAAACTGCTAAATAATGTCGTAATTTAATCTGGAATGTTAATTTTTAAGAAGTCTAGCTATCAATTGACTTCTATTCCTAAAGAACCGACATCTTTTATTAATTTTTGGGGAATTGGTGACAAAGACCGTATTTCTTTTTCATACCCCCTTATTATTTCTTCGCCGTCTTTTAAAATCTGATCTAGAGATGGTATTGAACCAACTCCTAATCCAGCTTTTTCATAATCCGGTAATTTTTCTTTATCTTTCTTTTCATTTAATTCAAAATAAGTCTTAAAGTTATTTGAATTGAATAATCCCCAAACTAGACTTTCAAAGAAATATACCTCTAAAGCCTCTCGCATCTCACTGCTTTTTAGGTCTTTTGAGCTTATCACATCTTTTTCCAAAGCTTTTAAATTTATCGGATCTATGTCTTTAGAAAATTTAGAAGGCTTAACAATATCTCTTGGGTTCTTATTGCCTCTCTCATTCCATAAAGGCTTTGAATCACTTACGACTTTAACTATATCGAATGATTCCTTGCTATCCCAATCGTTACCCCGAAACATAGTGGCGATTATTTCCAAAGCTAATTTAGGACGACAAGCACCAATACTTGCAGACCAATCAATCATTTGGTCAATAGTAGAATCTAAGACAAAGCTACTAACTACGGCCTCCGAATTAAGTAAGCCACGCCTTCTTGGCCAATTCATCTGGCGTAAAAGTCCCACAACATAATAAAAACCAAAAATAGATGACATAGTTAATTCGAATCTACAAAGTTTAAATTATTATACTTCAAAAAATACTAAAAACACCAGTAAGGGGATAATTATTTATCGCTTTCTAATTCTTCTATTCGCGACCTACTTAGCTTCCAAATCTTTTTATCTATCAGATAACCTGCTTCGGCCTGCGTTTGCTGATAATTTTTAAGTCCAGAGATAATGGCATCTATTATTTCCTTATTACCGAAACGAACGAGGAAATCTCTAGTTGCTTCTTCGTCATTTGTATAAGAAATAAGTTCCATCTCTGTCCCTTCTAGAAGTTTAACTTTATCATGCATCTCTTGTTCATAATAATAGGCCTCCATTTTATTAAGCGCTCCTTGAATTATGGCAATTGGATATGGCAATAATGATTCAGGTATATCTATACCAAAAAGAATCCTAACTCCACCGAAATATTCAAGATGAGCACCCCAAACTTGAACGATATTTTTAGCTTCTTCTAGGGTTAGTTTTTCGGATATATGTTTTGAACGCAAACTATCCAGCTTTTCTGCCCTTTTCATCAAATCACTCATATCCCTCTTATATCGTATTTAATATTCAAAGTCAAAGCGATTACTATGTCGCACAATAGTAATATTGCGACGCGGTTTTGAGGCTGATTTATAATTCCCCCCTAGAGCTTTGAGGCTATGTTGAAAACTATAAGATTTCATAATTAGTTCTTTTTCTCAGCTTTTTCCCAAAACCATTTCCTACCCTTTACCCTTGAATCAAAGATATGTTGGCCGTCCCATTTAGCGTATATTGTTATCTCCAAAGAGTCTCCACTTTCCTGAAAGATTTTTAAATTTATTTTAGAATCGCCTTCCTCTAAAAAACAGAAGTCTTTAATCTCTTGGGCATAGCGTGAACCAAATCTCAAGAAAAATTGAAGATTTGTTATGTCTTTTCCCCTGTTTATGTGTTCGAAAAGATCCAAATACACCGTTTGATTAGGAAGTATTTCTCTACTTTCTGTATCAAGATGTGTCCAGCGTAAAGGAATAGGAAGAAAGTTTTTTCTAACCTTATTTCCATCATCAAACACTTCTACAATATCTACTTGGACTTTCTTTGCTGTATCATTCCCGGAGTTCTTTATTACCAATCTCCATAAATCAAGAGATGGATTCTGGTTATTCTGTATAAGATCAACTATTTCAATTTTAGGCTTATACCCAAGTCGCTTAAGTCCTCTCCCCCAAATAGCGATAACCAGTGCGGTCAGCGAAGCAATAATTGTGCCAATTAAAGCTCCGTATCTTACAAGAAAATCTGTAATGTTGGAAACAATATCCATATCTTACAATTATAGCAAAGGAGGATTCCAAAATTTACACGGTGGGGACTAGCACTTCTAATTGTGTAAAACACACAGGAGGTATTAGTGATTGCCCGCATATACCTTTGTGAATATATTACTGAAACACAACTGCAATGTTAGTCCAATGTAAATGCAATAAGTAAAACGCAACTTAAATACAAGTTAAACATAACTATAGCATAACTATAATATGACTATAATATGAATTTTTTAATAAAAGGGGGTATTCCTTATACATATTAAATTAAAATTTCAATTAAAGTGCGTGTTCTTTGTCTAGGAGAAATCTCTTATAAACTTCATTGAGGTCTTTCACTTTATCCGGATCAAAGTATTCTTTTGAGTTAAAACCTATTAAGCAGGTTTTACCATCTGGATTGTCCCCTACCCAAGCATAAAAGATTCTATCCGGTTTATCCTGAAATATAATTTGAATATCTTTTCCGTTTTCTTGATTATCGTCAATAGTGGCAACTATAAACTTGCTTTTATAATAATCTCTGCTAAATGCATCAAGACCAGTTATTATCCCTTCTCTGCGATCTTCTTTAACAGCTCCTTGTAAGATACAAACTTGTGAACCGTCATTCGCTAGATAAGCATTAAAAGCTTTTCGAAGAAAAATAACAGAAGGGTTTTTATAAACTTGATAATATCCTTCAAGTTCTTTCTGATTGACAGAAACTTCTTGAGTTGTCTGTGGACTTGATTTACTTATTTGGGAGTATCCAATTGCAACAGCAACGATAATTAAAATAGCAATAAGTGGTAAATACGATTTATGAAATAGCTTCATTTCAATCTTTATTTTTTTGTATTTTGGGAAATAAAAATCTATAAAGCCCGAATCCAACCATATAGACAGTCAATACTATGATAGCAATTCTTGGTGATTCTTCTTCTATTTTACGCCAAAATAGCCACTTCTGCTTCTCTTTCTCATAGCAAGATACATATTGGTAATTATTCAAATCTTTTGATTTGCAATATTCTATTTTACTCGCATAGTTATCAAATACCGGTGATGAATATAATTTCGAAATTAAGACTATCAAGGCAACAATAATGCTAGACGAAATTGCAATTACCTGAATCAGTTTTAGAAATCTCTCTCTACTAAAAGTCCTGTTCATAGTTCTAGTTGAATCTTACCTGTCAGTTAATATAAAAGTCAATAGTTTTTAGCCTTTAAATCTTTCCTTCTGCGTTATGTTTTAAGACCATCTCTTTTGTTAAGGTTGAAGCAATATGGCAGAAGTAAGAATAACCCAAAAAGATATACAGCTTGGAAAAAGAATAAGACGATTCAGAAAAAAGGTAGATTTAACACAAGAAGAACTAGCAGAGAAAGTCCGGGTAAGCACAACACACATTGGTCTGGTAGAAACAGGAAAGAGAAGATTAAGCCTAAAGACGCTTCAAAAAATTGCTTCAGCACTTGGCGTAAAAGTTAAAGATTTACTCCCCTTTTAAAAGTCGCGATCTTTTTCAGAATGTTATAATCACTTTGTGACGAAGAAGGGCTTTCAAACTGAATTTAAAAATGTTCTTCTAGTTATTGAAAGAGAAGATGTAAAAAAGGCTGTAAAAGGATTGAGGATAAAATGGAAAATTCCAGATAATGGCTTCACAGATATTGATGACTACAATAAATGGATCAATGATTTAACAGAACAATTATTATCCAACTCCGAAAACGGTAGTCCTTCACGATATTCTCTTTTTCTTGATGACATTAACACATTGTGTAGGAATCTAAAGATTCCCTCCTATTGGAAAGTTTTTCTAAGAACATATATTCCTACAGGCAAGGTTAAAGAAAAATTAGTCTTAAGAGTAAAGAGTCTCAATGCTCCTTCCATAAACATTGTCTTGAAAGGTAAAGAAGAAAAGATAAGATTAGAGTTTGGAGCGAATACGAAACTTGCAGACATTAAAACAATTTGGGGTAAGGTAAAAGAACATCAGAAAATATTACCAGATTATGACACTTCAAGAAAAAGACGAAGGCTTGTAAGGGATATAGAAATCTTCAAAAAATCACAAGCAGGGAAGAAACCAAAGGAAATCTACGAGGATTTACCTCCTGAAACTCCGGATGATGATTTAAGCCTACAGGCATTAAATAAAGCTTCTCAAAGAATGAAAAAAATTATAAAAGGACAATAATACTTCACCCCCTAATGTCCTGAACCTTACTTAATCTCTTGCTATTCTAATGCTGATCCCTGAGGAGGGCTCGCAAATAAAGCGAGGGAGTCAAGTGGTTTGACTTGAAACCAGTCTCCTACGAAAGCCCTTCTTCCGTGGAGGCTGGTTTTTCTATTAAAGAATGGAACATATAGAAAAGACAATAAAAGAAAAAAAGATTAACAGTTCTCCGGCTAACAGTAGAAATAAATATCTAAATACTGTTAACAGTAATAACGGTAGAGTTTTCCCTTATGCAGACGGAGAAGATTCAACTTCTGAAGGTTTAGCCGTTAAATTAGCTGAAGATTTAGATGATATGAAAAGTCTAAGGTATTACCAGATTCTTGCCAAAGAAACTAATCATCAAATTCTCCTAGATACACTTTCTTATACGCTTGAAACAGATCGATTAGGAAAAATTAAAACGACAAAAGCAAGGTATTTTATGTTTCTTTTAAAGGTAAGAGGAATCAGAACCAAATTCAAAAAAGAACAAAATGAAAAGTAGAAAAAGCGACAAAAATTTATCAAAACAGATCCGTATTGATGGCGGACTGCATAGATTACTCAAAATCAAGGCAAGTGAAGATTCTACAAGCATTAGAAGCCTTCTGGAGGCATTTATCGTGGAGATTCTAAAAGACAAAACTGCCGGAAAAGAAATTGATTCTTGATTTTTTGCAATATGTTAAATAAGATAAATAATAGTTTCCTACAATATCCCCTATCAACCTCAAGCCACTCCCGAAAAGGGAGTATGTTAATAGACAAAAAAGATTTCTATTCATTTCTATCGGTTAAACAAGGATTATCTCAAAGCAGTATCAGGCATTGTATTATTCGTTTGAAAAAAATAAATGAGTGGTTCTCTGATAAAGACTTGACAAAAAAATCGATAGAAGATTTCTTTATGGAACTTAAGTTAAAAGGATTAAAAAATAATTCACTTAATACCTACCGTTTTGTATTTATTCAGTTAAAAGAATACTTTAAAGACAGAGGTCTTTCGTTTGACTTTTTTGATGGATTCAAGTCTTTTAAGAAAACCAAATCACAAATAATCATTCTTACACAAGAAGAAATAGAAAAGATTTTAAATACCCCCTTATCTTACGGAAAACTATACGGGAAAGATTGTTCTTTTTTAGATTTCAGATATAGAACTCTAACAATGTTTCTTGCCTATACGGGGAGCAGATTTTCAGAAGCTACTAATTTAAAAATAAAATTTTTGGATTTAAGCGCAGGAAGAGCAACTTTCGTTGATACCAAAACTAATGAAAATAGAAGTGTTTTCTTCGCTGAACCTCTTAAAAGCAGATTAAAAGAGTTAAGTATAAATAGGAATGAAAATGATTTTGTTTTTAGAAATTCTCAAGAAAAACAAGTGAATGCTCCGGATTTTAGTGAAGATTTAAAAAAACGGGCAAAAACTGCCGGAATTACAAAAAGAATATATCCTCATATCTTCAGACACAGTTATATTACCCATCTTCTTGAGTCAGGAGTCCCGATTACAGAAGTAGCTAGTCTTGTTGGACATAAAGACATACAAACAACTTATGGAAATTATATGCACTTAGCTGATAAAACTTTACAAAAAGCGGCAATGCGACACCCACTTGTAAGAAAAAATGTAAATCCTTTAGAAATAATTAAAACAATAAAGGAAACGATAGAGAATCTTCACTTAGAAAATGATCCAAGATTTAAATATCAATTATCAGAAGGGGGTGATAAATTAAAGTTTGAAATTTCTACTCTTTAAACTCGTGATTTCATCTGTGAGGGTTTAGATTCCTCCAAGCCCTCACTATCAAACCACAAGCCACTTCCCTATTGTTTCCTACAGTTCCGTTAGTTATGATTTGGAAGACAATAAAAAAGCACCTAAGTTAAGGTGCTTGTAGAGGTTCTCTTAGTAGTTAGTTCTTCTGTCTTAGGAATGCGGGGATGTCTATGCCAAAGACTGTTCTTAGCTTCAAACAACACTAAAAACACCTAGGCATTCTTCATTGAATGCTTTTTTAACCATTTGGAAATCTCTTCAATTTCTGGCTGCGAATTTTCTATATATAATGCATATTCTACTACTTCTTTTTGATCTGCAATAAATTTATAGCCATTAAGTTCCAAAAATGTCATCATGGAAAACATTGCAGTTCTTTTATTCCCGTCAACAAATTGATGATTCATAAGAAGTGAATGCACTAAGGAAGCTGCCTTGTCAAAAATGGAAGGATAAAGATCAATACCGCTAAAAGTGGCTTGCGGACGCATAACAGCAGATTCAAGCAGCCCCAAGTCACGAAGACCGTGAGATCCGCCAAATTTGTCTATTGCAAGCTCGTGAAGAAGAAGGACGTCTTGCACCGTCAAGTATTTCATTATTTTTAGGAATTATTTTTTAGCGAGTTCTGCAAAAGCCTTGCTGTATCTTTTTAATAAGCTTTTGGCAACAGCATAAACTTCAGGATCGATCGCGGAATCTACAACTTCTTGAGGATTAAAATCAATTATCAATCGCTTTTTTGAAGCTTCATATTGAACTTTTGCAATATCCACATCTCCCACCTGTTTTAAAATATCTTTTGAGATGGTGAGTGCTTTTGAATTTCCAACAGTAATTAATTTTTGCATCATGTTATAACCATGTTATAATAATTTGTGGTATTTGTCAAGAGAATTTAATTCTTCTGCCTCAAAAATGCGGGGATGTCCCAGACTTCTTCATCATTTTCATCAGGCGTCGGAGCCTGGGTTGTGGGAGCCTGGGTTGGCGTCTGATTATCCTGGTCCTGGGCAGGAGGTTCTTGCGGATTTTGGCCCGCTTGCTGGCCAAAGCTGGTTGAAGCCTGGTATTGCTGCTCCGCAGGTGTTACGAATTCGCGAAGTGTTTGGCGGGTTGAGTCAAACCCTGTCGCAATAACAATAATTTTCATCTGATCTCTCATAGTCTCATCAATTATTGCTCCAAAAATTATATTCGCATCAGAATCTGCGGCCTGGGCAATAATTTTGGCTGCCTCATCAACCTCGCTCATCGTGAGATCCGGGCCTCCTATGACGTTAAACAAAACGCTCCTTGCTCCTTCCATAGTAATTTCAAGAAGAGGTGAGGCTATTGCTGAACGAGCCGCAGCCTGCGCTCTATTTTCCCCAACGCCTGTTCCTATCCCCATAAGGCTGGTTCCTGCGTTTTGCATAATTGTTCTCACATCCGCAAAATCTACATTAATTAGTCCCGGCATAGTTATAAGATCCGATATTCCTTGGACTCCCTGGGTAAGAACAGAATCAGCGACTTTGAATGCTTCAAGAAGTGATAATTTCTTATCAACTACGTCCAAAATTCTTTGATTTGGTATAACAACAAGAGTATCGACTTTGTCTTTTAGCTGTTCTATTCCCTCTTCCGCTGTTACCATCCTCCTCGTCCCTTCAAACGTAAAAGGTTTGGTAACAACCGCAACTGTTAATGCTCCTATTTCTTTTGCCGCCCGGGCAATGACCGGAGTTGACCCCGTTCCTGTCCCTCCTCCCATTCCGGCTGTTAAGAAAACCATGTCAGTCCCATCCAGAATATCTTTTAATTTTTCGTATGACTCTTCCGCGGCCTGAATTCCAATCTCTGGATTACCTCCCGAGCCTAGACCCTTGGTAAGCTCCTCACCGATTTGAACTTTAGTTGCTGCCTGATTTAAAAGAAGAGACTGTGCGTCAGTATTAACCGCTATAAAATCCACTCCCTGAATGGATGACTGCGCGATCATGGAGTTGAGGGCATTACTTCCTCCACCGCCTACACCCATTACTCTAATCTTTGCAAAATTAGTTGTTTGAGGCTTAATGAGCATAGCCCAAGAATCGTAACAGAAGTTTACAAAAATATCAAATAGTAAAAACTGATCAGAACACTCAGAAAACTCAGATGGCCAGAAGGTCGGAAGATCGGAAAGCCAGAGTTCCGGAATACCGAGGTCTGATTGTCGGAATCTCTGGTTCACCGAGTATTCCGAGTTTTCTGAAGCTAGGGAATGAAGGATTTTATGAGATCAATTATTTTCTTAGGAAGTTTGCCAAGTCTTAAGGCGGGAATTGCGGGAATCGGCATTTTAAAACTCCCCGTGGATTCTACTCCTATCATTGCACCGTAAATTGCAAGTCCCACAACATTAGCAAAAGGAGTGTCTTGAATTTCATCAATTATTCCTTTTATATTCTGCGGCTGTCCAATTCTAACCGGCATGGCAAGCATTCTTTTTGCACACTCAGTTGCTCCTATGGTCAGGGCACCTCCTCCTGTTATTACCAAGCCTGACGGAGTCTGTCCGCCAAATCCTGACTTTTTAACTTCAAGCCCCACCATTGTGAATATTTCGTTTAGCCTTGGGCGAATAATACCATCCACTAATGTTTTTTGGGAAACTTTAGTAAGTTGCTCTGGAAGCCCCAGGGTTGCCAAATCAACTTCATCACTTGGACGTCTTTCTTTTGGCTCTCCCTCGGCCTCGTCAAATTTAACAATCTTTTTCGCAGGTCTTGAGAGAAAAAGCTTTACCTTCTCAGCCGATTCTAAGGAAATCCGAAGCCCTATTGCCAGATCATTTGTAATGTGGCGCGCTCCAATTGGAAGAACCGATGAAAAGGCAACAGAACCTTCAATATAAATAGAAATATCAGTTGTGCCTGCTCCAATATCAACAAGAATGACTCCTAGTTCTTTTTCCGTGTCCGAAAGAGCGGAAAGGCTGCTAGCGTAACCTGAAAACACCAGTCCTTCAACGTCAACTCCAACTTGGGAAAAAGCTTTTTCAAGATTTCTAATAGTTGGGCTTCCGGCTGATACAATGTGAGTTTCAACTTCAAGCCTTGTCCCGCTCATTCCCACAGGGTCTTTTATCCCTTCCTGCCCGTCAACGGTATAGCTTCGGGGAAGGACGTGAATAATCTCTCGTGTTGAGGGGAGAGAAACAGCCTTGGCTGCGTCAATGACCCTGGCAACGTCCCCCGGAGTTATCTCACCTTCAGGATGCGCTATTGCCACAACTCCGTGCGAATTTTGGGATTCAATACTGCTACCTCCAACTGAGGCAATAACACGCGACACTGAGACTCCTGCCATACGCTCAGCCGCCTCAATTGAATTGTTTATGGCAACAACCGCCTCTTCAATATTTACAATCTGTCCCTTTTTAATTCCGGCGGAGTCTACTTCTGAAACGCCGAGCACGTTAACCACCTCATCTACTTTTGTAATTACGCTGACTATTTTTGAAGTTCCTATATCTACGCCTACAACAATTTTTCCTTCATTCATATTAAAAAGAGATAATAGGTTTTTGATACCTAAAATCCAAACGTTTAAACATCTTACCCTCTATTTTAAGACGAGCGAGGATTAATTGTAAAGAGGACAACTGCTCCTCAACATTCTTTTTTGGATCAATTATTACCTCGGAATTATTATCAAGTACTATCCTATAAGTCAAATCTTTTGATGTAGATATACTTTTATAATTAATTTTCTTTTCCATAAGAGTTTGTCTGATTATAAATCCTGTTGATGTCTGATTTCTTGATAATGGATTAAAAAATTCCGGAGTTTTTTGTAAAAAAGCCAGATAAAACAAAATGAAAAAGATTACAATTAAGCCAATAAAAATAAGCCCGATAAATAATTGTTTTCTTATTTTTTGTTTTTTTTGTTTTTTAGTTATTGTTTTTTGAGGCAGCATAAATAGTCTCAGCTATCTTTTTGGCAGCGTTTTTCGGAAAATGCGACTCCCCAGATTTGATTTTATAACTTGAGAGGTTTTGCATCATTTTGTTTATATCATGAAGAAAAATCTGGGGCGTTAGGGATTTTTGTTCTCCAATTTCTCCGAGGCCTAACCTTCTAACAAACATGGCGTTTTTAAGTTGTTCATCTTTTTGAGAAACAGGCAGTGGAATAATATACGAGGGCTTTCTAAGAACTATAAGTTCAGATATTGTATTCACTCCCCCCCGAGAAATGACAAGACTTGCTTGTTTTATGATATATCCTATTATTTTCTTTAAGAATTAATAATTTATCAAAATCTCCAAACTCGGACGAATCACCTGTTTGATGGACTAGGGCGTATTTATCCAAAAGTTTGGTTAAATTCTCAGAAACAAGCTGGTTTATAAAATGAGACCCGATGCTTCCGCCCGTTATGTAGATAATGGGGTAATTACTGGGTAAGTCTATTTTTTTGGAGGGATGAGCAATCGAGCTTCTAATTGGATTCCCGGTAAAAACTATTTTCTCTTTCGGGAAATATTTTGAAGACGAGCTAAATGATATGCAAATTTTGTCTGCAAATCTTGCAACGATTCTATTTGTTGCTCCGGCTTCTAAAGTTTGCTCATGAATTACAACTGGTATCTTAAGTATTCGGGCCGCAAGTATAACGGGGAAACTAACATATCCACCAAAACCTACCACAACATTTGGTTTGAACCTACTCAAAATAAACAAAGCCTGAATAAAACCAATAGGAATTTTAGTCAGAGACGGTACGGTTCTTCGGGTTATGCTTCGCTGTAGCCTCCCGGTTTTTATTTCGGCAAATTTTATTCCTTTTTTGGTAATGGTCTCATATTCCAAAGAAGTGGCCCTATCTCCTTCAATAGCTTTTTTTCGTCCAATATAAAGAATTTCAGCGCTTTTCCCAATTTCTTCTATTACCGAGAGGGCGGGCGTTAAATGTCCGCCAATTATTGCGATCTTCATAATTCACTGTCTCCTTTGACTATATTTTACTTCATTTCGGAAAACTCGGAATACTTGGTTAATCGGGACTTCAGAACATCAGTGTTTCAGCCTTCTGGATTTCTGGCTCTCCGATTTTCAGATCCTCTGAACATCTGAGTTTTCTGAGTGTTCTGAATTATTTGCTATTTTCTATTTAATATTTAATTTAAACATGGTGGCTTTGACGAGAGATATTAATTAAAATGCCTACAGAAATGAGATTGACAGTCAGGGCTGATCCACCGTAAGAAATAAACGGAAGGGGAACCCCGGTTAAGGGTAGGAGGGCGGTTTGAGCACCTAAGTTAACAATTATCTGGATTGCTAGGTATGAGGCAATTCCTCCGGCAAGCAGGCGGCCAAAATTATCTTTAGCGCGGAAGGCAATATAAAATCCTCTATAAATAATAAAAAGCATAATAAGTATCACAATCGTTACCCCAACAAACCCAACTTCCTCTGCGGCAATTGCAAAAATTGAGTCTGTTGTTGCTTCCGGAAGATATGCATATTTCTGAAGCGAATTTCCAAGTCCAACACCAAACAGTCCTCCGGATCCTAGAGCTATCAAAATTTGTCTTAAGTGATATGATGTTGTTTCAAGATTTTGATGCGGGTTTAAAAATGTAGAGAGCCGCTCAGCTCTGTAGGGCTCAAGTAGAATTAATCCCAAACCGCCCAATCCTATAATAGGGATAAGACCAAGTATGTGAAAAACGCTACCTCCTGAGAGAAAATAGAGAACAACAGCAACACCTAAAATTACTGCTGCTGTACCCATATCCGGCTGAAGCATTATTAAAAGAATTACAAGACCGATTAAAAGCAGGAACGCAAAAAATCTCCCCTTCTCCCGCGTTGAAAACCAAGCTGCCAAATATATAGTTAAGGCTAATTTTATAAATTCTCCCGGTTGAAGTACAAAAAATCCCAGATTAATCCAGCGCTTAGCTCCCAATGCCTCAACGCCTAAGCCAGGAATAAATACCATAAAAAGCAAAAAAATTGCGGAGAGTAGTATTGGCAATGCCAGATTGTAGTATTTATGATAATCAAAAAATGAAAAAACAGAAAGTGCTATAAATCCAATTAATACCCAGTAAGTCTGGTCTTTTATATAGTGGTATTTATCACCGAAATCTCTGAAGGCAATGTAGCTTGACGCATCATAAATCATGAAAAGTCCAAAAATTGTAAGTGCCAAAACTGCCAGAAGAAAAACAAAATAGGATTTTCTTATTGGTACTCTTTTTATTTCAATCATGGACAACTATTATAGTATAGCCCAAAAACCTAAATTTCAAAAAGAAGAAGTATTTTAGTCTGATAAGAATGCTATAAAAAGACCTAAAACGGCGAAAAAGAAGCCAAAAAGCCATGCGCGCATGACAATTTTTGGTTCTTCCCAGCCCCTTTTTAAAAGAAGCAGATGAAATGGGGCAACCGGGAAAATTTTCCGTCCTAAATATTTCTTTCCAAGAATTTGAATTAGGGAGGATCCAATTTCGATCACAAACACTCCTCCTATAACTGCTAAAGCTATTAATTTATTGCTCAGAAGACCTATCACAGCTAGAGTAGCACCCAAAGACATTGATCCTACATCTCCGAGCCAAATTCTTGCTTTGAAAATATTGAAATACAAAAACGCTGCAACAGAACCTATTAGGATTGCAATAAAAATAGCAAGGGTCGAATCAAGAGCGGTTGATGATATTGCCAAAAATGCACCAAGGCAAATAAGAAAAAGCCCGCTTGAAAGTCCGTCAAGGCCATCAGCAATGTTAAAAGCGTTTACAAAAGAAACAATTGCGAGCATGGCAAGGAGTATATATAAAAATCCTAAGTCCAAAAGCCCAATCCCCCGTATAAAAATTGTTGAATAATCAAGCTGGAAATATAAAATAAGTGCTATTAAAAAAGCAAGAGCCCACTGAAGTAAGAATTTATGCCTAAAACGCAACCCAAAAAATGCAAATCTCCCGGGATTATTGATAAGCTTTTTGATGTCATCATAAAGACCTAACGCTCCAAAACTAATGAATGCGAAAAGTAGTACAATTATCACCCAAAGACGGGCATTAACTGCAAATATCCCCCAGCTCCATAAAGATAATACTGTAACAACCCCTATTATTAAAACCCCGCCCCCGAAAGGAGTTCCTACTTTCCACTTGTTATATTTGTCAAAAAAGGGTGTTGGTTTATTAAAGATATCAACAGTCCGCTGATTTTGCCGTCTTAGCTTTATTTTGTATAAAAAGTCTATAAAAGGAACGATTAAAATTCCTGTGATGACTAAAGAGAGCAGCGTCAAGCCTAAAAGCTTTGCTAAATCCATGAACTACAATTATATATCTCAAATGCTCCAATATTCAAATTTTTAATTCCCCCTCGGTGCGACTTCCTGGATGATGTAGTTGGAGAAGCGGATCAGTTCTGGAGAGTTAAGGACAAAATCAGGTCTGTAGATTACTTTAACAGCGGGACACTGCTTGTTAAGATCTTCCCCAAGGTCTCTTTTTCTGTCTATATTTTTGTTAGAAAGACCGGCATTAGCAATAATATTTCCTTCAATAGTTAGTGCTGAATCAAGACCTGAGGAAGCCTTAGCAAAGATAAAGTTACCATCTGCTGAATATATTCCTTCTATTCGGGTCACTGTGGGTGCAACCGTAATATTGCCGCTTACTATAAAGTATGCAGTTATTCCGGCTGGAACAACTATGTTTCTTGCAATTGTAAGGTTCCCGTCAATTAAGAAAATATAGTCTCCTCCCGGTGTGGTAGTTGGGAAAGTGTACGCTCCTCCTATAAGAGTTACGTTTCCGGTATTTCTGTAGTTTCCCGGGGCAAGATCCCCCTTTAGAGTACAGTTGGTTCCGCTTCCTTCATTACAGGCTCTGGTTGTGTCTGTTGGTGAGAACATGGGTTTTATTGGCTGTCTTGATTTCTCAATAATGCTTTTTACATAAGGATATGAAGTTTTAATTGTGCCTGCACGTGAAGGAGTGAAGGGGCTTAAAGTATCAAGCCATAGTTTTATATTTGCCTTTGTTCTTGGGTGGGCTCCTGTATCTGAGAAGATGGGACTTGTTCCTGTGAATACTACTCCTGCTGAGAGTTTGGTATCTTGCTCGGAAGAGACAAATGGCTGGGTTGATGGGCTGCAAACATCAACAGTTCCAGGGGGGACTACATTTTTAAGGCTGTCTCTGTCAAGTCTTACGTCTCCTCCAACGGATTGGAACCAGGAAGCAACAGGTTCCTCCCTAATCCCAAAATTAACACCCTGCATACTTCCGGCACTACAATTTGTATCTCCTCCAACTGAGGCACATGTTGGGCCTAAATTAAAAGTAAGAGAATAAGGAGAAATGGAAGGGAATGTTGCTCTATAGCCTGCAGGAGGCCCAGAGTATGTTACGGTGTAGCTTCCTTCCACAAGTGTTTGGGGAGTAGTGAATCCAGTGCCAGGGGAAGATGAGAAATTGCCAACTCCTGATATATTTACAGTGCCACTTGTGTAGTTTTCTCCAGGATCTTTTCTACCATTGCCATCAGTTGGCTCCGAGATCCCATCATTATCATCATCTATAAATACTCCTCCTTGGATAAAATAGGTTGATCCTGCTGGGACAGAGGTTATGTAGAAATGTTGACCTTGAAGATCCCCACATCCCAGTCTAACACTCTTTGAATTTCCTCCAACAACTCTATGTCCGCTTCTTATTCCATCAGATCCTACTGTGTCAACAGAAACTGTATAAGCTTTATTGTGATTAATATTGGTTGATAATCCACCAACAGAGTATCTTCCGTTAGAAGTATTAGTTAAATCACTTCCTACAACATTTCCCTGGGCATCTCGGATCCTTATTCTTACGCTTTTTCCCGTGGGAGGAATATATGACTCAATATCGCTTCCACCGCCTGATCCATCAGGATCCCAGAAGAGACGGCCTGAAATTGAGTATTCTCTCCAGTTGAGCCTGAAATTAACATTTGTATTAGGAACCTTTATATTTTCCTTAACCCAGGGAGTGTTGTCACTAGAGTTGGGAACATAAACACAGCTGTCTATTTTATTTCCATCAGAAAAAGTAAAGTCATCTCCTGTTCTTGATAACCTTATATCCTGAATGCTTCTTGGCCCAAAGGCAGGGAGATTGTTAAATCTGTAGTTTCCCTGGGCATTGGTAAGATCACTGTTACTCTGGTTCCAGGTACTCGCATCGTCATTTTTTCTGACTACCCGGGCTCCATCTGTGTAAGGATTTCCGCTGGGAAGAAGAACTTGCCCTGCAATTGGGCCGGTACAATTCCCTCCGCACTGGGAACCGGAAAAGCAGTTGGCAATGTTTCCAACCTGACACTGTTTTTCTACGCACGCTCCATTGTCTGTACAGCCATAATTCTGTTCGCACCGACCACTGCTACAGACCTGAGTCCCCGGACAACTTCCGCAGTTTCTAACATTTCCACAGCCATCAGTAAAACTCCCACACTG
>JACPLG010000003.1:0-88743 GCA_016186625.1 Candidatus Levyibacteriota bacterium
CTCATGAATTACTGTTTGGCGGACTCTTTCCCTGACATCATCCGCATTTCTTGAAACCACAAGAATCGGGTATTTAAAAATAGTGATTTTATCCGGAAGAACACCGGTGTAGTGTAAACGCTTTGTGAGCGGTATTCCTTCGTAGAGACCAAACAGGAGGGATCGGCGATTCAGGCGAAGTTTACTAAGTTGCACTGTGCTAGGCCAATTGGCAAAAGTCACTCCTACATTGTCTAGTTTCTTTGCAAACTCAGGCGGCAGGCTGTCAAGAGCCTCGCCTACTAATCTTTCAAACTCCTCATCAGACATGCTTGAATTATATCACTGAATCATATCTACCTTCCCACATTCCATGTGGGAACTCAGATTATATTTTCAATAAGCAAACTAAGTTTGATAACATCTCCATTCGTGATTTTTTCTGCATGTCTAATTTCCTTTTTAATCGGAAGGATGTAAGTGCCTTTTTTCTCCCAGAAAATAGAGGTTTTACAATTACTTTTACCTATCCGAACAAAAACAGGAATCGAACCCCAGCCCCTGTGAACATGACGAAACTCCCGCCGGATCAAACTGGATTCTTTTTTGGGAATTGTCACAAAATACCAAGGGGATGTCCCCTCCCAAATCCAGACCCTGGCTTTTATTTCAAGCTCAAAATCTTCCACGAAGAAATTATAACATCTTAATATCTTATCAAAAGAATTTGGAGATGGTGGCGTTTTTATAAATCTCCGCAGGAGGTATACACGCTTGCTTCTTGGGTGGATTTATGAACATTAATTGCCAAAGGTCTTTCACTCAAAAGTGTTGCCAGATCAACATCCAAGACAGTTTCCGAAACCCCGTCAACTACGTTTGTTAAAGGATAAACAACATCACCCACATCAGGACATGCACCAGTGTGAATGTGGGCCGGCTGGGCTACGTCTGAGGCTACGTCAAGTTCTATCATGACATTTGTTTGGCCATCCACTTCGGTCAGCGTTGCACTACCGCTTTGCCCTGAATCTTTAAGCTCTGCCAAAACAACAGTTGTGCTTTCGGCTTCTTCTTCAACCACCTCTTGGACTGTTTGTTCTTCTGTAACTTGTGGCGCTGCTCCTCTGTTTGAAAGGAAAAGGAAATATCCTGCTCCCAGAACTACAACTATACCGATAGCAATTATTATCAGATTTATTGGAGTAAGTAGATTTTTTAGATTATCCATGTATGTATTGTTTAGTTTGCACTATCTTTCCTTTCTTGTCAAGTAAAAATATAAAGTTGACAAAAAATTCTAATATGATATTCTTGGTTTTAAGCATCAAGAGATCCCTCACTTATTTTAATTAAGTGGGGGGCGGCAACCGAGCCCTGAGTCGAATCGAATGGGTCGCGGTGCCAATCCAATCGGAGATGCGTCCTTAAGCTATGTCAAAAGGAAAAAATTATACATTCACCTCAGAATCTGTCTGCGCCGGCCACCCTGATAAAATCTGTGATTCTATTTCTGATTCAATACTGGATATTGTTCTAAAACATGATCCGCATGGAAAAGTGGCAGTTGAGTGCCTTGCAGGGTTTAACCATTTGATAATTGCCGGGGAGGTAACTACAAAAAATAAAATAAATTTTGAAAGAATTGCCCGGCAAAGAATTAGAGATCTCGGTTACACGGATCCAAAACTTAATTTTTCCGACAAATCAAAAATTTTAGTTCATGTTCATGAACAGTCGCCTGAAATTGCCAGAGGGGTTGCAAGAAAAGGGGCCGGAGATCAGGGAATGATGTTTGGGTTCGCGTGTAGAGAAACAGAAGATCTTATGCCTCTTCCCATAACAATTGCTCACAAACTGGCGAAGAATTTAGATAAAGTTAAACAAACTTTTAAGTATCTTAGGCCTGACGGAAAAACCCAGGTGACAATTGAATATAAGAACGGTTTGCCTTACAAAGTAAAACAAGTGATAATTGCCGTTCCTCATGAAGAGAAAATCGAACTGGAACAGGTGAAGAAGGATCTATTTGAAAAAGTTGTTAAACCAGTACTGGGTGAATTTGGATTTAGTGTCCAACCAAAAAATGTGATTGTAAACGGAACCGGAGTCTGGCATATGCCTGGACCCGCTTCTGATGCGGGGCTAACGGGCCGAAAAATAATAGTTGATACTTATGGCGGATATGCCAGGGTGGGAGGAGGCGCATTTTCCGGAAAAGATCCCACAAAAGTTGATAGGTCAGGCGCTTACGCAGCAAGGTTTTTGGCAAAAAATATTGTTGCGCAAAAGCTAGCAGATAAGGCTGAGGTGAGGCTTGCATATTTTATTGGAGCCAAAAAACCTGTTATGCAGGAAGTGGAGACTTTTGGGACTGAGAAAGTATCTCATAAAGTTATTTCGGATTTTATGAAAAAGATTCTGGACACTTCAGTTGAGGGGATAATTGATGGGCTTAACTTAAGAAGGCCCATTTACTTGCAAACCTCAACCTATGGTCACTTCGGCCGCCCAGAGTTTAGCTGGGAAAAAATCATTTAGGCTATTGTTATTTTGCACCTATCACTCGTGCCGCTACAAGCGGGTACGGCGGAGGAACGGGATTTGTAGAAGCATCATAAACATTCCACCTAACCCCTGACTCGCTTATGCCGAGTGCAAGACCGCCATTTCCAACTTTGGCTCCGGGGATTATTATATAACCCCCTTCTTGACTGACTTGACTTAATAAACTTTGTCCCCCTGTGCTCTTCCTGTAAGCAAGCTCAAGTCCTATAATATGAATAGGTCTTAGCGATGATGATACAATTTGTATGTCTGTTCTTCCCAATAGGCCTTGTACATTTTTTGTTTCCTGTGTCACTAAACTCTGTAAGCCTTTAACACCCTCATCACCCGTGCCTAGAGAGGGATTAGCCGGATCAATAGCAAGCCAATTAAGCTGAGCAGCGACTGTGTCAGGATCAGGCTTTCCTTCCGGGATTGCGAATAGAGAAGGACGAATACTAAAACCAGCTCCTATAGATTTTAAATAATCCCTTATACTTGCAACAGTCTCATCTTTTGGTGGTTCATAAACAAAAATGCCTTCATTTTTAAATCTTTCACGATGTTCCGGAGTAAGCACTCCCTTGGGAAACAATTCTCCAAGCAATTCTCCTTTTTTTGTTTCTCCACCAGCCCAAAAACCTCCTACTAACCCTGGAGTCAAAACAGCAACTCCCGCTGCTAAGCCTACCTGACCGGATCTTACTAAAAATGTTCTTCTTGAAAATCTTGAAAGTACTTGATTTTTCTCTTCTGGTGAAAGATCTAAAAGTACTTGATCTATTTCTTCTCTTCTAAGTTTTTTCTCTTCGTAAGTACGTTCTCTTTCTTTACCTTTACTTGCCATTTCCAGCTACCATACTCCCTTTGGATTGTCTTGTCAAGATATCTAACTATTTCAAAGCAATACAATATTGCTTGGCCGTCCACTCCAAATGAAAAAATTGTATAATCTATGTCATGAGTGAACAAAGAACAGGATCAACGCAGGAAGGACCTACTCAACGGCCTAAGGATTTACCAATCCCTCCTGCAATTGACGCAATAAAACAAAGACTTACTGGGGAGATTCAAATGCGTAAGCTTCACGGAACTGCTTTAACTGAAGAAGATAGAATTCTTAGAGATGCTGAGGAAAGCCCAACATGGACAGGAAGGTCTGAAGAAATTCTATCAGAAGATATTCCAGGACAAAGAACAATAATAAATTCAACTATTATTAACTTGGGGACACTAAAATCCTGGATGGATACAACCGGGCTAAAAGAATTTGACGATGGAACTTATTATCTGGAAACTGACCAAGTCCAAATTAGACCAATCGGAAAAACAAGCAGCGATCTTAGGACTATTGAACTTACTTTATCACTGCCAGAGTTTGATATAAATTATGTTTATTATCAGGATGGTACGTTTGATCTTCATATAGATTTCACAGAATATGTTGAAGGTATAAGGCCAGCGTACCGATCCGGCAGAAACCCGATCCGAACAGACATGACTCTAGAAGAAGCAGAGATAATGGGAGCTTATGCCCTAGATTTTATAGATAGGACAAGAACAATCCAGAGACCCGCCGCCTAAGCTCACTTGTTTAAAAGATATAGTTTGACCTAATTGACCCCGATTTGATCGGGGTTGACAAATTCTTTCCTAAGTTTTAATCTTGAGGGACTCCTAGAAATTAAAGGAAGGTTGCGTCCTTAGGCCAGAAGCTCTCGGGCAGGCGGCTTTCGGACAAAACCAATCTTTTCTTTCCAGCGCATACGGTCTGCCTTTGCCTGGAGTTATCTATGGCAGGACAGGCAATTGACCACGGCACCGCTAAGGAGTCCCTCTTCTGGGGGTAAGTGCCGGCTGCTATGACAAAAGGATGAGATGATCCTTCGAAATGCAATACTAGTCCAAGCGCGGAGATGGTGGCAGCAGTGCAATCAGAAGAAGAGAGCAAATGAGCATCTACTCACGCGCTCTCTTTTTTTAGGCAGTCACAAAGCCAAATAAAGCAATTTTAGAGGGTAATTATTAATTTCAATCTTTGATTTTTGTATCTTTTGTAGCAATTGCAGTTTCGATAAATTCCTTGTAAGTATCTTTTGTTAATTCAACAGAAAGCTCTAAAACCTTTCTTGTTAACTCTTTATTTGAATCAGTCTTCAAATACATTTTATTTAATCCAACGAATAATTTTACCCACTCATCAATATTTCTTAAGTCGTACTCTGTTGCAAATGAAAAAAAAATTTTAAGACTATCAATTACTTCTTTTTCCGACTTCTCGAAATACTGCGCTATTAATTTTGCCAGTCCTTCCATATCAATCTCTTTTATGGAATCTCTGATAAATTCTGACAACTGCGGATGATCATTTAAAATATGGAAATCCACCCCGCACTCGATATTGTTATGAGCAGATATTTTTGCTCTCTCATGGGTAACGTTATAAGCCTTCTGCGTTAGATCAATAAGTTCCTTAGTGCTACTTGTATAAGCATATCCTGGCGTAGAATTTTTATATTTTACATGGCTTAGGTAATCAACGGTATTATGGTAGTTTATTCCTTTAAGTAAGGAGTTGAAAGCGGGATGAAAATTCTTAACATATGAGGAAAAATTCAAAATATCTTTTTCCTTGTGAAGATTATCCCAGGTTATTATGGAAGTTCCGGCAAGATCGGGAATAATGCTTCCTATCACTTTTAATGCATTAAGATTCTTATCTACCTTTCTTGCGTAATAAACATGGGTATAAAAAAACATTTAACCGAATTATACCACCGGAGGAAAATTGAAGAATAAACCGGGCTCAAAATAAAGCAATTTATTTCTTTTTCCCAAATGCTTTTTTAATTCCGCTTTGGAGTTTTGCCGCTTTTTCTCCTACCTTCAAAAGCTCTTTCTTTGCTTTCTCATTAGGAGCAGATCCCCAAGCACCGGCTAGTGCCTCATTCATTCTTTTTTGAGATTCCATAATCTTTTGAAAAAGCTCTTCTTTTGTAGGAGGATAGTGGCCAAACTCCTTTATAATTCTTTTCTTATCTTTTTCGCTAATCTTTGGCTTCATACGAATAATTAATTCATTCTAGTTTTCTTAAGAATTTGAGAATAACAACTCCCTGATCAGATAAGGTATGTAGAACTTCCGAGCTCCTATTTCTTTTGTTTATTAAACCTGCATTGGCAATCCTCCTCACATGCTCGCTTGCGGTTTTATAATTTATCCGCAGCCTTTCGGAAATCTGCATAAGCGAAAGGCCGGGGCTAGTATCCAAGAGATCCAAAATCTGTATTCTTCTGTGGTTAGAAAAACCTTTGACTATTCGTTCAATTTGCCTTGGTTTTAACATCTCTCAATCCGCTCTCTTTTCTTTAGCTACTTTATAATTAGGCATTGCTTTAATTAGATATTCATTAATTGCTTTGTAAACTTCATTTCTATCGATTCCCTCTGCAATACATTGCTGTGCTGTAACAGCTAAACCCTCTATAATAAGCGCAATGTTTTCCCAAGGAGAGAAATTACTGCGAACTAGCGTAGAATTTTTCTTTAAATCCAACTGAATGAAAATATTCTTAACGTGTTTACTGTCTTTAATGATAATTGGATTTAATTTCTTCTTCATAAATTATAAATAAATTCTATCACATTCCAATATTCTTAAGAATATTGGAATAACATGCGGATTAATTTTATTCAGGAAATACAATATGTAATTACTATAATCACATTAAGACATTAGAAGAAGTAAGTTTAGTTGGGGAAATTTAAATCGGGCTCAAAATAAAGCAAAGAATTGGCGGGGTTATTAAACTCTTCGTCCGTCTACCCATGGCCTGACATTTCTTGAAAAAACACTTATTTCCCGTCCTCTCACTTGCTCTGGTTGGTATATAGGACATGCTATGTGAAATATGTCTGTTGCAAATACCGGCACATAAACTTCTTGTAATCCTTCTCTGGTCTCTATAACATACATTGAACCTTTTTTTGAAGTGCCAAGAACTGCGGCTACTTTGCCTTCAATTCTTTGCCCAAAAAGTATATTCTCAATTCCGTCAAACAATTCTTTTTTATTCACGAAAGGTATTTTAGCACATCAACACAAGCTTTTTTGGAAAATCATTTGAGAATGACATACCAACATTCTCACCTGCCAGCCCCTGCCTGCCGGCAGGCAGGTCTGGAGGGAGCCTGCAGAATATCATCAAATCGTAAAAACCCGGGGTGGATAAGGGATCTTGTTTCGCCTTGACAAGGAGAATAGCAAAGAGTACAATGCTGTTCAAATATGTCTAGCACGCATATGTTTCGCACTACCCCAAGCCAGCGCTTTAGGCATGGCTTGCGCACCGCAATAATTGCCATTTTAATTGTAGGAGCATTTTTTGCTGCCAGTACAACCATCACAGTAGTACAGGCACAGAGAGGTAAAGTTGAAGACGTCAAAAACCCAATAGCAAGTCTTCTGCTCCAGCGCTTCGCTCCTAACCCGAATATGTTGGTGGAGGACCACGTGAGGATTTCTTGCGAAGATTCGTTCAGCGTTAAGGTTTTTACCGCCAACGCTCTGCATGATGCCGAGTTTAAGGTAACCGATGAAAGCAAAACCACGATCTTCGGTGCTACTTTGGTAAAAACCATTAACCCCTTGTGGCAAAAAGTGTGGCTTAAAGACCTCAATCCTTTTCCTCTTCCCGAAAAATTTTAGTTACAATGACAGCCAAAACCGAAGATGGTAAAGAAGTAGAGCATACACTGATTGTGGAACCTGACTGCGCAACCCATATTCATTCCGTGGTAAATCAACTTATTGTCCTTAATCCGATTGGCAAAGTCCTTGTCAACCCAATCCCGCCGGTTGACCCGAACGATCCTAGCGAACCGCTCCAACTCAAGGCTCCCGACCTGACTGTGGCTGTACCGCGCGATAAAGTCGGAGATACCATAGTGGTTAGACTATTGGACTCAGGAGACCAGCCGGTGGGCGGACCCTGCACCATAGGGCCCCAGACAATCCCCGTCGAGATTGTTGCGCTTTCACTGCAAAGCTGCGAGCCGATTACAGTTAGCCCCCACTCATTTTTTGATGTTTTCTACGAGATAAAAATAGGAGACCATACGACGAATCACCCCGTGAGGCTTATTGACGCATCGCGTCTGGAGGATTTAGGTCTGGAAACAGAAACTGGAAGCGGTGGTTTTCTTAAGAATTTGAGAATAACATAATGACAAACTCCCCTCCATAGGCGGGCAGGCAAGTATTTAAGGATAGTTTTGTGGTGAGAGAGTGGATGAATTTAAGACTGTAGAATATTTAAAATTGAAAATCGTCGGCGAGTGAAACGAGCCGAAAAGAAGCCTAAATTACAAACCGGGGCTCAAAATAAAGCAATTAATTTTGGTGCTTTATTAAGTTTGGAAACAGACCTTTCACAAATTCAATCATAATCAGCGATAATGCTAAAAGCGAATAAAGCATTGATCCATAAATTATAATAGTTGTCATATAAATAAATGGGAAAGGAAGATTTGAAAAATACCAGCTGACAACAGCCGGTGTTGTAAGAAAATAAACAATCCCATATGCGATAGCAGAAAAAGCAATTAAGATTTTGATATCCCTATATTTCTTAAGTAGTAAAAATACAAAAACAGAACTAAATAAAAGGGGAAGTGCTGTATAGAGCAGAAAAAACATAATGATCTATTATACCATCCCAATCAACCCCGGGCCAAAATAAAGCAATTAAAAAGGAATGTCGTCTGCTTTTTCTGAGGGCTCAAAAGACTTTCTGTAAATACAAAGTTCACAAGTTGTTGTTGCTTCGGGCAAATCTCCATTAAGAAAATCCGATATTTCTTTAATTAAATCATGAAAACTCTCCATATCTTCCTCAACAGGATGGAATGTGGGCGTAGTAGTAAATACTATTTTTCCGTTTACCAATTTCATCTCTTCGGGATTTATACTAACTGCTCCCATTTTTGTGATTTTAATCGGCTCTCCTTCTGCAGGATTCTCCAATGAATATTTATATGCATGCAGTTGACTTTTATATTTTTTAAGAATCTTTTCCTCATCCGGACCGGTGATTTTAAAATCAATAATTGCATAAGTTCCGTTATCCAAACGAGTGAGGATATCAAATCTTCCGCTTAAAAATACATTTGTTCCCGGAATAACCACTGATTTCATATAACCTTCCTGAATACTGATTATCCCGCTTGGAAGGTCTGGAAGTATATCTTTAAGATTCATCCCCATTATGGAATTTTGAAGAAGCTTATTGATGCGGCCAAACATAGAAGGAAAAGTGCCGGAATGGGAATTACCAAACTTAACTTTCTGGTAATAGCAGAATTTACACTCTTCCCATAAATATGCAAAATCCGAAGGAGATATTTTATAAATTTGCTGAGACATTAGCTGATAATTATACTCCTAGGCTCAAAATAAAGCAATTTCTGTTATTCTTAGGTTTTTAGATTATTCTTAATATACTCTACCCTTGAAATATTCATGGTTTTTTGTCAGAAATAATTCATCAATAAAAATATAAATGACAGGAAGAATAGCTGTGATAATCCCGATTATTAGTATTTGTTTCCGGTATTTTCCTTTTAGGAAATACCAGGCCAATGAAGTTCCAAAAATTATAAAAAAGGGTGAAATAATTAAACCGCTAAAAAGTAATCCTATTCCTTGATATCCTGGATAGAATATATTGTTTATACCTAATGTGATTAAAACAGCTAGGATCACTCCTATTATGGTGCCTAGAAAAAGGCTAAGAATAATCCTTAGCGCGATTTTAATCCAGATCATAATTTCTTCACTCACTTCTTCTACTATACTTCTGAGTTCAGGTTAAAGCAATTCTGCTATTCTGGTCTTCGCAAGAATTTAGGAATGACATCCTGGTATTCTCAAGTATTTAAGGATAGTTTCGTACTGAAATAACTGATTAATGTTAGGGTGAGCGGAGAAACGAATATCGTAGCGGAGCGAGCCGGAAAGAAGTACAAAAAAATAACCCCGGGGTCAAAATAAAGCAATAAAATCATTCTGAAAATCTTAAGAATTTCAGAATGATTTCTGTAGAGATTTAAGAAAGCTTACAAATTTTTTACCGTAAGGTGAAAGGGTGTGCTCTACATAATTTCCGGAATAACTTTTTTCAATAAGTCCAGCACTCATTAGACGCCTGGTATGTTCGCTAATTGTTTTCTGATTTGCCTTCAGACTGCCGACTATTCCTTCGAGCGTAATGTTCTTATTTTTATCTATTATCAGTAGGATTGCTATCCGATAGTGATTAGATATTCCTTTTAGGTGTCTTTCCATTTGCTTTGGGGTTTTTAATTCATTCACTAATCTAGTATAACTTAAGCATTCTTAAAATCTCAAGATTTTAAGAATGCTTGTCTTGCAGAGATGGGGGTCTGGGGTGAAGTATTATGGAGGTTATAAGTTAATTTATATTAAAAATGGGGCGAGTCCTTCGACTCTGCTCAGGATAAACGGAGGGAGACCGAAAGTAAATCCGGAATAAGTTAGAATAATTTGGAATAATTCCGAAAAATCCAGCCTCAAAATAAAGCAATTTTCTTATTCTAATGTTCTTAAGAATTTGAGAATGACGTACCAACATTCTCAAGTATGTTGGTATGTTCATGTTGCAGTGGAATGATAAATCTATCCTTAAATTCTCAAGTATTTAAGGATAGTTTCGTGTTGAAGGGGTGGATGGATTTAAAACTGTAGAATATTGATTTATTGAAGAGACGGGGAAAATTAAAATCCCGATGTGCGAAGCCGTTCCACTTCGGAAGTGAATGTGTTTTGAATATTACCTTTCAAGAACAATTCCTATAATTTGTAAAACAAAACCCATAGCAAAAAGGCTGAAGCCAATAATCCCTAACTTTCTATTTTTAAGATGTTTCTTCTGATAATATTTACCGGTTTTCATATTCATTTTGAGTATCAGATCATCATCAACATATCGATTTATATTTAAATAAGGATACAGCATTATTAATGAAGCAATCGTATTAACTCCTAAACCCGAAACGATAAATAATGCCGAATAATTCATATCTCTCTTAATTTTTAATTGACCAGTTAGTTCTCGTTTTTAAAGTCTTTTTTCTACCTGTTTCTTAATAAAATTCATTATCCCTTGTCTAATTGATAAATATATTCTTACCTCGCCTGGTAAATCGCTTTGCTTGACAAAAGAGAAAGAAGCTTCAAGAAAGTGTCGAAACTCAGTTAATCTCGGAAGAAAAAGATCCATATAGCAGTAATCATTTGTATCAACATAAAATGCGTTTGGAGGAATTTTAAAATCTTCTAAATTATCGTTTGTAAGCTCTTCAAGCTTGTTTACTAGCTTTGAATAATTATCTGCGATTTCTCTCCTAACATTGTGGGGGTGCTCTTTTTGAAGATAAGATTCTATGCCAACAATTCTGCTATATATTTGCTTAATTCTATCTTTATCTATTTTTGAATTTTTCATTTTGAATTTTAAATTCCTATCATTCCCCTAATTTTTCACCGGCCAATTAGCTTTCATATCTCATAAGAGTTGGTTCAAATCAATATTAAATTCATTTATATATTTGTTGTGCCTTGAGATCGCTTCTTTGGGAGACATTCCATCTAACTTTTTAATATACCCAATTACATCTTTATTATAAGCTTTCATAATAAATGTACCGAACAATCTAATCTTTTCTTGTTCTTCCTTCGGAAAATTAATAGTTATGTTGTTTCTAAAATAGCAGTAAAGTTTATCTAAATCTTCAAGATTATTAATAAACATTGCATCTCTCCAGCTCTCTGGGTACCGAGTTCTATATGCATTTTCGAGTTGTTGAAAGAAATTTTCTACAGATTGATGATAGGTCTTTTCTGGCAATTTTAACATTACAACTTTGAAGAGCTTAACCAATTTATGTTCATATTGTTTTAGATCCTTCTGTGTTAGATGTTTATTTTCTGTGATTTTTGCTTCAATAATCAAAAATAATTTAAAAAGTTTCTCAAAAGCTTCAGCAGCTTTTGACAAACCTGTATGGGTTAACCCGTTGATTAAAAGAATTCTTGCTGATAAATAATCCATATCGGCTATTCCAAGGTATTCAAGTCTTTTAATTAAACTTTCACTCATAAAATTCTCCTAATTTTTCACTGGTCAGTTAGTTTTTGTTTATAACCTTTTTTTTGCATTTTTTCATTAATTGTGGTTTTTTCGCCTAGTGACCTAGCAATTATGACTTTTCGATTGTATGATATACCTTCTACATCTGCTATCAAATCTTTTCCATCAATTAGATTAGAAAGGGTGTCTTTTGCTCTTTGATATCCTCTTTCTCTTTTTTCAGGAGTATTAACATTAGCTAAGCGGAAGAATCTATTCCGCGAGTCTTGGAATGTATCTCCATCAATGACTTTTTTGACTCTTATTTTCATCAATAATCACCTCCTTTATATTTAATTTCTGGCTTTTATAGGACAGGTTAATCTACCTTCACTTCTTGTTGCATTGTTATACCATTGTAATGGTCTTAAATTTGATAAGTCATCTGTACCACCATCTGATTCTGGTTTAATGTGGTCAATTTCCCAACCAGTGTTATTTTGGCTTGATCTGCTCCCATACATATTTTTATCAATCAAAGCTCCGCAAGTATCCTTTCGTCTATAGCTGGGATCTATCCCTGGGATCAGCATACCTTTTTCCCAGACCTTTTGGATAACATCATCACTAAATTTTTGAAACATATTTATTTATCACCTCCTGTTAAAT
This sequence comes from Candidatus Levyibacteriota bacterium, assembly GCA_016186625.1. Classification (GTDB taxonomy): domain Bacteria; phylum Patescibacteriota; class Microgenomatia; order Levybacterales; family UBA12049; genus 2-01-FULL-39-10-A. The sequence goes on from JACPLG010000003.1 coordinate 12,346, forward strand.
TTCGTTGTGACTTAAAAACACCTATTGCAACACCATCTATATTAAAAGTCTTACCTTCATCGGTTTTATTAAAAACAAGATTGCCAAACTGCGGATTTATGGATTCTAGTAAGTATTGGCCGGCAATTTCCTTAAATTTTTTGATAACAAAACCTTCCTGAGTTCTGGCGACAACAATTCTCCCGGAATCCGTAAAGTGTCCAGGCTCAAATACCACAAGATCTCCATCTTCTATTTTAGGTTCCATACTTTTACCAACTGCTTTTATAAGATATAAAGCGCTTTTTAAATTCCGGTTTATAATACCAAGAGGGATTGGCACCATTTCAACGGTCGCCTCATCAACTATATGGTCAAGAGCTTGCCCACAGCTCGCGCGTCCAAGTAGTGGAAGGAGTGCAATTCCACCAGTTATTTCATCTGGTGAATTTACACGCACCACCTTACCGTATTGATCTCTTACTAAATAACCAAGCTCTTCAAGTCTTCGGATGTGGTAAAGGACTGCGTTTGGTGAATCAAGATCAAGTAGGTTGGCCAACTCCCTTAAAGACAAAGATTCGTTATGGCCTATCGAGGACCGTAGAATTTCTAATATTTTTATTTGTACATTTGATAATTTTTTGAACATATTTTTTCATATTACCAAAAATTCTTATATTATGCAAGCTATTTAAACATTATGGCTACAAAAACTATTATTTAAATTAAAATAGGTTATGAGGCTGAGATTAAGCAATCTGGGTTTGGAAAGTTAACCTAAGCAATCAGAATTTTATTGCATTGTTTACTAGTAAATAAAACTTATTTTTTTGGCAAAGTGCCTTTACGTATTTAGCATCAGATATTTTTGTCTCTGGTATATCAATATTGAAATAAAGAGCAAAAACTAAATCGTCAATGTGATCTTTAATGGCTTTCTGTTTTTCTATGTCGATAAGAGGGGTAGTTTTTAGTTCAGATAAAGCAATTTCATTATTTTCAAAGTCTGGTTCTAATTCTTTATCCCAGCCGCTTAAAAATTTGCTAACTAGTTCTTTATCTTTTTTTATGGGCAACCTTGTTTCTTTATCCGCTCGTTTAAGAACTAGTTGGCTATTGTCAACAATAACTGAGTCAAATTTCTGAGTCATAATTCCTGAAAAATCAACTAAATCCGCAAGAGTTTCTTCTTCTAGTTTCAGGAGTTTTACTGCTAGTTCGACAATTTTACTTTAAACTAATAGATTTTCTTTGCTTATTTTTGGTACTCGAACAAATTCTTTTACTGAGGTTGTAGATACTAATAAGTCTTTTTCATTTTCGCTTTTAAGAAATGAATCCAACATCATGCGAGTTGTATTTGAGTTAAGAAGTGCAAAAATATAAATAATTTCGTTTTCATTTTCTGTTCCAATAGCACAAACTTGATTTCTTGCCCACACTACTGGAAGGGAAGTAAAGTGAAATTTTTTTGGATTTGCGTATGACCAGATTATTTTGTATTTACTATCGAGTAAACTAAATCCTTGATTTGCTTGTCTAAGTCTAATTCTATAAGCGGAATTTCCTTCCCTAATATTCGGCCAGTAACCCCTGTTTTCTTTAATTGTCCAAAATCTATGATTCAATTTGGGATAGTAATAATACTCACCACTGTCGGGAGGGGTGTTGAGTCTTCTTTTTTCATCGATACTGTAACCGCTGTCAAAATAAAACTTACTATTGAAATTTAACTTCGCAAGTTGATGGTTGTAATAAATAGAAATATCAGCAGAATTGTTTTTATATTTTTCTAGGAGTTCAACAAACCCACTCTTCTTAGTAATAAAATTCCAGTTCTTAACATTCACTAATAAATTCTGCTGGGTAACCTTCTTTTTATCGACATGTTTACCTTTTCTAATATTTTCTAAACATTTTTCAACATCATCATCTGGATTCTTGTAATTAACAACCTCAATAGAATTTGAAGCTGAAGCTATTTTTCTTTGTGCAACAAAAATCAGGCTTGAAGTGGCTACTGGTTTATTTTGTTTTAAACCTCGTCCTATAAACATTTTTCCACTGAAAACTATAATTTTTTCTATGGTGGTAAATTTTGCTAAGTGATATCGTATTACGTCCAAATCACCTGCGGTTAATATGGTTTGGGGAATGATATAGCAGATTTTTCCGTTATCCTTGAGCAAAGCTAAACCTAGGGCAATAAAAAAAGCATATAAATTCGGATTCGGTCTATATCTTTTAGTATTATCAGGTGTGCTGTGAAGATTTACACCATAAATGTTATTTAATTTTGCATTACCTTCTTTCATTAGTTTAAACATGAGCATACCCTGTTTAGAGCTTTTGTTGTAAGAAACATAAGGCGGGTTTCCAATAACAAAATCAAAACGTCTTCGAGGTATGTCTGGAAGGTTTTCCAGACTTTGTTTCATTTCTTTCAAATCATCTTCGTCACGAACATAGCTTTGATATCCAAGGTTGAGTTTGTCTGTAAACATAGACATTTGTCCTGCAGAGTGACCAGCTTTTTCGTATTCAACGTTCATATCGCTAAGCGTATTTCTAATTGCAGTGTCCATAAATTCCGAAACAGAATCCCGAGTTTTGAACACCTTTATTTTTTTATCAATTGGGTTGTTGTATTTTTGATTTATGATTAATGGAAGAAGACGCATTAAGACACTCATTTCAGCAAGATAAAGCGGGAATTCCTCTATGTCTAAACCGAAAATGTTATTTGCAACCGCTTCTTCAATTTTCTTAGAGGATTCCTCTGTAAAACCATCTTTAAAAGCTTGAACAATTATATCTGTTGCAGCGTATAAGAAAGTACCACTGCCGCAAGCAGGGTCTATTAACGAAATGCTATCTTTATCAAACTCATATCTTTTCTTAATCCATTCAGGGGTATAACTGATTTGTTCGAGCATGAAGTTTACTACCGCAGGATCGGTGAAATATTGTCCTTTCTGGCTTTCCTCATAAAGCTCTTTGAGGTAGTTCTCGTAAATGAAACCAAATATTTCGTTTCTGACATTAGCGAAGTTGTATTTTTTGATGAAGACAAAGATATCAAGCCAAGGGGAAACTTCATTAAGATTGTTTTTCAAACTTCGAAGTAGTTCAAAGATTTTGGTGTTTATAAACTCCTGTTCTTTGTAGAAAGGCCGATAAATATTTTTAGATATCGTGTTAGAAATTCCATTTATAACCCCCAAAATATCTTTATAAGCATTTTTTTTAAGGCTTTGGTGGATTGTATCAACTAGTTCTTCAAATTCTTGAGGAAAATCGTCAAACTCATTATCAACTAAAGTTTTATAGAGGATAAATTGGATAATATAGGCGTAGGTTAATTCAACTGCTCGTTGTTCCTTGCTTTTATCTTCGGTGGATTCCAAATATCCTTCTATGTGCAGTTTGTTTTTGAAACTTAGAATAAGTTTAGTAATATCTTCGAAAAACGCCTGACGTTGTTCCTCTACTGGAAGAATAATCTCTTCTATTAAAGCAAGTTGTACAGTTTTTTCGAAAAAAGACAGGTAATAAAGATCTGGTTTAATATATTCTTTCCAGAAGGTTAAAAAAAGCTGGGTATTATCAAATATGGTCTCAAGGGTATAAGTTTTATAGACGTTGTTATTGTAGAAACGCCAACTAAAACCATCAGTTAAAATTCCATATTGTTTTTCGAAGTCTTTTTGGTAGTTAACAAGTTGGGTTTCACCGGCTTTAATATTCTGATAGCATTCTACTTCTACTGGAATTGCAATTTCGGTATTTATAAATATATAGAAATCAGCCCTACGTCGTTCTTTTGCATTCTTTTCTTGAATAAATTCGTAATTCCTAGAGGTTGATCTTGTGGACAATCTCCCCTCTTTAAGATTAAATAATTCTCTGCTTGAGAGTATATCCCTAACAAAGCTTTGGACACCTGATCCTACTTCATGAGTCTTATAATGATCTTTTTCTTTTTTCCATTTATTTTTTATTTCGGAAATTGTCATTTTGTGGGATTATAGTACGATTGTAGCAAAAAAGGAAGATTTACGAATCAAAAGACCAGTCTTTATTGTCTTGCGCGACTATTTTCCCAGGAGAACCTTGATTAACGTAAATTTCAAAAAAAATCTTTGATGTTTTTTCGTCTGAGGCTTCACCTTTCCCTGCACCGCCTATGCCCATAACTCCAACGCTTATTTTACCTTCTTTTGTAGTTCTTTTTATTACAGCTATTTCAAATCTAACAATCCCTCTGTCTATGCTGTTATTTCCTTTTCCCTCGTTTATCTGACGAAGAGTCTCTTGGATAAATTCTTTAAGTTCATTGTTTTCTTCCATGACGGTAATTCTACCACTTTTGAGGCCAATTTAAAACCGAAAGGTTTTTAAAAAGATTAAAGATTATAAATTAATGATTAAAGGAAATAACAATTATTGACTAGGCCCTACGGTATGCTATAATAAGCATACAAAGACTCTGTTTCCGAATTGTCACCGTATGGTGCGCGTTCCAGACTTACGTTTGGATAGGGGGCAGAGTCGTCTTATTTAAAAAGCCAAACATCCTCAAATTTTCTTGATTCTTTTAATATTTCAAAATACTTTTTATCTTTCTCAGAATACTTAGCAAATACACTTCCCGCTATCATGTCAGCAAGCTGAATTAAGGTATTTTCTTTGGAATCCGCAAATTTTAAATCACTGAAGACTTTCTTGTTTTTGTTATCAAGTTCTCTACTCAAATAAACCCTTAAATTATCTCTTAAGAGCTTTTCGCCTCTTTTATCAAATTTCAACTTCGCTTTTTTAATGTGTCCTTCGCTATGCTTTAAAACCTGCATAATTATGTAGTTATAGAAATCCTCTTTATAATTTTTAAGTCGCTTACTATATATAACATCTTTTTTAACAACAATAGCCCTTACTCTATATTTATAGCCCCTGACAGAGTCAATAAAATTTTTCTTAAATCTGGGACTGCATTTATTAAATTTAAATTCGTAAAAGTCGGAAACTTTCAGCCTTCTTCTCAATTCTTTTATAGACAAAGATGTCTTCTCCGCTTCAAGTTCATCTTCGAAAATAACTAGTGCAATCACAAATACTTTACTTGAGCCTTTTTCTGTTTTAAAGCCGGGATCACCGGAGTCATCAATAAAAACAAGCATTTTAAAATTATACTGCTAGATCTTTATTTTGGATAGTTATGAAGTATCAATTTATTATTGGGTGGTTGAAGATTAATGATTAAAGAGTTAATTCTACTTGACGGTAGAATGTGGAAGATAGAAAGTGGATTTTTGAAGATAGATAGTTGAGGATTGAGTAAGAACTAACGTTGTCAAGGGAAAGAGGGGCCGCAGTCTCAACCCAACTTTGACTCAATTAAGTACTACAATTGCAAAATTTAATACAGAGGCAAATGACACCCACAAGAGGCAAATGACACCCACAAAATATACGGAAGCAAAAGATAGGATGCGCTCCTTGAAATAAGAAAAAAGGCCCGGATTGTCAGAAAAATCATTACCCATAAAGCTATAATATTTACTAATCCAAAAAGAGGGTTTTGAAATCCGAAAAACACAATGGACCATGAAGTGTTAAGAAACAATTGGATAAGAAACAGCTTGATTGCCCGCTCTTTATTTTTTGAACCTTTGGAAGTCCAAATTAGATAAAATGAGATTCCCATCAGGATATAAAGAGCTGTCCAGACCGGACCGAATAGAAAATCCGGAGGACTGAATGAGGGTTTCTCAAGGGTGCGGTACCAGGAATCAATTGAAGAAATAGTAAAATATGATCCTATTCCTCCTGCTATAAATGGCAGGGCAAGAGAAATAATTAACTTTGGGAAACTCTTCACAAATTAAGTATAGCAATTTTCCCCAAATTTCTCTTTGATTTGATTCTAAAATTGGTGTATTATATTCACACTATGCCTCATATAATTGAGCAAAACCCAAAGATTTTAAGCGGACAACCGGTCATTAGGAACACAAGAATTCCTGTAGCTAGAGTATTGGCTCTAATTGGAATGGGATATACACTTCCCAAATTAAAAAGAGAACTTCCGGACCTAAATAAACTAACAAAGAAAGATCTCGCAGATATATTTTTCCACTATTCCCAACTTGCGTCAAAGTAAATAATCCTGATGATTTCTGGGGAAAGGCGATAAAAATTTAATTTGGTCTTTGGGGATTTTGGGCAGGTGCTACAAATACATCTACCTCAATTCCGGAAGGATCCTCCGGAGCTTCAAGCAATTCAATACTAAGACCTTCATCAGGTGCTGAATATAAACCAATCAGGTCTTCATGGGGACGTCTTGGATTCATTATGAAATCAATTGTAGGCTGTCTTCCTAATGCTTGACTAATTTGTATGATGCCTCTCTCTATTTTCCCGTCGTCAGCAACCATCATTAATTCTCCGAATGTGTAAAGAGGTGTTGACTCATCAAGATCATCCATCTTATCAACCTCTTCATCGTCAAGATATCTTACAATTATTAATTGTTTGTTTCCCTCCGGTGACTTGATACCGTGTTGTTCAAAAAATACATATTCTTTCTCCTTATACATAATGCGGCAATTATACATCAGGAGGCCTTCTTTGCAAATTATTCCTCTGGCTCTGGTGTTGGGGTTTCCTCTTCCGGACTAGGAGTGGGGGTTTCTTTGGGCTTAATTTCCAAAAGTTCTACCTCAAATTGGATTGGAGTGTTGGGAGGAATTGGTCCTGCTCCCCTTTCTCCGTAAGCCAAGTTTGAGGGAATTAAAATTCTTCTTTTGCCTCCCAATTTCATGCCCACAACTCCCTGCTCAAATCCCGGTATAACTTGTCCTGCGCCTACCGTAAGCTCAAACGGCTCCCTCCTCTCATATGAGCTGTCAAAGGAGCGCCCGTCCAAAAACGCTCCTATATAATGAACCGCAATTGTGTCTCCCGCCTCAACCTGGGCCGAGCCGCTTCCCACCTTAGTATCCTGAAATTGGAGCTGGGTTACATTTGGCGGTGGAGTTGGCGCAGGCGAAGTATTTAAATTAAAATCCAGAGGATTTTCTTCAATAGAAGGCGCTTTATTTGATTGAAATACAAGAAGAATCATTAGAAGTATAAGAAGAGCAAATCCGGCTGCGCCAATTATGTATTTATTTTCCACGCCCGTTATTATAGCAAATAAGAGGCTTAGTTCTTAGGCTGTTTTTGTAACCGGTCTTTTAACGCTGCGTTCTAATTTAAGCTGCCTGAGTTTTTCTCTTTTTAGTGTCTCTTCAAGAAGCGTCTTTTCAAATTCTTCTTGACACTCTCTATTTGTGCAAACTATTTGGCTATGATAAAGAATCATAAACCCGTTAGGGTTTTGGATTTTTTCTATCCACGTTTTTGATATTTTCCTTTTGCTGTTACACCTTTCACAGAGAATATCTTCATCTGGAAGTGAATTACCTATTTTTGGCATAGGCTAGTTTCCCATTGATTTAATATCTATTTCTAGAACTCTTATTATCTCTTCTTTGGAAATTATTTCTCTGTCCGCGCCTTTGGCCAAACTCTTCTCTTGGACGCGCCTCTTTGACAACAATTGTTCTATTATCAAGTGTTGAGCCATTAAGCTTATCCATGGCGAGCCTTGCTTCTTCATCAGTTGACATCTCTACAAAACCAAAACCTTTGCTTTGATTTGTATATTTGTCCATTATGACCTGCGCTGATGTGACGGTTCCGACTTCTGAAAAATGTTTGTTAAGGCTGTCTGATGTTGTATCATACGAAAGTCCTGCTACGAATAAATTTTTTGCCATTTTGTTTTCTCCTTTCTTTAAATATTTAATTAATAAATAGAGGAAAAGTAAAAAACGGGGAGTTTTTTATTTAAGTCTAAGAATTAATCCTAAACCCTATTATACCAGATATTAGCTTGTAATAAAACCGGCGGGACAAGTATAATTCAGCCTGATATAATACGGTTAATGAGCGCGCAAGATATTATAAACAAGTATATTAAGTTTTTTGAGGACCGTGGTCACAGGAGGATTCCAAACAGTCCGCTTGTTCCTGAGAATGACCCCACAACTTTGTTTACAAGTTCCGGCATGCAGCCATTAGTTCCCTATCTTTTGGGCGAACCTCATCCGGAGGGAAATCGATTGGTTGACGTCCAAAACTGCTTCCGCTCCGTTGATATTGATGAAGTTGGAGATAACCGTCATACCACTTTTTTCCGAATGCTTGGCAATTGGAGCCTTGGAGACTATTTTAAGGAAGAAGAAATTCCCTGGCTATGGGAATTTCTAACACGCGAACTCGGACTTCCAAAGGAAAAACTTTACATAACTGTTTTTAAAGGCTTTGAGAATATTGAATACGATCATGCTTCTGAAATCATATGGAAAGATATATTCGAGCGGGAAAATCTCGAACCAAAAGTTTTTGCGGATGAAACAAATTGGTGGAGCCGCTCCGGAACTCCCGAGCAAATGCCTGCGGGAGAGCCCGGCGGACCCGACACTGAAGTCTATTTTAAATTTGACGATGTTAAACATAGTGGCCAGTGCAAAGGAGATAACCCAACTAAGTGTGGGTGCGGAGGATTTTTTGAAATTGCAAACAGCGTTTTTATGCAATACATCAAAGGGAATAATGGATCCTTTAAGGAGTTGCCCAAAAGAAACGTTGATTTTGGAGGAGGACTCGAGCGACTTCTGGCAGCAGTTGAGGATAAGAGCGACATTTTTCAAACAAGCACATTTTCTTCGATACTACGTAGTATCGAAGTTTTGACAGGAAAAGAATATTTGGGAAATGAGAGGACGTTTAGAATTACCGCAGATCATTTGAGAGCAGCTGTTATGGTTGTTGAAAGTGGCGCTGTACCTTCAAATAAAGAACAGGGTTATATACTGCGAAGGCTCCTGAGGCGTAGTTTTGATAATTGGCACGTTTTGAAAGGAGGGGATCTAGCTCCCGTTATTGAGGGAGTTATTGAAGAAGGAAGTAAAACAGATCCGCAGCTTAAAACTAATTTTGAAAGGATTAAAAATACAATTCTTGAGGAACATTCAGTTTATAAAAAGGCCCTTGAGGGCGGAAAAAAGCTGATTGAAAAAGAGCTTGCAAGAAAGGGTGTTAGGACAGGAGATGAGCTTAAGGGCTTGGTTGAAATTTCAGCAGATTTAGCTTTCAAATCTCTCGCTTCATACGGACTAAGCCCGACCCAGCTTAAAAGTTTGGGATATGATTTTAACGAGCAGGAACTGGCTGAGAAAATAAAAGAACATCAAGGAATTTCTCGCAAAGGTGCTGGGAAAAAATTCTCAGGAGGGCTTGCTGACCATTCCGCACAAACTATTAAAGGGCATACTGCAACCCATCTTCTCCACCAGGCAATAAGAGACATGCTGGGGACAAAAATCCATCAGTCCGGATCAAATATAACCAGTGAGCGTGTGCGATTTGATTTTAATTTTGACAGAAATCTAACCCATGAAGAACTCGCCAAACTCGAACAAAAGGTAAATGAAAAAATTAGGCAAAACTTGCCAGTTAAGTTCGAAATTATGTCCATTGCAGAAGCAAAAGAAATGGGCGCAATAGGACTGTTTGATGATAAGTATAGCGATAAGGTTAAGGTTTACACCATAGGTCCTTCGACAGCTCCCTCCAAGGGCGGGCAGGCACTGGGACCTTACTCGGTTGAGTTCTGCGGAGGGCCTCATGTTAACTTTACCTCTGAGGTAAAATCGTTTAAGATAAGAAAGCAGGAAAGTTTAGGACGCGGCCTGCGCCGGCTTTATGCCGTTGTTGGCTGAGACTGCCTATGAACATACCAAATCTGCCTTTTTTAGAGAAAAAAGGGAAGAGCGAATATTTTCTTTCTCTTGTTATTCGAGACGAAAAAGCAAGCGCAGTTGTTTTTGAGGAGATCAACAGGAAAATAAATGTGGTTGGAGAACATGTGGAGAATTTCAAAACTTCTGTTGAAGACGCAACTGAGGAAGAGTTTTTAGAAGTTATTGACAGAGCCGTCTCAACTGCCGAGAAAAGTCTTCCGCCAGATACTGAAAGCCACAAGACTGTTTTTGGAGTTAAAGGGGACTGGATAGATGAAGGGAAAATTAAACCAGAGTATCTTGCAAAACTTAAAAAAGTAAGCGACGAGCTAGATTTTAAGCCAATGGGGTTTTTGGTAATTCCTGAGGCTATCGGCCATCTTTTGCAAATGGAAGAAGGCGCACCTCTTACGGCAATTCTTATAGAAATCGGGCAAAAAGGTGTAAACTTATCCTTATTTAGAACGGGTAAAATTATTGCTACAAAACAAGGAAGCATTGGAGAATCTATTGTTTCAACCGTAGAAGGGCTTTTAAAACACTTTTCAGCTCTCGGAGACCTGCCTCCTCGGATAATTCTTTTTGATGGCGGGAGGGAAGATCTTCAGCAAAAATTTATTAGCCACAAATGGGCTAAGGAGCTTTCCTTTTTACACCTTCCCCAGATAAGCGCACTCTCATCCAATTTTGATGCCCGTGCGGTTCTAAACGGAGCAGCCCAGCAGATGGGCTTTGAAGTGCTTGAAGCCTCACTTGCAACTGCGGCAAAAGAAGACATGAGCGAAACAGATGCTCTCACTGCTGCGGTGGGAGAAGATGAGGATAAAACCCTGGCAGAAGTTGCCTCCGAATTTGGATTTTCAGAGCATGACGTTAAAACTAAAGAAGAAGCGGGAGAAAAACCCAAAACCGCGGTATCCGAAGCACTTCAACATGAAAATATTACCCTTTCTGATCAGTTCCGAGAAATTCCCGAAGAAGTGAAAATAAGAACAGCCGAGAGGAAATCGCTTCCTATAAATGCAGCACTGATCACAACTGGCATATTAAGATTCGTTAAAAAAATAAATATAGGTTCTCTCATAAGAGGCGCAAACAGTTCGCGGAAAAAACTTATGCTTGGAATAATTCCTTTTATATTAATTCTTCTATTTTTATACGTTTATTTGTTTGGGAAAACTGCTACAGTTACTCTGGGTATAGATTCTAGGCAGGAAGAACAATCCGAAAATATTACTTTCTCACAAAGTGCGCAAACCAATGCCTCTGAAAACACAATAAACGCGGAGTTTATAACGGTTTCCGAGGACGGGAAAAAGGGAGTATCAACATCCGGCAAAAAAGAAGTCGGAGACAAGGCCAAAGGCACTGTCACTATGTTTAACAGCAATACCACCGGCGTAACAATTCCAACAGGAACCGTCATCACTTCTTCCAATGATTTGAAATTTATAACGGATAAAGCCGTAACTGTTGCTTCAGCCTCCGGCGACATTTTCTCAGGAACCGATCCTGGAAAAGCAGACGTCACTGTAACAGCCGAGAAGTTTGGGACAAATTATAATTTTCCGAGTGATACAAAATTCACGGTTGAAGGAAGTACGTCTGTTGCCGCAAAAAATGACAAGCCGTTTTCAGGAGGAACAAAAAAAGAAGTGAAGGTAGTTGCAAAAAAAGATCTTGATAAATTGGCAAGCGATCTTCAAAAAGATCTTGAGGGCAAAGCAAAAGAGGATATAAAAAAGAAGGCGCAGGGTAACTCTTTAGTCCTTCCCAATTTTATTTCTGTTGAGTTTGATAAAAAAAGCTATAGCAAAGACGTAGATGATGAGGCATCAGAGGTAAGCCTGACCGCAGTCATAAGCTTTAAAGGCGTTTCGTACAAGAAGGAAGATATGGCTCTTTTTGTCAAGGACAAATTAAGCGATGGGGAGGAACTTGAAGTTGATGCCGACAGTATCAAGGTAAACGCGGCAAATCTGAAAGAAGAAGACGGCGGTGCAACAGCTAAGCTTGAAATTACGGCAAGCCTTGTCCCTAAGCTTTCCCATAAAGAAATTGCCCAAAAAATTAAAGGGAATTCTGTAAGAGAAGCTACCGCAAAGTTAAGCAGAATTGATGGGGTAATTAAAGTCGACATAAAATTATTTCCGCCAATTCCCTTCCTTCCCGAAAGAATTCCATTCTCCTCGGGAAAAATAAAAATAGTGACGGAAAAAAATGGCTAAATATTACCACAAAGGCAAAAGAATAAACTATAAAATATTTTTAAAACTTGCAAGCCTTGCTGTTTTAGTACTGGGTGCTTCCTTATTTTTTTATATCTTTTTCCCTCTGATTTCATGGCAAGTATATTTTGCTCCGGTGTTTGCTTCCCAAAAAATACAAACCCCTATTCCTAACAACTTAGTTATAAATCCGGCAAATATTGGCAATCTTATCGCAACCGCAACAAACACCATAGGAACGGACTACACTGATGCCAGAAATTGGTACCCCGGAATAGACCAAGGCCAAAATATTGCAACATACAAAATCTCCATACCTAAAATTAATATAGAAGATGCTCTGGTATCAAATTCTGATACAGATCTTACCAAGCATCTTGTGCAATATAATTCGGATACTCTTCCCGGAAAGGATGGAAACTCGGTAATCTTTGGCCACTCAACCCTTCCGCAATTATTTGATCCGGGCAATTACAAAACAATTCTGGCAAATGCTTACAAACTTGAAGTTGGAGATAAGGTAATTATTGAAATTAACAATAAGCTGTATTCTTATAAAATAGAAAGTATTATAGTAGTTGACCCTTCGGACACTTCAATCCTTGCTCAGAATTTTACCGACAGTTTTATAACAATAATCACCTGTACTCCTCCGGGAACTGTCTGGAAAAGACTGGTGATAAAAGCGCGAATTGCCTAGCGAAGTCGGGTCAAGTTTCTAGAATGGGGTAAGATGGAAAGAATAGGAATTAAAAGAATTTTATATAATATCTGGCCAACTATTTATAGGCTGGTCAACGGAACTTTTTATTTTATCCTTCAGCTTACAAGATCAACAATCCGGCGTATGATAGATCAAATTAAATCATGACTGAAAGAGATTTGGCAATTGCTGCCATTAGAAAAAAACTTGTAGGAAAACCCCTAAGATACAAAGAAATCTATTCAATAATGGATCAGATTTCCCAAAATAAGTTGGGAGACGTCCTAACAACCTATTTTGCCGCTTCCGGTTTTTCCAAGGGATTTTCAGATGAAGAAATTTACTGGCTGATAAAAGCAATGGTTGAGACAGGCCAAAAGCTCAAATTCAAAGGAATTGTTGCTGATAAACACTCAATTGGCGGAGTCCCGGGAACAAGGACTACCCTAATTATTGTTCCTATAGTTGCCGCTGCGGGATTTAAAATTCCAAAGAGTTCATCCCGGGCAATTACAACTCCATCCGGAACTGCGGATGATATGGAAATCTTGGCTCCCGTTAATCTGTCACGAAGAAAAATTTATAGCGTAGTGGAGCGGACCAACGGATGCATTGTCTGGGGAGGAAGTTTTAATATTGCACCTGCCGATGATGTGATTATAAAAGTTGAAGAAGTACTTCTTTTTGAAAGTTTTGACAAAATTTTAATCTCCGTCATGGCAAAAAAAATTGCTTTTGGAAGTAATCATGTTGTAATTGATATTCCTTACGGAAAATCCGTAAAAGTCCACAGGCTCTCCGATGCAAAAATAATTAAAAATAAATTTGAAAAAATGGCCAAAAAATTTGACATTAAGATAGAAGTTTTGATTCATAAAACTGATGAGCCTGCTGGGAGAGGAATTGGGCCAATTTTAGAAGTAAAAGAAGCATTAATGGTTCTAGAACAAGATCCCAATAGATCACTCGACCTTGAGGCAAGGAGTATAAATCTTTCAGGCAGCCTTCTTGAACTTTGTCTCTCTTCCTCCAGTAAGGGACGGCAGGAGCTAATAAGAAAAAAGTATAAAAATGGATACAATTTGGCAAAAGACATTCTAGTCTCAGGCGCTGCTCTTTCAAAAATGAAAGAAATTATAAAAGCACAAGGTGGAAATCCAAATGTCAGCAGCAAATCTTTAAAACCCGGCAAATATTCTTTTAAAATCACGGCTCACAAAAAAGGTGCTGTAACCTCAATTAATTCAAAAAATCTAACACTGATTGCAAGAATTCTTGGGGCACCTGATATGAAGGGTTCTGGAATTTTTCTTAATAAAAAAATTGGTGAAAAAGTGAGCCGTGGCGATCCAATCTGTACTTTTTATTCTGATTCCATGTATAATCTTAGGGAAGGAAAAGATTCGCTTAAAAATTTTTCGCTAATTTCGATTAAATGAGAAGGCTCTACATAACACTTGCTCTACTTACCGCAGTAGTGATTCTTTCCTTAGCATGGTGGGTCAGAGGAAACGCTGCGGCTAATCCCAATGATAACAGCCCAAAGATATTTGTAATAGAGAAAGGTCAGGGAGTAAGGACAATTGCCAGAAATTTAAAAGACCAGGGACTCATAAAAGATCAGGTTGTCTTCTTTCTGCTCACAAAAAAACTTGGACTTGACCAAAAAATTCAAGCGGGAAGCTTTAGGCTTAATCCCGGGATGAGAGCCTCGGAAATTGCAAATCAACTAACGGTGGGCACACTTGATGTTTGGGTCACAGTTCCCGAAGGGCAAAGAGCCGGAGAAATTGGAGACATACTTGAAAAGACAATGCCAAATTACGATCCTTCCTGGGAGGCCGCACTTGGAAAAAATGAAGGCTTCCTTTTTCCGGATACTTACCTTTTTCCAAAAGACTCAACGGTTGAGACAATAATTAAAATCATGACAGCTAATTTTGAGGAAAAGTATAAGACTCTTGATACTTCAAAAGTTGATTTTTCAAAAGAAGAAATTACTACAATTGCCTCGCTCATTGAAAGAGAAGCAAGACACGACGAGGATAGACCGCTTGTTTCAAGTGTAATTCATAATAGACTGGGCCTGGGAATGAAACTAGATGTTGATGCGACTTTGCAATATGTTCTAGGTTATCAAAAAGATCAAAAAAGATGGTGGAAAGAGGGACTAACAGATCAGGACAAATTAATTAGATCTCCTTACAATACTTATCAAGTGGCCGGGCTCCCTCCAGGACCGATCTCAAATCCCGGACTTTTGAGTCTTGAAGCCGCAGTAAACCCTGCGCAAACCGATTACCTTTACTATATTACGGACTCAACCGGAACTAATAGATACGCCAAAACTTTTGAGCAGCACCAAGAAAATATTGAAAAATACGGCCTCTAGATCATAGAAGTATCACAGGTACCAAAGGTATCAGATGTATCAAAGGGGGAATTTGAGCGAGGGGTGGTGCGAGTGGAAGGGATCCCGACAGCGCTCAGGCGAGTGAATCGTCGACGAGCACTGGCGGGAGGGAGAACGAGCGACAGGACCCCGAGCGACTAAACAAATAGTTAATTTTTGGGGGGGGATTTTTTGAAGAATCTTTTTACCGCAGGCTTTGGAGGTTTGCTACCGTTCCCATCTCCGTCTGAGGCATCTGTAACCTCAATTGAATCCTGGATCTCTCCTATTTTCTCTTCCAATTTATTAAGTTGTGTCTTTGTTCCTTTTTTAGCCTCATTCTCAATCTCGCGGGCAATTTCCCCAAGCCCAGCAAATCCATCCTCGGTTATAGCTTTTAGGATTTTATTTCCTTTTTTTGTTCCAAGTAGAAAAACCCCTATACCTCCAACAATAAGTCCTAATAAAAATCCATCAGAAAATCTAGAACTATTTCCCATTTTCCTTCTCCTCTCTCTTATCCTTAGTTTGCTCGTCTCGCTGCGAAGCAGGCCGATCGGAATCGTCTTCTGACACTTTTTTTATAATTCTTGCAATAACTCCTCCGGCCTTAAGCCCCATCAAAAGAGAAGACAAACCAGAAATGGGAGCAGAAACGCTTTCTGTAATCTGCCCTGT
Organism: Candidatus Levyibacteriota bacterium; assembly: GCA_016186625.1. Taxonomy (GTDB): domain Bacteria; phylum Patescibacteriota; class Microgenomatia; order Levybacterales; family UBA12049; genus 2-01-FULL-39-10-A. The sequence goes on from JACPLG010000003.1 coordinate 28,183, forward strand.
ATTATCCAAAACTTTATTTGCTTTTGAAATGGTCTTGCGAAGGTCTCTTAGAATAAAAAATACTTGAATTCCCAAAACCATTAGAAGTATGGTAAGGGTTATAATTACTATAAATAAAAGAATTTGGGCAGGGTCAAACATTGCAATATTAAACTTATACCAACAAGTAGTTGGTGTCAAGATATCTTCACTATATCAATTACCTGGTTCTACATTAATATTTCGCTCAAGCACACTCACTCTTCCAAACTTATTTTCAACCTGAAAAATAAGCGTCCTTCGTCCCGGAAAAACGCTGATTTGTTTTTTAAAATTCCCATCACTATCAATCGGGATCTGCTCCCCATCAACAGTGAGTGTTGCATTTGGATCTGTTTCTCCTTCTACCTCAACAGTTAAGGAGTTAATTGTTTGGTTTTCGGAAGGAGAATCAACTTCCAGACCTGGGTCAAAAAGAGCAGATCTATACTGAAAAAATAAAAAAGCAACAACAACTATAAGAACTACACTTATTAGAAATGTACTTCTTCCTATTTTAAATTTAGGAATAGAAAATTCTGCGGAAGTAAGACCTTTTGGTAGAACTTCAATTGATCTTTTTTCATCAAATTCGCGTCTGAAAAGTGCCAGAGTCTTTTCAACGGGAAGCCCTAGGAATTTTGCATAATTGCGCACAAACCCATAAGCATAGGCTGGGGAAGGAAGTTTTTTATGATCTCCCCGCTCAATTGCCTCTAGAAACTCTTCTCTTATTTTTGTAGCTTTTGCTACCTCTTCTATGGACAAATTTTGTTTTTTGCGCTCTTCTGCAAACTGCGCACCTACTCTTATCATTGTTTTCGGTTAAACCTGCTGTTCTCCTATTATTTGGGAAGGGTCTTTAATTAAAACGTCTCGAGGCTTGCTGCCTTCAGCATGTCCCACAATTCCCTCTGACTCAAGCTGGTCCAAGATTCGGGCAGCTCTGGAGTATCCGATTGAAAGACGGCGTTGAAGAAGGGAAGCTGATGCTTTATCATATTCACAGATTATTCTCACCGCATCCGCAAATAAATTGTCTCTCCCGTCCGCTCCCGTGCCGAGACCTGCTCTTTTAGAAGTGTATGGCGTTGAAACAATTTCCTCGGTATACTCAACTGCCGGAGATTTTGCCTTAAGAAAATCAACCAACTTTTTTACTTCTTTTTCCGAAATGTACGCTCCCTGAATGCGAGTTGGTTTGGCTTGATCAGGAGGAATATAAAGCATATCTCCTCGGCCCAGCAACTTTTCACCCCCGGGCATATCTATAATTACCCGCGAATCTATCATTGATGTAACATTAAATGCAATTCTGCAAGGGATATTTGCTTTTATTAAACCTGTAATAACGTCGACTGACGGACGTTGTGTTGAAACGATAAGATGTATGCCTGTTGCGCGGGCCATCTGGGCAAGACGGGCAATTGTATCTTCAACCTCAACCGGAGCAAAGGCCATCAAATCTGCAAGCTCATCAATAAAAATAACTATATAGGGAAGCGCCTGAAACCCTGCAAGCTCATTATAACCATCAATATTTCTAACTCCCCTCTCGGCAAATGTTTTGTAGCGCCGATCCATTTCATTTGTTGCCCACTTAAGAGCAGAAAGTATTTTTTCAACGTCAACTATAATAGGTACCATCAAATGCGGAATTCCGTTATATCCGGTTAATTCCACCCTTTTTGGATCTATCAGAATTAATTTTACCTCCTCAGGGCTGGCGCGAAACAATAGGGAAGAAATAAACGAATTCATTAGAACTGATTTTCCTGATCCTGTTGTTCCGGCAACTAAAACATGGGGCATTTTCCCAATATCTGCAATAATCGGATTCCCGGATACATCAAGCCCTAGGGAGACTATAAGCTTTGATTTGCTCTTCCGCATAAGGTCTGAGGAAAGCATTGTTCTAAGAGGTACTATTTCTAAGGATCTATTGGGAATTTCTATTCCAACCAGATTTCTTCCGGGAATTGGAGCTTCAATTCTGATTTGTCCCGTAGGGGCACGGGTATTGAGTGCAAGGTCGTTTGCCAGTGACGTAATTCTAGAAACTTTGGTGCCCAAGGCAATTTCAAGCGCGTATTGTGTTACTGCCGGGCCTAAGTTTACTTCGACTACTTTTGCGGTAATTCCAAAGCTCTGAAGTGTTTTCTCAATTACGGTGGCTGTCTCTTTTGGGTCTCCCCGGTCAGCTTTTCCTCCTTCCATCTCGGAAAGCAAATCAAGCGGCGGATATTCCCAGATAAGTCCTGATGAAAGTTTATTTGAAACAAGTTTTTCTGAAATTAAAGATTCGTCTCTTTTCACAGCGTTTGAAACAATTGCCGGACCCCCCTTATTAAACTGGGAATCTTTAATTGTCATTTGTCTGTTAAGAAACGAGTCTGTCTTTTTCTTAAAAAATGAGGCCGGGACTAATTTGCCAATTGTTTTTTTGACTCCTAATAACCCTTTGACAATTTCATCCACCGAGGTATCAAATAAAACTACCAGGCCAATAAATATTCCTGCCAAAAATACCATAAAAGTTCCAATCGGAGAAATAACTTCAGAAACATTGGCAAAAAGGAGCTGTCCTAGGTAGCCTGATCTAAAAAGTACAACTGCTGAACCGAATACCAATAGAAACCCAATAGCGACATTTGGACGAGATAGGGCGAATTTTGTTTTAAAAAATAAAAACCCAAAAAGAATTAGAACAAATCCTAGAAAAAATGAGAAAGGTCCAAAATATTGTCTGATGAGCGTATTGACGTAGATAAAATTGCTGCCGTAGCCTGTAAATGAGAGGAAAATGAAAAATCCTGCTAAAATCAGCCCAAATGCAAAAATGGTATAAATTGTCTTTTTTCTTAGCTTTACTCTAAATTTAGCACGCCTACCGTAAGGCCCACGTCTTGCCATAATAACTTATTATAAACGCTAGGATAAAGGAGTACAAGAAAAGAGGGGAAGAGAGAAGTATGTTATCCCTCTCCGTTGGATTTCCGATAAACAGTGTCACCTTCACCGAGCCTTTTTATTGCGATAGGTGCTCTTTGCAAACCCAAATCAGGAGAAAAAAATATTAATTCTGCTTGGGCATTTCCTTCCCTATCTACACTTATTCCTAATCCCTCAGCTATGAATCTTCCCCCTCTTAATCCTTGCTGCCACCTAATCAAATCATATTTTGCTAAACTTCCGCGGCCCATACTTCCCGCTTTGGCTACATCCATTGGTGTAGGCGTTCCTCGATCTGTCATGCGAACATAATAGATTAATAAATTTAGGATATCTTGACTCAAAAACAATTTTTTTCTGACACATTCCTGACAAAAGAATATATCAAATAGTAAAAAGTAAATAGAGAATATACATAGAAAATATGAGATAGAATAGCCGGCGGGTGTCCCCAATATCAGAATACTCAGAAAACTCAGATTGCCAGAGAATTCAGATGATCCGATTTTCAGAAACCCGGAATTCTGAAACACTGGTTTTCCGAGAATATCTGGTCTGCTGAGTATTCCGAGTTTTCCGAAACTAGACGGACTCTGGATATTTGCCAAACCAAATCTAAACAATTAAAATTGAAGCCTATGAATCCGAATTTAATAGAGCAAAGCTATCCTATTGACTTTCGCAAAGATGAGGCGCAAAGTCTTGGAAATCATATCAAGAACCGCCGCTCTGTGGTCTTGGCCGGAATGAAAAGGGTAGGAATTAGTAATTTCTTACGTTTCTTTTTATATCACGACGAGATTGCAAAAAAATATTTAGACGATAAGAACTATTTCATAGTTCCAGTGGACCTTAACGATTTAGTAGAGCGGGAGATTTATCCCTTCTGGGTTCTCACTTTCAAGCGCTTGGCGGATGCTGTTGAAAAGAGGGATATGCCCCAAAAAATCAAAAAGCAAATTGATTTTTATTTTTCAGACAGCATCCAGTCTCAAGATCTATTCTTAACGATTGATTTTTTGCGAAAGAGCTTGGTCCTTTTATGTGATCAGGGCTATCTTCCTACCATTTTTCTCATAAGATTTGATCGTATGAAAGATGCGCTAAGTCATGATCTTTTTGCAAATATCCAGGGACTTTTGGACGCAACACATAATAGGCTTTCATATATATTTACCAGCGCAAGAGCGCTTGATCATATTGAACCTTCTATTTTTACCCGTCAGGAGGTATTGGTTTTCTCTGATAACGTTTATGTAAAACCTGCCAAAAAAATAGATGCGCAAATTATTTTTAATTCAAGCATTAAGCAATATAATTTAAAGCTAAACGGTCAAGCAGTAAAAGAATTGCTCAGGCTGGTTGACGGTCATGCTCAATATCTTTTATTTGCTCTGATTTCCTTAAAAGAACTTGGTCCAAACATAAAAACAAATGAACTTTTTGAATTTCTAAAAAAAGATGAGCGAATTTCTTTGCAGTCCGAAGAGCTATGGGAAAGTTTAACCTCAACTGAGCAGGATATTTTATTAAAGATAGTTGGTAAAAAAGGGCTGTCAGACAAAGAATTCAAACAAGCTGAATATTTAATTAATACCGGATTTTTTGATTCAAAAACTCTTAAAATTTTTAGTCCTATTTTTAATCACTTTATTAAAACTAAGGCGGAAGAAAAGAAGAAAGAAAAAGGAGGAGGGGAATTTTCAAAAAAAGAAAATCTTCTTTTAACTTTTCTTGAGGAAAACAAAAATGAGATTTGCGAAAGAGAGCAAATTATAGAAGCAGTCTGGCCGGAGACTGAAAGCTTAGGTGTGACTGACTGGGCAATTGACAGATTGGTTGCAAGAGTGAGAAATAAACTTAAAGACCGTGATAAGAATTACGAAATTGTCACTATTAAAACCCGTGGTTATAAATTAATTGATAAATAATAATGGATAAAGCTTTTGCGCATTTTAAAAAAGTTGACTCCGCTCTTTATGAAATCGCACTTCAAGTTGAGCTAAAAGAACTTGTCAAACCAGAAGATCCTTTTGTTGATTTGGTTGAGTCAATTATTAATCAGCAGTTATCAGATAAAGCAGCCGCATCGATATTTGGAAGATTCAAAAAATTATTTCCCCGCGAACAAATAAGTCCCGAAAAACTTCTCAAATTATCAGATCAAAAAATAAGAAAAGCCGGTATTTCTTTCAGCAAAATAAAATACATAAAAGGAATCGCGAAGGAAATAAAAGATAATAAATTAAATCTAATATCTCTCGAAGGTTTAGCTGATGAAGAAGTTATAAATGAACTAACTAAACTTAAAGGAGTAGGACAGTGGACTGCAGAAATGTTTTTAATGTTCACTCTAGGAAGAAAAGATGTTTTTTCAACTGGTGATTTAGGACTTCAGAATGCTATGATCAAACTATATAAACTTAAAAACAAACCCAACCGAGAAAAAATTTTGGAAATTTCTTCTAAATGGTCGCCATACAGAACTATTGCCAGTCGAATCCTCTGGAAGAGTCTTGAGCTTAAATAACCAACTATCAAACTAGCTCCCAGACGTTAAGGTCACCATTTTTAAGAGGGATTTCACCCTTCCAGCCTTTTACAACCATATCTGCAACCGCTCCCGGATCTGCACCTGTTTGAAAATTCCACATTTCGGTCTTCACAGCGCCCGGTGAAACACTAAAAATTTTAAGATCCGGATACTCAAGCGCCAAACTTTTGGTGAAACCGATCACTCCGAACTTCGTCGCACAATATACGCTTCTTCCGGGGTAGGGGATATGTCCTGCGCGGCTGGAAATATTAATTATTCCTTCTTTAATCTGCGGAAGAGCGGCACAAGTCATTTTAATCATCCCTTCAAGATTTGTCCTTAGTTGGTTTTCTATCTCTTCAAATGTTTCTTGCTCAAATTTCTCCCAGCCTATTACCCCTGCATTATTAATTAATATATCAATATGACCAAATTTCTCTTCGGTTTTAGTGATAGCGTCCTTAATACTTGTATCTTCTTTAATATTTAATTTAACTACCAAAACTTCAGGGGAGCCAAGCTGAGCGCATTTGTCTGCCACTTTTTGCGCGCCCGCACCATCACTGTTATAAGTAACAACTATTCTTGCTTTTTCTTTGGCAAAAGCATAGGCAATTGCTTCTCCAATACCTTTGCTTGCGCCTGTTATTAAGACAATTTTATTTGATAAATCCATTAATTACCTCTTTGGTAAGTTCCCACAAGCTGCGCTTTATCAATAATGCTCCCATCTATCTCTCTTTCCAACTCTTCACGGCTAATATTTGGGGTTATATTTAACTTTCTGTTGAGCGCATAAATCTTAAAATAATAATGGTGCATGCCAGTTGGAGGACACGGAGGAAAATAGCCAACTCTACCCCCGCTGTTTAAACCCTGGATTGCTCCTTCAGGAACCCCTCCTTCTGGAATTTCTTTGATTTGGGGAGAAATGTTCCACATCATCCAGTGTGTGAAAGTACCATTTGGAGCGTCCGGATCATCCATTATTAGGGCTAGGCTTTGTGCATTGGCAGGAGTTTCCAAGATATCCAGATGAGGATTTATATTATCTCCATCGCATGTATAAATTGTGGGAATTATTTGATTTTCCGAAAAAACAGGACTTTTTATTTTCATAGTTCGATTTTCCTCACTGATCTCTTCGAGTCCGAGCCCTCAGAGTCGAGGACCTGAGCGGAGTCGAACGGATCATGATTTAATTTTAACCCTTAAATCAAAAAAAGCAAGCTAATAATAATTCTCCTTGGTGCAGGAGGAGTTTTTTTATATAGCAGAAATAGTTCGCAGGAGCTTCAGCCAAATACGACAACCTCCGAAACTTCGCAAAATACACAATCAAGCTTAGGTAATACTCTTACATCACTTCTTAAATCTGGGAAAACTCAGCAGTGCAGTTTTTCTTATACAGATGCTGATGGGAGCTCCTCGCAGGGCGTTGCTTACATGTCGGGAAATAAAATGCGAACTAATGTCATAATTACCTCCGATAACAAGCAATCAAACATTTATGTAATTAGGGATGGTGATACCAACTATATTTGGGGGTCTGAATTTCCTGATAATTCCGGGATTAAAATGACATTGAACTTAGATGAATTTGAAACTAGCGAGGACTCCAAAAAATATTTTGACCCAACAAGAAAAGTAGATTATAAATGCAACGCCTGGACTGCTAACACAGCTATTTTTATCCCCCCATCAAACATTAAATTTTCCGACCTCTCGGAAATGATCCAGAGTATGATGAAGGTGTCTGTCACACCAACCAGTCTCCAAACATCGCCATCAGCTTCAAACTGCAGTATTTGCAATTCCTTAACAGGGGAGGCAAAAGACGCTTGTTTGCAACAGCTTGGCTGCTAAGTCCTTATTTGACTCTCATTTAAAAATCGTGTTAATATAAATAGGTATTGAGAAAAAATCCGCTAATTCTTCTGGCAATTTTAATCCCTACAGTAATTATAGCAATTTTGCTAGCATTTAATTTTACTGGGCGAAGTGTTAATCCCTTTGCCTCTCCGACTCCATTCCCAACCATTGCTTCGGATTCCGAAACAATATCTGATTCTATTACAACTGCTCCGGCTTCATCTGAAAATATTGAAATTCTATCGCCTCGCTCAGGAGACACTGTTGGGTCAGGCTTTGCTGTCAAAGGAAATGCCCGTACTTTTGAAAGTAATGTTGTAATTAGATTACTGGACTCAGAAGGCAATGTTTTAATTGAAACATATACTACTGCAAACGCGCCGGACGCAGGGCAATTTGGCCCCTTTGAAAAAGTACTGGAGTTTCAAACAGATGATTCAGCCGGAACTTTAGATGTTTTCCAATACAGCGCAAAAGACGGCTCAGAAATTGACAAAGTCACAATCCCTGTCATTTTTAAGAAAAACTAAACCTCAATAACTACCGGGAGGACCAGAGGGCGACGTTTGAGTTTTTTAACTAAAAACTTTTCAGCAATATTTCCTATTGTTCTTCTCATGTAAGTCCAATCAGTCACTTTATTCTTCTTAGGTTTTAAATTATTTCTTATTTCCGCTGACAAACCGTTAATCAGCTCATTAACTTCCATGCCTGAAAATCCTCTGACAATAATGTTTGGCCGCTCCACCAAGCCCCCATATGTGTCTATTTCACAAAGAACAATTACTACTCCCTCTTTTGAAATTTTCTCCCTATCTCTGAGAACAAACGTATCAACCTCCTCACCTGATACTTGGTCAACATAGACATTTTGTAAATGAATTTTATTGCCGAGTCTGGCACTGTCTTTTGTGAACGAAATTTCTTGTCCGTCATCCGCAAGCAAAACGTTCTTTTCCGAAAATCCATTTTTAATAGCTAGATTTTTATACGCTATCATATGTTTATACGTCCCCCCAATTGGCAAAACGAAGTTTGGCCTGGTTAGCGCCATCATCAAAGACAAATCATTCTGACTTCCGTGTCCTGAAACATGAATTTGTTCTGAAATATCACTATAAATTACCCTGGCGCCAAGTTTTGCAATATCATCAATAAGAGCATTTATTGCTTCTTCATTTCCGGGAATTGGATCTGATGAAAATACAACTGCGTCTTTTGAAGTTAGGCTAATATCCCGGTGATCCCCATTTGCAATTCTTGACAGAGCCGAGCCTTCCTGCCCTTGACTGCCTGCAACTAATAAAACTACTTGTTTATCATTGTAATTTCTGATCTGTTTCAAATCTATTTCCATGTCCCTGTCTATTTTCATATATCCCAGGCTTACTCCCACTTCCATTGCTTTTATAAGTGAGCGGCCAACAAAGCAAACTTTGCGGTTCAAGCTCTTGGCAGCATCAAGCGCTTGATTAAGGCGGGAAATGTTAGATGAATAAGTGGTAAAAATAAATTTTCCAGAAGTTGCTCTCATTTCTTCATATATTGTTTCTGCAATTTCATGCTCGGACGCAGTAAAACCGGGGCGTTCCGATCCTAGACAATCAGACATAAGACACAGCACCCCCTCATCTGTTTTTCTGACGATTTTTGAAAAATCCGTTTTCTTTCCATCATATGGGGTAAAATCAAATTTAAAGTCTGACCCATGATAGATATTTCCTGCAGGAGTTTTTATAAAAATGTTTGAAGTGTCCGGCACTGAATGGGTAATTCTAATAAATGAAATTAGGAAATTTCCAAGTAAAATATCTTTGTCATAGTTAATACTTACTACTTTTTTCGAAATTCCAAATTCTTTGAGTTTTTCATTGGCAAAAGCTGCAGCAAGAGGGGGCGCAAATATTTCAAATTTACCTCGCAGTTGCGGGAGAATATAGGGAAGTGCTCCCATGTGATCTTCATGCCCGTGTGTTATTGCAATGCCAACAATTTTTTTATTTGGATTTTTTGTAAAATAAGTTGTATCCGGAAGCACCAGATCAACTCCTAGCATTGTCTCATCTGCAAACCCCAAACCGCAGTCTACGATCAAAATTTCATTTTTGTATTCATAAAGATGCATGTTTTTAGTAACATTTGCTACTCCGCCAAGTGAAATATATTTTAAAGTATTATCCATAATCAGTTTAAGAGAAATTGTGAAATGTTCTTAGAATTAAGTGTAACTTGGGTATTGGCTCCAATTTTGCCTTCAACAATTAGACGTGCAACTTTTCTGCAAATTCCTTCAATTGTGCGCTCAAGAGTTCTTATTCCAGAATCATATCCAAGTGGTCTAATAATAATTGGCCAGGTATTATCTTCAATTTTTACTATGTTTGGAGGAAGTCCGCAAGCTTTCGCAATTTTGGGAAAAAGAAAATTTTTCCCAATCATAAATTTTTCTTCGTCGCTATAGGACGGCATTTGTATAATTTCCAGCCTATCCAGTACTGCTGTTGCAATATTTGTTGTATTATTTGCAGTTGCAATAAATAAGATCCTGGATAAATCAACCGGATAATCAATGTAATGATCAGTAAATGCCTGGTTTTGCTCAGGGTCCAAAAGCTCAACTAAAACTCCCATAATATCTGCTCGGGCATCCTCTGTTACGCGATCCAGCTCATCTAAAAGAATCACGCAGTTTTTTGATTTTGTATGTATCATTTTTTTAATAATTTGTCCCGGTTCTGCATCTGCAAAAAGGCGAGACTGACCTCTCAAATCCCTAACATCTCCCATTCCCCCCAAAGGGACTCTTTCAAAATTTCTTCCAAGGCTTTGAGCAATTGAAGCTGCCAATGTTGTTTTCCCTGTTCCAACTAGCCCCACCAAACAGATAATCGGGGCACGATTGCCCTTCTGTCCATTCTTAAGATTTAGAATAAGGGAAGCTAAATATTCTAAAATTCTGTCTTTTACATCTTGCAGTCCATAATGATTTTTATCAAGCATTTGCTTTGCGAAGCTTAGGTCTAAATTGTCTTTTGTTTCAGCTTCAAATGGAATTTGAGAAATTACATTAAGATAATTTGCAACACTTTCTAAATTACTGTAAGTTCCCCCTTGTCTAAGCGATATTTTTAAAATATTAATCATTCCTTTTGCTTTTTCCAAAAGTTCCGGCGGAAACCGGGCGGAATTTATTTTCTGGTCTAGAAGTTTGATTTGATTATCTAAGTCCTGGGCAGAATCCATATATTAATATTACCAGTTAATAGATACTAGATACTAGTTATTAGTTAAAAAAATCGAACTGATCTGTATTTACCATCACCCAATACACCTTCATCAATTTGTTTTATGTCGGCAAAGTTCCCGTCATCTCCAACAGCAAAAAAAGTTTTGTCGCTATCGCTAATTCCTTTTAATAACTTTATAAAGGGGCTGTATATTCTAGCACCTTGAATTTGATATATCACTTCATCGCGGTCTTTAAATTCAACAATCCAACCAACATTCCAAAATTTACGGTAATTTTTTGCTTCCAGAATAATATATTTTTTCCATCCACCAAGCAAGGGTATGTGATAAAAAGGGAAACCTTTAACTGAGTGTCTTGATGGATCATCTCCTGTTATCTTTACAATCTTGTTCTTCGGTACTTTAATTGATGGATAGTTTCTCATGTGCCATCTATGTGTTTCTTGGGGAAGTTCAAGTTTAAAACCACAAAGAATCCACATCAAAGGAAAAAGTAAATAGTCGAATACTCTAAAATATGCTGGCACTTTCTGTATTTTCATTTCCAAAATGGAGTATAGCAAAATAAACTAATTACTAGTCTCTAGTCTCTAGTCTAGTAGCGGGTTTTCTTAAACGGCCTGGGTCCTCGGTCTCTTCGGAATTTTTCTTCTCGCTCGCGTCTGAATTGCATTGCCAGTGGGTGCTCCGATCTTCCACCTCTTAGATCGTCATGTCTGGGTCCTCTCATTGGTCTTCCTCCCGAAGGCTGATATGAAGGTCTTGATCGAGGATGATAAGGCCTGTCTTCTCCTCTGTCTCCGCGATTGTCAAACCCGCCTCGATCCGAGCCTCCACGATCTCCGCCGCTCGGCGCGTCTTTGTCCGAACCAAACTTCATGGAAAGATTAATTCTTCCCTGCTCGTCAATTTCAATAACGCGAACCTTAACTTTGTCGCCTATATTAACTATATCAGCAGGATTTTTAACAAAATCATCGGACATTTGGGAAACGTGCACCATACCTTCTTTACCTGGTAAGAATTCTACAAATGCTCCAAAAGGAAGCATTCTTTTTACTTCTCCTTCAAAAATTTCTCCGGGACTAACTTCGCGCATCATATTTTTTACCCAATCATAAGCTTTTTGGACTGCTTCTTGATCAATTCCTGAAACAGTTACTGTCCCGTCATCTTCAACATCAACCTCTGCTCCTGTCTGGGCAATAATATTCTTTATAGTTTTTCCGCCTGGACCAATTAGCTCTCCGATTTTATCAACCGGAATTTTGATTGTTTCAATTTTTGGAGCAAACTCTGAAATATTTTCCCTAGGAGCGGGAATGGTTGCTTTCATAACCTCTAAAATTTGAAGCCGAGCTGCTTTTGCTCTTTCAAAAATATTTTTTATTTGCTCAATTGTTAGTCCTGGTATTTTTACATCGAGCTGGATTGCCGTTACTCCGGTATCAGTTCCGGCAACTTTAAAATCCATATCTCCTGAAAAATCTTCAAGGCCAATTATATCTGTGAGAAGTTCGTATGACTTCCCATCAGACATCATTCCAATTGAAATTCCGGCAACTGGTTTTTTAATAGGAACTCCTGCATCCATTAAAGCTAGGGTTGAGCCGCATACGGAAGCCTGAGAACTTGACCCGTTTTGGGAAAGAACTTCTGAAACAACGCGAATTGTATACGGAAAATCTGTTTGCGATGGAACAACTGCTTCAAGAGCTCTTTCTGCCAAGGCTCCGTGTCCTATCTCACGTCTTGTTGGTACACCTACACGCCCTGTCTGACCAAAAGAGTAAGGAAGCCCTGAGTAATGATGAATGTATCTTTTTGATTCCTCGCCCTCGGCAGACTCTATCAACTGCTCAAGCCTTGGAGATCCCAGAGTAACAACAGATAAAGCTTGCGTTATTCCTCTTTGAAATAAGGCAGATCCATGAGTTCTAGGCAGGATTCCTACCTTTATTTCAATTGGGCGAATTTCATCCATTTTTCGGGAGTCCGGTCTTTTTTTCTTAGTCAAAATATTGCTTCTAATTATTTTAAACATTACTTTTTCCAGAGCCTGGGCAACTGTTTTTTTATCAATTTCAGAGGTTGAATCTTTTACTTTTACGCTGTCATAAATTTTATCTATAACAGCCCCTGTCTCATCTCCTCCGCTTTCTTTATTTACTCTTGAATCAATTAAACCTTGAACTTCTTCTTTGTAGGATTTTTCTACGAGAGCTATCATTTCATGAAGATCCTCTTCCTGGGGAATTGGTAATTTTGTTTGTCCCGACTTTTTTATTAGTTCTTCTATCCCCGCAATTATTTTTTGATTCTCCAAGTAAGCTTTTTCTATTGCTTCTATCAAGATTTGCTCTTCTATTTGGTTGGCTCCTGCCTCAATCATTACTGTTTTATCTTTTGATTGAGAGACTACCAAATCAAGTTCTGAAAATTCCTGCTCGCTTCCCGGATTTATAATGCAGGCTGTTTCTCCATTTCCTTTCTCTTTAACACACCCAACTCTTACGGCACCAATTGGCCCGTTCCACGGAATTCTTGATGTTGACAGCGCTGCGGAGACTGCGTTTAAAGCCACGATATCAGGTTCATTTTCTCCATCAACAGAAAGAACAGTCACAATTACTTGAACTTCGTTTTTAAATGCTTTGGGAAATAACGGACGGACAGAGCGATCAATTAGGCGTCCCGCCAAAATTGCCTCATCAGAGGGGCGTCCTTCTCGCTTTACCCAGCGCGAACCTTTAATTTTCCCACCTGCATATAGCCGTTCTACGTATTCTACTGAAAGCGGAAAATAATCCAGATCCGTCTCTCCTCCTTCAACAACTGTTGCAAGAACAACCGTATCTCCAAGCCGGCCCAAAACTGAAGATGTTGCTTGCGCAGCTAAATCTCCCGTCTCAAAGGTTAATTTTTTACCTGCTAATTCTAACTCCACTGAGGCTTTTTTCATTAATATCTAATCTTTCTTTCGTAACTCATTATCAAGAAGCGTTCGGGGGTTTATCACTTATTCTACAGTCCGAACAATATTGTTAAATGGTTACATGGCTAAATCTTTAATCGTTTTCAATTAACTATTTAGCTATGTATCTATTCTTCCCTTATAGCTATTTTAGCTTTTTATTCTTAATCTTTCAATCCTACTTTTTTAGTAATTTCTGACGATCTTGCTTTATCTACTTTTAATAAAAAATTAAGTAGCCTTCTTCTTTTTGCAATCATTGATAAAAGTCCGCGCCTTGAATGAACATCATGGCTGTGTGCTTTCAAATGATCCGTCAATTTTTCAATGCGGGTTGTTAAAAGCGCAATCTGAACTTCAGGACTTCCCGTATCTCCTTTTACTGTTTGAAATTTCTTAATTATTTCTTGCTTTTGCGAAGTTGTAAGTGGCATACCTTATTAATTTAAAATTTCAAATTTCAAATTCTTTTGTGTATTATACCAAGAATTTTTAAATTTAACAATCTTGTTGTTCAGTCAACTATTCCAACCATTTTAGCCATACAAACTATTTTAGACTATTCAACGTTGGTTGAGCCTTTGTATATTTTTGGCGATAGCCAATCCGGAGGGGCTTCCTGCCTGCCGGCAGGCAGGTCATCTTTTTTTTGCTCCCTTGGAAATTCCCTTATTGATTGTGGCGAAGAGGAACGAGCTACTTGCGATGCGGGTGTTTGAACTGCTTGCGGTGAGACTGATCTGCCCATCCCCGGTCTTGCAGGAGGGCTGGGATATCCAAAAGATTGCGGGCTAACTCTTTGTGTCATTGGTTGGGTCCTTGGACTAACACTTTCTCTAAATGCACCATTTCTAAGAAGAATTCCGGTCATTTCAAATGCGAGTGAGCTTGTTTGCGGACTTTGAAAATCCGCTGTTGCCGAAACTATTCCATCCATTAAATTCTGAGAAATATCAGGATCCATGGGATATGCAAGGGTCACCAAGATATTGGCGATTTGCTCAGAAATAGACGATGCAGTCTGACCAATTACTACAATATCTCCAAATCCTTCATTATTACCAAATTTGTCAATATTAACAATTGTTGTATCCTTAAGTCTGTCTATGCTAAATTGGGCTGAAAGTTCCGAGAGTCTTTTGACTCCTACTGCAATAAGTACTTGTGGGACTTCTCCTGATCTTCTGAAAAGAACATCTTTTTCTCCAAAAGAAAGAGAATTTTCCTTAGGTTTGACAATAATGTTTAGAAGTCCACTTTCAAGAGTGTAAGAAACTTTTCCAATCTCATCTCCTTGATAGGGAAACGAAACCACTAAATCTCCACTTTTTGATTCGAAGTAGGGCTTAACCTTGTCTATTCCGACTAAATTTGATACCTCTACCAAAGGCTCCCTAGAGGAAATTACTGATACGTCTTTACCTAAAGAGCTAAGCGCAAGATAAAGTGCGAGTGCTCCTCCCATTTCATCAAGGCTATAACCAGATCCAACAACAATAGCAAAACTTGCTTTTGTATCAAAAATTTCTCTTAATCTTTGGAGTTCCATATTAATCGCTTAAGCTCAAAATAATAAATTAAAAATTATATCTCAAAGATTTTAGATTTAACCTATTATTTTTAATTTAAATTCTATAGGATATTTTTAGCTATGGCATATTACCATATCTCCAATATTAAAGTCAAGGGATGGACCAATAATTATTCCTGCTTCCCCCCCCGCCTCCACTTTTGATTTTTGCTCTTTACCCTGTCTTACGGAATTTATATGGCCACCTCCAATAACTTCTTCTCCCCGTTCAATTCTTACCTTATCACCCTTGGCAACTCTTCCTTCAAGAACTTTTACCCCCATAACGGTTTGTTTGTCAAATGGAAAACTTGCCAAAATTTTTGCAGTGCCATAAATCTCTTCCAAAAGCGATAGCTCTTTTCCTTCAACTACATCTGCAATTTCATCAAGCATTTCATAGATGACTGTATAATTCTTCACCAAAACTTTCTCATTTAAAGCCAATTTTGCAATATCAGGCTTTATTTTTATATTAAAACCTAAGACGAGCGCGCCTGTTGACTTGGCTAACAAAATGTCTGCTGAGGTGATATCCCCAGTTTTTTTAAGGATCACGTTTATTTTTGGAGGAAGAGATGTGTAAATAGCCTCAAGCGAACCAAATGTATCTGCAACCAAAATAAGAGAAACTACCCCCTCTTCATTTCTTACTGGTCTTTTTTCTGTTTTTTCTTCCTCCGCCGCCTCAGAGCCTTTGTTAACAACACTACCTACGCCGGGCACTCGCTCAAAGCCTAATACCTCAACTGCTTCTCCTATACTAGCTTCATTTATCTGTTTTCCTGAATCTGATATCAAGCTTCTGACTTTTCCGGTGACCTCTCCTGTTGTAATCTGGTCTCTAACTGAAATTCTTCCGTTTTTGACAACAAGTGTTGCTTTTGCGCCCGCTTTTGGATCTTGTTTTGATTCTATAACTATAGCTTTTAATGGAGAACTCAAACTTACATTCTCTTCTGGGTGTAAATCTGAAACCAATAAAATTAGATCCAATAACTCTTTGATATTTGTATTCTTCTTAGCGGAGACTTCAATTACAGGTACGTCCCCACCAAGTCCCTCAATTAAAACTTCTTCTCCGGCCAATTGTTTTTTTGCCTTTTCTGGATTTTTATGTGGATCGTCTGACTTGGTTAAAACAACAATATAAGGAATTTTTGAGGCTTTGAGTAAACTTATACTTTCTTTTGTCTGGGGCATTACACCATCAACCGAGGAGACTATTAAAAGACCTATGTCTGCGGCCTGAGCTCCACGTGAACGCATCTTTGCAAAAGCCTGATGCCCTGGAGTATCAATAAAAGTAATCCACCTTTTTTTGCCTTCATGCTTGTCCTGAGCAGAGTCGAAGGATTCCACCTCAACGCTTGAGGCGCCGATTTTTTGTGTAATTCCGCCATGCTCCCGCTGCGCAACCCCGGTTTTTCTAATAGCATCAAGAAGTGTCGTTTTACCGTGGTCAACATGACCCAAAACTGCTACAACTGGAGGGAATTGCTGAATTGTTTTTTCGTTTTTTTCCATAAATTATTTAAATCCGAATATCGAATATCGAAACTCGAAACAATATCAAAATTCAAATGTTCAAATTGACTAAACATATGTTTTGAATTTCGAATTTCTACTATTTGAATTTGTTTCGTATTTAGTGCTTCGGATTTCGAATTTGTTCATTTTTTAGCATCTGTATCCGGATTTTCAGGCTGCATTGTTTCATTTTCCGACACTTCTTCTTTTATTTCAGCAGGAGCTTCGTCAGATTCATTGGCGGTAGCGTCCGAACCCTCCTGAGGTGAATCGGAAACCAACCCCTCGGCAGATTTTGTTCGTTTCTTAGCTTCTGTAGGTTGGTTTCCGCTTAGCGAGGAGGTGTCCAAACTCGATGCCTCCTCTGTAACCGTCTGAGCGTCACCCGAAGGAGGCGTTTGGTCGCTGGCGCCTTTTTTCTCATCATCTTTTTCAACTTTTGAAGTCTTTTCTTTTGCCTCGACCTCTTCAGACGGTGCTTCTTCCTCATCCTCCAAAGCTTCACTGGCAGATAGCTCACCTTCAATCTCAATCCTATATCCTGTAAGCTTTGAGGCTAATCGGACATTCTGGCCGTCTTTTCCAATCGCCAGGGATAACTCTTCCTGCGGAACTTTAACTCTTGCAGTTTTTTCTTTCTCCGAAATTTCAACTGTTAAGTTTTTAGCAGGAGAAAGCGCCTGTATAACATAGTCCCTGGGGTTTTCCTGCCACTGAATTATGTCAATTTTTTCAAGACCGTTAAACTCCGCAATAATTGCCTGTACCCTAACACCTTTTTGGCCGACACAGCTTCCTACCGGATCGATTCCTGCCTGGGAGGAGGATACTGCAATTTTTGCTCTGTTTCCTGGTTCTCTTTCTATTGCTCTTATCTCAACAGAGCCTTGGGCAACTTCAGGAACTTCACGTTTTAATAAACCTTCGAGCAAACCATTATCTGCGCGAGAGACAACTACTTCTTCTCCTTTTGGACCTTCGTGGATTTCCTTAAGATAAACAGCCAATCGCTGATTCAGGTGATATTTTTCATTTGCAATCTGCTCCGCCGTAGGCATTACTCCTTCTGCTTTTCCAATATCAACTATAATATTTGGGCCTGCAAATCTAAGAACCATGCCGTTAACAATTGTGCCAATTCGGACTTTGTAGTCTGTGATTATTGCTTCTTTTTCTTTCTCTCGGATTCTTTGAAGTATGACTTGCTTGGCGGTTTGGGCGGCAATTCTTCCAAATCCTGGAGGAGTTACATCTTCTTTGTCATGGAAAATTCTGGCCTCACCTGAGTTAGAGTCCAGCGTTGCCGAGTACTCTTCAATTACAATATCAGGGTGATCTTTCCTATAGGCCGCCAGAATTGCGTTCTGGACTGTCTCAAGAACTATAGAGGGGTCAATGCCCCTTTCATTTGCTACCTGATTTAATGCGAGAGCAAACTCGCTTCTTTGGATTGCCGGCATAATATAAATTAGGATTTAGGAATAAAGGATTTAAGTGATAAGTGACTTATCATTGTTTTCTTTTAATCCTGAAATCCTGTTGATAGAGTATACCAGAATATGAGCCTAGCTTCAAGGCTAAGGCTGTTTGACAAAGGTTAGGTTCGAACGGGGATCTACGGAAGCTAGAATTTTATCTCCTCGGACAAATTCACCGGCGAGGATTTTTTTGGCAATCACATCTTCCGCCTTGTCCTGAATGTAGCGAGCAAGAGGCCGCGCGCCAAATTCTTCGTTATATCCCCCTTGGGCAATCTTCTCAATTGAGGCTACGTCAAAATTAAGAATAATGTCTTGTGAGGCCATCCTGCTTGATAATTCAGTAAGTAAAAGTTTGGTGATCTGAGCAATCTCATAAGAATTAAGTGGTTTAAAGAAAATAATATCATCAAATCTATTCAAAAGTTCGGGAGTAAAAATAGCATTCTTTTGAAGATAGTCTAAAAGTGTTCTGCTGTTAAGATCAGCATTATAGACCAGACTTTCCCTAATAAACTCTGATCCGGCATTGCTTGTTGCAATAATAATGGCATTTGAGAATGAAATTGTTTTACCATTGTTATCAGTAAGGCGTCCATCATCAAAGACCTGTAAAAACAGATTCAAGATCTTTTCATTCGCCTTCTCAAATTCATCAAGTAGAACCAGTGAAAAAGGATGTCTTGCAACTTTATCAAGAAAACTGCCGGATTCGGACTCAAGCAGTCGAGTGAGAGCGTCAGGATTTGCGTATTCGCTCATATCTGCCCTAATAATATGTGCCTCTCCTCCAAAATATATTCTGGCAAGGGTTTTGGCAGTTTCAGTTTTTCCAACACCTGTTGGGCCAAGAAATAAAAATGATATCGGTTTTTCCCGGGCAATCCCTACCCTTATTCTTCGCATCGCCTCAGAAACTTGGCGAATTGCCTCATCCTGTCCAATAACAAACTTATGCATTTCATTTTCCAGATTCAAAAGAAGCATTTTTTCACCTGCTTTGGGACTTCCAATTGGGATATGGCTTTTTTGTTCAACCTTTTCAAGAATATCTTCCTCTAAAACAATTTTATTTCTATTTTTCCCCAAATAGACTGAGTTTGCCGTCTCTGTCAAGAGATCTACCGCTGATCCAGGAAGCGAACCGTTTGGATCAAATTTATCTGCATATTTAACTGCCGTAACAACAGCTTTATAACTTAGGGTAACTTTATTTTGCTCTTCTATCTCTTCTGTTTTTTGAAACAGCATTTTTAAAGCTTCCTCAATGCTTGGGGCTTCCAGCTTTATAACCTCAAAAAACTCTCTAAGCGCATTATCTTCGAAAAATTGTTTATAGTTAGAATTAGTCATTGTTGCAATTATTGGCAATTTTCCATCTTTAAGGTATGGAAGAATTGCTCCGGAAAGCTCAATTCCGAAGGACTGGGAGCCTAAAATATTTTGAAACTCGGGAATATAAATAACTACATTTCCGGAATGTTTCACTTCATCAATTAGTGCTTGTAGTCTTTCTTCCAGTTCCTCTCTGTTTTTGGCACCTGCCACTAGTTGCCCCACCGCTAACTCTAAAAATCTTCGGTGATTAAGTTTTCGTGATAAATTCGCCTCATAACTATCATAGATAAAATCGTCCACCAAATTGCTTTTGCCAGTCCCAATATCTCCAACAAGAAGCACGTTATTATTTTGGCTTTTTTGCATTGCCTCAAGTAACGTTTGGTATTCCCTCTCTCTTCCCTCAACAAATGATTTTCGCCTCACATTTGAGAAGGTTAGGTCCTTAGTGTATTTTTTTGTTTCAGGAGTCCAGCCGTATACAAGAGTTTCAGCAAATCCAATTCCTACAAATCTGGCTTTTGTTTCCTTAGGCCTTTCTTCCTCATAAATTACCCTCCCCCAATGATTGATATTTAAAACATCTATTTCTTTTAATTTACTATCAAAAAGAAGTTTCGTCTGCTCTTCAGTAATGAGTAAATATGCGCTAATTAAATCTATGGAGGTTACAAATTTACCATTAAGTCTTCTTGCAGTATCATATGCCTTCCTTGACAGTTCTATTTGAGAAACGCTTAAAATTTTTATATTTTTTCTATCAATAGCTGCTTTTTCCAAAAAGAATTTTACCTGTGGAAGTTTAAATAAATAATTTAAGATAGAGCCGGCGTCTTTTTTAAAAAGGGCTGACATTAAAGCCTGTTTTGTGAAAGAATTATAGGGATCTTGAGGATTTTCAGAAACTGAAGACAGCGGATTAATTCTCCCTAATTCATATTTAATAAATATATGAATTATTAAACTAAGCGATAAAAGGAATAATGGAAATTTAGGAAAAGAGCCTCCGGCCAGTTGATAAAAAACCCATATTAATAGGCCGTTAACGGCGACTAGTCGAAACAGTATAAAAACTGCTGAGTTATAAATTAAAGATATTCTTATTTTTTCGTCTCTCATCTAATAAATCCAGCATCTTAGAAAGGTGCTTGGATAAAAGGTATAAAAAGAGTTATAACTGGCCACCACAGAAAAAGAGCCAAGAGGCTCAGTTCCACAAAAATAACAAAAATGAAAATTATCAAATCTACAAGGATAAGAATACTTTTTATAAATATTCCCATCCCTATTGAAAAAGCAACAAGACCTTTGCGGTATTCGTTTTTTAATGGCTTAAAAAAAGTTCTGACCATCAGAGGAAGAGAAAGAATTTGCAAGACTGCGTGATTAACAGATCCAAAATATTTAACAAGTCTAAGAGGCGAATCTATATACCAAAATTTGATAAATAAGGTAGGTATGGACAGATACAAATTCATTAACTACACCCTAAACGCTATACGCTAAACCCTAGGGCAATCTAAGTATAAGAACTTGAGGCCAAAATTACAAATTATTTTTTATTTCTTGTGCTAATAATGGATTCCACATGGCTCCGGTTGCGCTCATTACTGCGTCTGCACCTCCCAATCGATATTCAAAATAATCATTGGGGTCAGTTACTCCTCCTACTCCAATAATGGCAAACCGCAAACCCAACTCCTCACGAATACTTTTAAGCCTTCGTACCATTTCAAGCCCTGCCCATTTAATAGGATGGCCACAGACTCCAGATCTTAAACGATTTTCTCCGGGAAGTGCCTGCTCACCCTTTTCATTATAAATTCTTGCAGGAATTGTATTAATTGCTGAAATGCCCTCAACTGTTTTACCAACCAGGAGAACAAGTTTTTCAAGTCGTTTCGGGTCATCAAAGTATGCAATTTTTATTATTAAAGGTGTATTTCCGATCTCATTTTTTATTACCTCAACAATTTCCCTAGTTCTTGGTAAGTCGAAACAAAGAAGATGCGCTGATCCTTCATTTGGACAAGACAAATTGACTTCTAAAGCTTTTGCTCCGGTTTCCTTAACCAAACGCGCTGCTAGTACGAAGTCTTTAATATAATTTTTGACATCCCCTTTTGAGTTAGTTGTTCCCTGAAAACTTCCGACTACTATTTGTCCCGGCTTTGCATGTTTTACGGCTTTTGCCATGTCTTTTTGCCAAATATCTGGATCATAAGACGGTACACCAAATGAATTTGTAATTGCAATTGGAGGAGTATATTTATTTATTCCTATCAAGCCCTTATCCGCTTGTTTCAATGTTAAATTTCCGCGTACTTTTACAGCCAAAACATTTGGCCACTCATTGCAAGTGTGAGGACGAGTTCTGACAGTTTTATAGCTAGTAATATCAAACCCTTTATCTAAAGCCGCATTGACAAATTTTGAATTTAAAAGTGGACCAGCGGGGATTCCGAAAGGTGTATAGATCGGGATCCCAAAAAGATAGTGATCCGGCTTTCCTTTTTCTTTATATTTTCTTTTATTTACAAACTCTCCAAATGGTCCTTTTTCATAATTTTCATAGTAAGATTTATTTGGGTCAAAAAATGGAGTACGCAACATTTGCAAAATTATAACACTTTTGTTGATCCGGGTTTGGCCAAGACTTTTCCGTTGTCAAAGACTAATCTATTCCTGATATAAACTTTCCTTACTCTGCCTTTTAGTTTCCAGCCTTCAAACGGTGACCATTTGCATTTTGTGAAGAGTTTCGAACCCTCTACTATCCATTCTTGGTTTTCATCCACTTCGATCCGAGCATTTTGTTTAATACCGAATAATTTTGCCGGCCCGTCATAACAAAGGCGTTTTATTTCTTTAATCGACAAACAATCCTGCGATACTGCTCGAAGAAGTAAACCTAAAGTAGTTTCAAGTCCGGGAACTCCAAACGGCGGTTGTTTCGAACGTTTTTCAGAGGCGATATGCGGTGCGTGATCTGATTCTATGCAATCTACCCATTTTAAATTTTTCCATACAAACTCTGAAAAGGCATCATCAATTCGGGGTTTCATGAGGCCAAACGTTCCCAATTTCTTAATATCTTTTTTTGTGAGAAATAAATGATGGGGAGTAACACCACAGGTTATTGGTAAACCGGCTTTTTTTGCTTTTATTATTTTTTGGAGACTTTCTATTGTTGAGACATGACAAACATGCGTTTTCTTTTTTGTTTTTTTGCAAACATCAATTACCAGATCAATAACATCTTCCTCCGCGTGGACTAAGATAGGTTTGTTAATATTATAAGCTTCATAAATTTTTATCAAACTTTTTTTATTAATAATAAAATTCCCAGTTGTTTTATTTAGAAAAAGTTTCAAACCAAACACTTGGTTTCGAACTTTTGCAAATTCTTCTAAATTATCTCCAAGCGAACCGAAATAAAATCCAATGTCAGCAACTATTTGTTTCCTGGCAATTTCTTTTTTTTCTTTTAGAAGTTTTGAGGTTGTTATCGGAATAGCATTGTTTGGCATATCGATTACAAACGTGTAACCGCCAGCAAGTGCTGCTGAAGTTCCTGTTAAAAAATCTTCCTTATGCGTTTGTCCCGGAGTTCGCAGATGCACATGAGGATCAATAAGCCCTGGTAAAGTAATCATTTTAATTTTTTCTTAATATACTCTATTGCATCATTTGGAGTATCTGCGAAATAGAATAGATCCTCATCCAACGGATGGCCAAGAGATGATTCCAAAAAACCTTCGTCTTTCATTTTTTGGAGTTGAATCTTTAAACCATTATAAAAATTGTCAGTATTTAAAAATATAATTGGTTTATTATGGTGTTTTGTTTTCTTAAGTTCAATAATTTCAGTTATCTCGTCCAGTGTTCCTATCCCGCCAACCAAGGCAATAATCGCGTTTGACCGCTCAAGCATTGCTGCTTTTCGCTCGCCCAAAGATTTGGCAATAATCATCTCATCTGCGTCCTTTCTTGCCAAATGCTGAAAAACTCCATGAGATACCCCATGCAATTTTCCTCCGCCATTCTTCACTTCATCAGCAATTACTTTCATTAGTCCCTCATCCGTTCCTCCCCAGACAAGATGATATTTATTTTTTGCGAGTAATTCTCCAAATTCCGTAGCAGCCTTTACATACTTTTCATCAACATTTTGTGCAGAGCAAAAAACAGCAATATATTTCATAGTTCTTTTTTTGCCCAATTTTCTACATCTTTTGTAGTTTGATTTACCAGAAGCGACGTTAGAACAAAGGTTTTATAACTATGCAATTTCTTAACCTCACTATTTATTTTTTCAAAATTTTCCGCAACAGAATCCATTATTAATAAGATCTCCTCCGAAGATTTGATTTTCTTCTCCCAAAGAAATGATGAAGAGACAGGAAGTTTTTTTGCGCAGACTATTAATTTTTCCTTAAGAAGAGTATTGGCAATTTTGTCCGCTTCCTTCTCATTTGCACAAGTCAAAAGAAGAACGATCATTTGCATGCGCCAATTATAACAAAAGTATTTTAGAAAATTTGTTATAAAGTTTTCTCAGTACAACACTACGCTATAGCATATCATTGTAATTTGATATTTTATGTTTAGATTGATCTAAAACGAGAAAATTAAATCATCACAAATTTTGCTCGAGCAAAATTTTCGTGGAGTTAAAGGAGAGTTTACCCTCTTATTTTATCTGCAAGCTTTGCTAATTCTTTATCTGGAGCTCTTTTGTAGTCGTGTGAAGAGATATATCCTTCATATTTTTCAAAATATTTATCTACATTAGATTTAATTTCTTGCCATTTTTTCATATCAGCGGTTCCGTGCATTGGGAAAAGTTTGGCATGAACATGATCCACTCCAAAACCTTCAAAAATCATTCCAGTTCTACCAACTCCTTCTAATTTATTGTCGAGAAGCCTTCCAACTTTCTGTGAAGCCAAAACAAGATCAATCAAAACATTTCTAGGTAAATCAAAAGCATAGCTTGCATAATGTTTTTTAGGAATAACAACAGTGAAACCTTTTGTGTTGGGAAAAATAGAAAGGAAGGCTATATGTTTTTCATCTTCCCAGATTTTATGGGATGGGGCTTCTCCATTTACAATCTTACAAAAAATACAATCTTTCACCTCGCCAATTATAGCCCTTCGGCTTCGCTCAGGGCAAGCACCCCACTTCACTTCGGTTTCACTCAGTGTAAACGCCGAGGGCTACGAGGGGCAGGGGAAGAAAATTATTCGAAGAGCGGATGTCCTGGAAGAATTATCCTATCCCCTGTTTTTAGTTGATTTTTAATCCTAGTATAAGCCGATTGGTTGAGAAATCTAAGACTCTTGTAAATCATCTCTTGATCAATAGTCTTTCCATTTCTTACATCCATAGCATGATTAATAACTATTGATCCATTAACATCAAGGAATTTTAATTTTTTAGACTCCACGTATATATCTTTATGAGTTAGCGGGAATTTACCAGACTCCAGTATCACCAAAGCTCTTGCGGCAAATAAAACAGCTTTTGAAAACTGTATGGATGCTGTGACTAAATCATTTTTTCTGGCGGAAAGTAAAGCGCCAAGTGCGTAGGATGTTTCAAAGATAATTACTTCAATTAAATCAGATAGTTTAATTTGAGGAGACTTTAGCTTTCGTATAATATTTTCTCCTGCAATTGTAATTGATTCTTCAACCAATTCTTTTAAATAAACTGCCTTAGGAAAAGGAGTATCAATTATGTACCGCTCAATTTCTTCCAAAACAAACGAGTAAATATTAATATTTGGATTGTTGTGAAGTTGGGCTAGCTTAATACGCTCCCATCTCTTAGTTTTACTAAAAATAACTCCGACTTCATAATCACTGTCCTCTTTAAAATCATCTCTGGCTCTAGATCCATAAACAAAAATTGAAACAGGCTTAGCTTCTTTCTCAATTTTATCAATTACAGAAAGTATATCTTTTGGAAAATCTGTTTTTTTCATTCGCCAATTATAGCAGAAGTGCTTGAAACATTTGTCTTGGGAGACTTTCTCTTGGTACAAGCCTACGCTATAGCGTATCATTGTAATTTTATATTTTATGTTCAGGTGGTCTAAAACGAGAAAATTAAATCATCACAAATTTTGCTCGAGCAAAATTTGCGTGGAGGGAGAATAGATTTATTAAATACTTCAATACTTTAAAGTAATGAAGTATTCCATTTATAAGTTCCTTTTTTGTGGAATGGTTAAGCGGTATAATATAGGTATGGATTTACTAAAACCAATTAAAGTCGATGGTGTGCACCCCAGGTTTACACCCCGGGGGTGGATTTTCCTTTACACCCTAGGATTGATAATATAGAAAGAATTAGAACCAGCCTTTTCTTTTCGCCCTCAAACTTTCTGAATCTTCCTTCCCACTTGGAATGTGGGAAGGTAGTTTTGAGTACTAGTACTAGAACCAGCTGCGTTTTTTAGAGTTATCAAACTCGCGAAGCAATTCTTTTTGGCGGGAGGAAAGATTTTTAGGAACTGTAACTTTTATTTGGACATAGTGATCTCCTTTGCCAGTTCCGCGAACATGAGAAATTCCTTTTTGGCTCAATCGAATAACTGTATTTGGCTGTGTCCCTCCCGGTATCCTAAGTTTTACTTCCCCCTCAACTGTTTCAACATTAATCTCAGTCCCCAAGGCAGCCTGGGCAAAACTAATTTCCTCTTCTGTAACAACATCGTATCCTTCTCTTCTAAACTTAGAATGGGGACGAACTTCAATAAGAACATCATAATCTCCAAAACGGACACGCGAACCATTATCAACTCCGGGTGGAATTTTTACAGTTTGGTTTTTACCTTCAACAGAAATTCTCTTCGTCACCCCTTTTACAGCTTCCATAAAATCGATTTGCAAAGAGTAGACAGGGCGTCTTTGTGCCCGGCCAAAAGGTGAAGCGCCGCCAAAGAATTGTTCGAATATTTCAAACGGGTCTGAAAACCCGCCAAAGTCAAACCCGCCGCCGTTACCCGATGTTGTGTAAGTGTATGTAAACGGCCCGTATTGACCTGTTTGCGTTCCACCAAAAGGACCACCAGCTCCAAAAGGTCCTTGACCTGCTCCTTGTTCAAATGCGGCGTGACCAAACTGATCATAGGCTTGTCTTTTTTGCGGATCCGACAAAACCTCATAGGCTTTTGTTACCTCTTTAAATTTTTCCTCCGAGGCTTTATCCCCTTTATTCCTGTCAGGATGATGCTGCAGGGCAAGCTTACGATATGCTTTTTTTATTTCAACATCCGTTGCGCTTTTTGTAATTCCTAAAACTTGATAATAATCTTTGTTCATAAATTAGTTATTAGATACTAGTTAATAGATATTAGTCTCACCGCTAATTATATAATACTTGCGCGGGAAGCTGGTGAAATTTTCGCAGGACGACAAGCGAATTGCGTGTCCAAGAAAATTTTACTAGCGACCTCAGCGCTTTCTCATTTCACAGTGACGCTTTTTGCTAAATTTCTTGGTTTATCCGGATCTTTAATACCACGAGAAAGTGCCAGATAATAAGCAAATAGCTGCGAAATTACGACTTGCGGAATAATTGTTGCTTCTGTAATATCGCGTGTTTGTAAAAATCTGTCAAACACATCACTTTTTCGCGGTCCAATGCCAATAATAAATCCTCCCCGTGCCTTAACTTCTTGCGCATTTGAAATAATATCGTCAAACGTCTCGTCATTTGGCGCAATAATGAAAACCGGGGTACCTTTTTCAATAAGAGCAATTACCCCATGTTTTAATTCTCCACCCGCAAAGCCTTCAGCGTGAACATATGTAGTTTCTTTTATTTTTAAAGTCGCCTCAAGAGCTGTAGCATAAGACAGCCCGCGGCCTAGTATATAAATATGTTCTTTATTTTTAAACTCCAAGGCAAGCTTTTTGATATTTTTTGTGTAATCTTCTTTAAGAATTTCCTCAACGTTTTTTGCTGCGGATAATAATAAGTTTTTGGCTTCTTTTTGTTTTTTAACCAGTGTATATGCTGTTAGAAAAAGAACAGATATCATTGCGGTAAAGCTTTTTGTCCCAATAACTGCCTTTTCTGAACCTGCTCCTAACAACACTTTAAAATCTGATTGTCTATATAGTGTAGAACCTAACACATTTACCAAAGACGCTACCTTAGATCCTTTTTGTTTTGCTCTATTAACAGGTTCAACAATATCAATTGTTTCTCCACTTTGGGAAATAGGAATTACTAAGCTTTTTGGAGTTAAATAATTCTCAAGGTAATTAAACTCAGAACCAATTGAAAAATTTACGTGTCTTTTAGCAATACTTGAAAAAAGATAGGTACCAAAAAGCCCAGCGTAAGAGGCAGTTCCACAGCCTAATAAAAATGTACCATATGATTCTTTTATAAGTTTCGCAAGCTTCTTTGTTTGATCGCTGTAATTTAATGCGATATTACTGATAACCTGAGGTTGTTCATGGATTTCTTTTAACAAAAAATGCTCAAATCTACCTTTGATTGCGTCTTCAAACTTCCAGTCTAAAGTATTTACCGCTGGCTCAAGCTCTTCACCTTCTGGCAATTTTGTGAGTCTCAACTTTTTACCCAACATTACCATCTGATTGTCCTCGAGAAATACTATTTTATTCGTATGCTTTAGTATTCCTATAGCATCAGATGCAACATAAAATTCATTTTCTGAAACGCCAATTATTAAAGGGGAACCAGTTTTTGCAGCAGCAATTTCATTTGTATCAGCGTTTATTGCAACAATCGCATTGAGTCCTTTGATTTGGTTAAACGCCAACCTAAACGCCTCAGTAAATCCTTTGCCTTGCAAGGTCTCACCTTTTGAGGCTAAATATTCCTCGATGAGGTGTGGAAATACTTCAGTATCGGTCTCGGAGAGAAAACTGTGTCCTTTTTTTAATAAAACTTCTTTTAACTCCTGATAATTCTCGATTATTCCGTTATGAACTACTGCAATATTTTTGGTGCAGTCCAAATGAGGGTGAGAATTTTCTTGCGTTACTCCTCCATGCGTTGCCCAGCGGGTATGACCGATTCCGAGGGCGCTTTGGGGTAAGTCAACTTTCGCATCCCCAATCTTCCCAACATGCTTTTCAACGGCTAAGAAACTTTTGACTTTTGCATTTTGACTTTTGACTTTCGTTGCTATTCCCCAGGAATCATAACCGCGATACTCCAAAAGACGAAGTCCTTCAAGAATCATTCCTGCTGCATTTGTCTTTTTCCCAACGTAACCAAAAATCCCACACATAAAACTAGCTACTAGCAACTAGCCATTAGCTACTAGTTTCGACATTATATAATAAAAACCGCTCCCCGCGGTCATTTTTTAGATTTTATCTTTAATTTTTTATTTAGTTAACGACTTCGCCTTCAACAGGTTTATCCTCCGAAGCTTTAGCAGAGGAGGACTCATCCTTTTTTTCCTCCGAACTCGAACCGTCTCCGCTTGAAGCCGTTTGCCCATCCCCAGTTGTTTGTTGGGTGCTGTCTGTTGGCTGTTGTCCTTGGCTATACATTTGCTGACCTACTTTTTGAAGACTGTCTGATAAATCTTTGGTTTTGGTCTCAATTTCTTCCTTTGCTCCAGTTATTAGACTATCTTTCAGCGCTTTTATTTTATCTTCAACCTCTTTTTTATCTTCTTCCGCTACTTTGTCGCCTGCATCTTTAAGAGTTTTCTCTGCTGTAAAAATCAGCGAATCTGCCTGGTTTCTGGTCTCAGCCGAAGTTCTTGCCTCCTCGTCTTCTTTAGCATGAGCCTCGGCGTCTTTGGTCATCTTCTCGATTTCTTCGTCCGTTAAACCAGTTGAGCCGGTGATTTTTATGCTTTGTTCTTTTCCAGTTGCTTTATCCGCTGCTTTTACATTTAAAATTCCATTGGCATCTATATCAAAAGTTACTTCAACTTGAGGAACGCCCCGGGGTGCAGGAGGAATTCCGTCCAAAATAAAGCGGCCAAGCGATTTATTATCCGCTGCCATTGCGCGCTCTCCCTGCAAAACATTAATTTCCACTTGCGTCTGATTATCTGCAGCCGTTGAAAAAACCTGAGATTTTGAAGTTGGAATTGTGGTATTTTTGGTAATTAGAGGTGTTGAGACTCCACCTAAGGTTTCTATTCCCAAAGTCAGAGGTGTTACATCCAAAAGAAGTACATCTTTTACTTCTCCGCCCAAAACTCCAGCTTGAACAGCAGCTCCAACTGCTACAACTTCATCAGGATTAACGCTCTTATTAGGCTCTTTGCCAAAGAATTTGGTTACTGTTTCAACTATTTTTGGCATTCTGGTCATTCCCCCAACCAGAACCACCTCATCAATATCTCCCACTTTTATTTTTGCATCTTTAAGTGCCGTCTCAACCGGTTTTAGGGTTTTTTGAATAAGAGGATCAACTATTTGCTCCAGTTTTGAACGGGATAGATTCATTGTCAAGTGTAGTGGACCGGATGCTCCCTGGGTTATAAATGGCTGGTTAATCTGGGCTTCTTGTGAGCTTGATAATTCTATCTTTGCTTTCTCCGCCGATTCTCTAAGTCTTTGAAGTGCTTGTGGATCTTTCCGCAAATCTACCTGATTTTCTTTTTGGAACTCCTCAGCAATGTAATCAATTATTGCCTGATCAAAATCGTCCCCTCCCAAATGTGTGTCTCCATTTGTGGATTTAACTTCATAAACCCCTTCTCCAAGTTCCAATATTGAAATGTCAAAAGTACCACCGCCAAGATCATATACGGCAATTGTATGAGCATTCTTTTTGTCTAGACCATATGCAAGCGCCGCAGCTGTGGGTTCGTTAATAATTCGCAAAACTTCAAGACCTGCAATTTCTCCAGCTTGTTTTGTGGCTTGACGCTGTGAATCATCAAAATACGCCGGGACTGTAATGACTGCTTGGGTAACTTTTGATCCAAGGTAAGCTTCTGCGTCAGCTTTAATTTTTTGTAAAATTTTGGCTGAGATTTCCTGAGGAGTAAATGTCCTTCCTTCAACTTCCACGTCAGCCATTCCATCCCTGCCAGCCTTAATGGTGTAAGGAAGCCATTTGATATCAAACGCAACTGTTGAATCTTTAAACTTTCTTCCCATCAACCTTTTTATTGAAAAGATTGTAGTTCTTGGTTTTAGAACAAGCTGGCGTTTGGCCACATCGCCCACTACATGACTAATCGGATCAACCACTGATGGAATAACATTGCGGCCCTCCCGGGAGTGGATGACCTTAGGAGATCCTCCTTCCATAACCGCAACCGCTGAATTTGTTGTACCAAGGTCTATTCCTATAATCTTTGCCATAATACTTTAATTTTCAATTATTAATTTCTAATTTTCAATCAATTATCAATGCTTAAATGTTTCATTGAAAATTCATTGTAAACTGAAATTGCAAATTGTTAATTAGTTTGCTTCCCGACAACCACCTGTGCTGGTCTCAGGATCTCACCATTTAGGCTAAACCCTGGTCTTATTTCTTCAAGTACCTTCCCTTCTTCTCCCTCTGCTACCCTCACACATTCCATAGTGTTGGGGTCAAACTCCTCAGTCTCCGTTTTCATTCTTTCTACTCCTTCTTCTGCGAGTATGTCTAAGAACTTTCGGATTGACAAGTCCAGTCCCTCATCTTGTATGTGTTTCTGTGCAAGAAAAAGAGTGTCCAAAACTGGTAAAAGTTTTGCAATTAAATTTTTATTTGCCACTCTTGCAAAAGACTGTCTCTCGTCTGAAATTCTTTTCTCAAGATTTTGATAGTCTGCAAGTGCTCTTTTTAACTGATTTTCAAGGTTCTCAAGTTCTTTATTTTCGATTTGTTCATTTTTCTTATCATCTTTCTTCATTTTCGTTCTAAATCGTATTTGCTATTTTCTATTTAATATTTTGTATCGAGCCTTTGGCTCGTTACCATCCGCGTGCTACTTCTTCTATTAAATTTCCAAAATATCTAACAGTTGGTACTATATAAGTGTAGTTTAAACGAGTTGGTCCTATTACTCCAATTTCTCCTCCAGTCTTTGCTGGAGTAATGTAATGCCTAAACACAAATCCGTATGGTCCAGAGAGTTTTGGGCCAAGTTCTTCTCCCATAAGAACTTGAATGTCTTCATCCTGACCTGCCGCTTCAAATAATGGCCTAAAACATTCAAATTCATCAATCGCTGAAAGAAGAGTTTTTGTTAGGTCTATGTCATAAAACTCTGGCATGTCCAGAATATTTGCATAGCCTGAAATGAAATATTCTCCTCCATCAGTTGCTGCAATTGCAACTGCTCCGGTTTTATTGGCAAGTGCCCGTGTAACTTCCTTGAGAAATTCATGTTCCTTATCTCTAATATCCCAAACTTTTTCCTTCATTGAAACTTCTTCAGCAACTGAAAGTTCTTTCTCTTTCATCAGCTGCTTTACATAAAATTTCATGGCAGCTGGTGTTGGAACTCTGCCTGATGAAATGTGCGTTTTCCTTAAGTATCCGTAGTTGGTCAAACGAACCATCTCATTTCGGATTGTTGCAGGAGAAGCTGACAATGAGTGTTTTTTCTCAAGCGTTTCGCTTCCCACTGGCTCTGCTGTTTCAATGTACTCTTCAATTAAAGATTTTAAAATCTCAATCTGCCTCTGTGTTAAATCATGCATAGTTCCAACTAATAACTTCTAATTCCTAACTACTAATAGTTTATTTTTGGCTTATCAGAAATTAGTTGTTAGATGTTAGCAGTTGTCATTTTGACGATTCAAAATGACTTAGCAGTAATATACCACGTCTGCTAATTCATGTCAAGGAGGAAGATGCCAGACGGTATCTTCCGACGCAGACCCCGCATAAACGCCCCTTCGACGCGAGGACGCCACAGTGGGATACCCCACGTGGTTTCCCATAGACCTCGGGAGAAGGTAAGTTTTGTGCGGGGTCAAGGAAATTTAAAGCCGAGCGGTAAGATATGGCGGGTCAAGACCCCGAGCTATAATGTTATACTAGATTTGTGGAGAAAACTAGGAGAAAAGTTCGGCCTATTGCCAGAAAAAGGCATAACTTTGTGTATCTTCTTCTTGCGATTTTATTTGCTATCGCTACTGGCTATATATTATATAACTTCTCACCGAGTCACGAGTTTATGATTGCGAACATTGGAATACCGATTCTTCCAATTTTCTTTTTGTCCTTCGGTCTTCTTATTTTTTCAACCACAACTTTTCTTTTTATTCAAAAAAATCATGGGGTTATTATTACACTCCTTATCAGCGGGTATTTACTAATGAGAATAATTGGCCTCACCCACTGGCTTTTTTTAATTTTAACCCTCGCACTTTTTTTTACCATTGAACTCTTCATCCTAAAGAAAAAATAAAACCTATAATTGGTAATACTTTTGCTATATATCCGTGGACTAGTCTATGAAACTATTAGTTACATTAGACTACTAGCCTCAGTTCTGTTAAAATTCAATCTAGCCTCTACTAGATTTATCTGTTACAGATTTTAGTTATTAGCAGTTAGTTGTCAGTAGTTGGCATAACTATGCCTAAATTTTATATAACAACAGCTATTCCTTATGTAAATGGTAGGCCTCATATTGGTCATACTTTGGAATATTTTCAGGCTGATGCAATTAAAAAATATAGACAGCTTTTGGGAGATGAAACTCTCCTTCTTTCAGGAGCAGATGAAAACGCGCTCAAAAATGTTCAGGCAGCTGAAAAAGAAGGCTTACCCATAAAAGAATTCTTGGATAAATATTCCAAAATTTGGAAAGACACATATGGGATTGTTGGGGTTAAGCTTGATGTTTTTCAAAGAGGATCTGATGAAGAAAAACACTGGCCGGGAGTACAAAAACTTTGGAAACTTTGTGAAGAATCAGGCGACATTTACAAAAAATCATACCAAGGACTTTATTGTGTCGGTTGTGAGGCTTTTAAACTTGAAAGTGAACTGGTAGATGGTCTTTGTTCGATTCATCGAACAAAACCGGAAGAGATTTCTGAAGAAAATTATTTTTTCAGACTTTCGAAATATCAGGAAAAGTTAATAAAATTGATAGAATCCAATACGTTACAAATTATTCCTTCAAACAAAAGAGCTGAAGCGCTATCTTTTATAAAACAAGGGTTGGAAGATTTTAGTGTTTCAAGAAGCAATGAACGAGCAAAAGGAGTAGGAGTACCGGTACCGGGTGATCCAAATCAAAAAATTTACGTCTGGTTTGACGCTCTAACTATCTATATGACCGGAATTGGTTTTGGAGCGGACGAGAAAAAGTGGAAGTATTGGTGGCCGGCCGATGTTCATGTAATTGGAAAAGATATTAATAGGTTCCACACTGTCTATTGGCCGGCAATGCTTCTTTCTGCTAGGTTTCCCCTTCCAAAACAAATTTTAATCCACGGGTTTGTGAATGCTAAGGGTGGAGAGAAATTTTCTAAATCTTTAGGTAATGCACCTGATCCCAAAGAAGTAATTGATAAATATGGAGTTGAGGCTGTCCGTTATTACATGCTTGCTCAAGTGCCAATTGATTCTGATCACGATTTTACATATGACCGATTTGAAGAAGTTTATAATGCGGATTTGGCAAATGGCTTGGGGAATTTAGTGGCAAGGGTTGCCAAACTTTGCGAGAAGATCAAACTTAATACACTTCCTAAACCAAAACTAAGTGAATCGTATAAACAGAAATTTGAACAATATAAATTTAACGAACAATTAGTAGAAATTTGGGCAAGGATTTCAGAAATTGATCGAGAGATTGAAAAAGCCAAACCCTGGGAAATTGATGATTTGAATAAACTTCAAGGATTACTGCAAAACTGGGTAGAGGAAATTAATCAAATCGCATTGGATCTAAAACCTTTTCTCCCAAATACGTCTAAAAAAATTCAAAAATTATTTGTCCAACCAAAAATTCAACCCATCCCCCCTCTTTTCCCAAGAATTCAATAGGGTTTTTTGTGGATAGTATAGATAGTAGAAGAACCAAACTCTTTATATTTTTTAATTACTCCAAACTTCTCCATGTTTTCAAGCCCTTTAATAAAGTCTTCTCTGTTTGCCAAAAGATGAAGGATATTCCACTCGGGAGATGTATCTACAAACAGGTATTTAGGATCTCCTGCCCATTTGAACCATTCACAGTCCTCTTTGCCACAAGGAGATTTTTCTTTAAAGGTTCTTTTATCACCCCAGATGGTAACAATAAGCTCTCTATTTGAAATGTGAGGTGAAATATTTGTTTGAGTTGCTACATATGAATCTTTTGGAAGTGTTTTTATAGCAAGTTCGATATTTTCGATACCTGATGGCTTAGTCCAAAACCACTTTTTTGTAAGATAAGTAAGAGGTGCATGAAGCATATATGTTGTTAGTGCGGTGAAAAACAAAATATAGAGTGAGAAGAATTTATTGTTTAATTTCTTAAACTTTTCAATTACAAAAATTGTTGGCCAAATTAGAAGTATTGCACTTGAAAATCTATAGTGTTGGAAAATGCTGTGAGAGGAAGTTGCGGTATCATTCCCTAAAACAAAAAAATGTCCAAGATCGGCAATATAGGGAATAAGCATTAAAGGATTAAGTAGCGGAAGGTATCCGTATGAATTTAAAGTGTAAAAAAATACGTCTATTTTTGCTTGTGTATTAAAAAAATTAAAAAGATTAATATTTGATATCAACCCTTCTGCGTTTGCGTACTGATAACCCAAAGTAAAATTTGGATAGTAAATGAAAAAAATAAGAAATAAATAAATTACAGAGGCTAACATGAAAGAAAGATTAATTTTCCTTCTTGTTTTTATAAAATAAATAAAGGAAATAAAAAATAGCAACAGTCCCATATCCTCCTTGCTAGTGAGACTAAGAATAAAAAACAAAACTGAAAGCCATTTTCTATTGGTATCTAAGTAATAGATGAAAAAGGCCATGAAACTTAGGCCAAAAACTGAGCTATGAACATCCGACCAGAGTGCATTCTGCACTCCAAAAAACATGAAGTAAGAAATAAGAAGAGAAAGGGCTAAATAAAAGTTAATTTTATGCTTTCTAGCTAGCAAAAAAATGGGAATTCCGCTTAAAATTGCGGCAAGAACCTGAAGGAATAAAAGCATCCTCGCATCTCCCAATATCCAATAAAAGGGTGCAATTAGCAAATAAACAAACTCAACATGATCGTAAAAAATGGGAATAAATGCATAAGCATGAACTGTTACAGTAGGTACTGTTAATTGATTAAAGCCCCAAACTATCTGATTTTCTATAGAAAGATCATAGCCTGTCCAATAATGAGCATGCTTAACTAGTACTAAAGTTAGATATGCGAAGAAGAATACAATTATTATAAAAAGAGGTAAATAAAATTCTCTATCTAATTTTAAAAACTTGGGAATATAATTCACTTTTTAAATATTATATCCCATGTAATTACCAAATTCTCGTATTTTGGATGTATATTAAAATAAATCTATGGGGTGGAAACACCCAAGACAGCTTGTCCTGTTGGGGTGTAAAGCAACAAAACTCCTATAACTGCGCCAAGCATGACTGCCAGCAGAGAAAACATGACGACTCCCATAATATTTTGATTCGTATAAAGCTTAAAGCTTTTGTATTTAGCCATGTACATATATCTTATCTAAACTGCAGATTTTGTCAAGAGGAAGTTAAGTTATATAATTTATCAAATGATAGATGTACACTCTCATTTAAATTTCAAGGCATTTGCCAACGACTTTGATCAAGTTATCAAGCAAGCTGAAAAAGACGGAGTTAAAACAATAATAAATGTTGGAACTTCAATAGAAACTAGCCTTAGGGCGGTGGAACTGACAAACGCATATCACAACTTATATGCAATAGTTGGTATCCACCCCCATCATGCTGACCTGCCTGCCGGCAGGCAGGCAAACTCTCAAGAAGGATGGGAAGAAAAACTTTTCAAGCTTGCAAAATCTTCAAAAAAGGTTATCGCGATTGGCGAAATTGGATTAGATTATTATTCTTATAAATCAAACGGCATTGTTGATCCGAAGACTCAAAAAGAAGTTTTTATCAAACAAATTGAAATCGCTCACAAACTTAAACTCCCGCTTCAAATTCACAACAGGCTTGCAGGAAACGATATTATTGAAATAATAAATAATAAACTGTCACTAATAAATAATGGCGGTATGTTCCACTGTATGTCGGGTGATATCCCGTTTCTGAGACAAGTACTTGGTCTTGGATTTTATGTGGGTTTTGATGGAAATATTACTTATGAAGGCATTGCAAAAGGAGAAACAACGCCGCTTCCCGATCTTGTTAGGCAAACTCCAATCGAGCGAATTGTTACGGAGACTGACGCGCCGTTTTTAACTCCCGAGCCCCACAGAGGTGGTAGAAATATTCCATCTCATGTTATAATTGTGGCAGAAGAAATTGCCAAAATTAAGGGTTTAGACTTCAAAGAAGTCGAGGCTGCAACAACCCGGAATGCCAAAGATCTGTTCAAACTAAACCCTAGACGCTAGACGCTAATAAAATGACAAATTTTTTCAACAGAATATTTGCCCGTTATCCCATCAAAACCCAGAGATCTTTATCTGCTCTTCCCGGATTTGTCTCATGGACTTTAATTCTGTTTCCTGTTTGGGGATCTCTTTTTATTCCTTATGCTGTTGCTTATTTTGTATTATTTTTTGACATATATTGGTTTTATAGATCTTTTTCTCTTGTAATTACAGCCCATTTAGGTTCAAAGAAAATCAAAGAGGCTGAAAGTAAAAATTGGTTAGAAATCGCAAAGTCTAACAAGGGTATTGGAAAAGTCAATCATATTGTAATTATTCCTAATTTTAAAGAGACTGAGGAAAAATTAAGAAGAATTATAGGAACAATTGCTGCCCAAACTTTTCCACTCCGGCAAATTTTTGTAGTCCTTGCAATGGAGAAAAGAGAAGAAAGTGCACAAAAAAAAGCAAATATAATTCAAAAGGAGTTTGCTGATACTTTTGGAGGAATATTCGTAACATTTCATCCTGATACTCCGGGAGAAGTTAAAGGAAAATCATCTAATGAATCTTTTGCCGCGAGAGAAGTAGATAAAATATTGATAGATTCCGCTGTTATAGATGTAAATTATGCAACTATTACAACAGCGGACGCTGACTCAATGTTTGACAGGCAATACTTTTCCTATCTTTCCCACAGTTTCTTAAAAGATCCCAAAAGATATAACAGATTCTGGCAAGCTGCAAATGTTGATCATAATAATTTCTGGAGTGTACCTGCTGCTACCCGAATCTTTTCATTTTTCTCAAGTCTTTGGAGAATCGGACTTCTGGTCCAAGGCGACAGGCTTATTCCCAATTCTACTTATTCTCTATCATTTCTCCTCTTAAAAAGAATCGGTTATTGGGATACAGATGTAATTCCAGAGGATTATCGTGTCTTTTTCAAAGCCTTTTTTGCTATGAAGGGAAATATTTCGGCAAGTCCGATTTTTTTGAAAACTTCAATGGATTCTCCTCTCTCCTCAACTTATATAAAAAGTCTTAAAAACAAGTATTCTCAAATAAGACGCTGGTCTTATGGTGCATCAGATGACTCTCTTTTTATAAAGTGGTGGCTAACTATCCCTGGAGTCCCATTTGTTCGAAAAACTAAAATCCTCTTTCACGTTCTTTTAGACCACTTCCTCTGGCCTGTTAACTGGTTTATATTAACAATTGCTGCAAACACCATAACTCTTATAAACCCTGTGTTTGCACGAACAACAATCGGATATAATCTTCCAGTCCTTGCAAGATTAATACTCGCCTCAACTCTTATTGCTCTCATCATAATGGTAATTATTGATTACAGAAATAGACCCAAACATTTAAGCAAGTCAAGACTCCGAGAAGTTCTTTTTCCATTGGAATTTATTTTGATGCCGATTGCCGGATTTTTCTTTAACTCACTCCCTGCAATTATCTCTCACACTCAAATAATGTTAGGGCGTAAAATGGAGTACAAAGTGACTGAAAAATTATGAAGCTTATAACCAGGCTTGAAAAAAGCGCTTCTTTTTGGTTTCTCTTAATTGCCTCAGTTGTTTTCTTTTTCTTAAGATGGCCTTCTTTATTTGAACCTTATTGGTATGGAGACGAGGGTATTTACCAATCAGTGGGAATGCTTATTAATAGTGGAGCATCCCTTTATTCGGAAGCTTGGGATAACAAACCGCCGCTCCTTTATGTTCTTTACGCTTTATTTAATTCTGAACAATTCGTAGTAAGAACTGTTTCCTTATTCTTCGGACTAATATCTCTCTGGGTGTTTTATCTTACCGCAAAGCGACTTTTCGCAAATTCGACTATCAGTGTGTTAGTTTCTACATCTATTTTTGCTATTCTTTTTGGAACAAGGCTTATTGAAGGAAATATCGCAAACGCTGAAAATTTTATGATGCTGCCAATTTTGGCAAGCGCATATTTGATCCTCTCCACAGATTTTTTAAAAAAACTTTGGGAAGGCAGAATTTATTTTTTGGCAGGCATCCTTTTAAGCCTGGCGTTTCTGACAAAAATTGTTGCAATATTTGATTTTTTAGCTTTTGCATCTTTTTTATTTATCAGTAGGGAAAAAGATTTTAAACAGCAAATTTTGAAAAAGGTTTTTCCGTTCACATTGGGGTTTTTGGCTCCAATCTCTCTTACTTTTTTGTATTTTTTCCTTACAAACAATTTTAAAGACTTTTTTAGTGCTTTACTTTTTAGCAACGTCGGCTATGTTGGGTATGGAAATAAATTTTTTATTCCTCAGGGGCTTTTGTATCTAAAAGCGTTTATTCTTGCGGCATTTGTAGGCTTTTTATTCTTAAAAAGAAATTCTATTAATAAATCTGTACTTTTTGTTGTCCTTTGGTTTGCTTTTTCTCTTTTTAATGCTTTTTTTGCAGGGAGGTCTTATGCACATTACCTATTAGTTCTTCTTCCAAGCTTTTGTCTTATGATTGGTGTATCTATTTCAGCGCGAAAAGAAAGATTTTTTCTAATAATCCTTCTTGCTCTTTCTATTGTTGCAATTTTAAATACCTTTAAACTAAAAGCTAAATTTATCCCTTATTATTCAAATCTGATTTCGTTTTGTACCAATAAAAAAGACGTTTCTTCTTATCAAAGTTTTTTTGACAGAAACACTCCAAGAGATTATGAGCTAGCCCGGTATATTAGAGCAAATACAAGTAGCAATGAATCAATTTTTATCTGGGGCAACAATGCACAGGTCTATAAATTATCCAATAAGATCCCGATTATGCGCTACATTGTTGCATATCATATAACGAATTATCCAACCGGATTCACTGAGATGCAAAATGCAATTAATTCAAAACGCCCAAAATTGATAATAGTTATGCCAAATGTTCCCCCATTTCCTCTGTCTTTAAATGAATATAATGAAAAAATCAATATTAGAAATGCTACTATCTATGAAAGAATATTTTAATTTTATAAAAGATGACCGGCTTGTTTGGAGGATTTTTATTCTTACTTTTATATTAATAGTCACAACGTTTATATATGTAATAATTAACTACAGCAAGCTTCCTCCGCTACTTCCGGTTTTTAATCAGCTTCCCTGGGGAGAAAAAAGACTAAGTGAAGCTCCGGGAATTTTCATACCGGTGGTAATAGTTTTTATAATTTTCATAGTAAATCTTGCCTTATCTGCTTTTACTTATTCTAAATCTCCATTAATCGCAAGAATACTTGCCATTACCAGTTTTTTAACATCACTGCTTGCTTTTCTTTTTTTAATTAGAACTATTCAATTGATTACTTAATGGAAATTGATTTAAACAAATTTATTTTTTTTCCTTTTCTAGCTGCTTTTTTTACTACTGTAATAATTACTCCGTTATCTTTGATTTTAATTAAAAAATTCGGAATAGTTGATGATCCGGCGGTAAGACGTCATCCTGGCATAATTCATTCGAAGCCAATTCCTAGGGGCGGAGGAATTCCTTTATTTCTTGGAGCTTTAATTGCCGGAGTTTTATTTCTACCAATAAATAAAATTCTTGGGGCTATATTTTTTGCTTCTTTTATTGCTCTTGTTACAGGGGTTCTTGATGACAAATATGATCTTTCCCCATATTTAAGGTTCATAATAAATATAATCTGCGCGTTAATAATAGTGGCTGCCGGGGTGAGTATTAATTTTATAACTAACCCTTTAGGCGGAATTTTGTATTTAGATGAGATTCGAATTGGAGTCATTGCCTTATCTGATGTTGCAGCTATACTTTGGATAGTTTGGGTTATGAATATGCTCAATTGGAGCAAAGGGGTTGATGGTCAAATGCCGGGAATTGTTGCTATTTCTGCAATTTTTATTGGAATTTTGAGCATGAGGTTTGGAGTTGGAGATATTTTAACTCAGACAACTACTTCACTCTCTTTCATAATTGCCGGTGCTTCGCTCGGATTTTTAATATATAACTTTCATCCGGCTAAAATTTTTCCGGGATACGGTGCAACATCAATTTATCTACTGCTTGCTGTTGTATCCATATTATCAAGCGCAAAACTTGCAACAGCAATTTTGGTCATGGGAGTCCCGCTTGCGGACGGAGCTTTTACAATTATTAGAAGAATTATAACCGGGCGCTCTCCTTTCTGGCATGATAAAAAACACCTGCACCATCTTCTTCTTTCAACCGGCGCAGGGCAGAGGCAAATTGCGTTGTTTTACTGGATTATTTCTGCTATATTTGGGGCGCTGGCATTGATTTTGTCCAGTCGCGGCAAAATTTTTGCCATAATAATGCTAGTCATAATTGTAGGAGGAGTCCTTCTTTTTTTAAATTATTTGATTGGAAAGAAAAATGGGGCGCAAAATATATAACACCATAAGGCTTCTAAGACCCCGCCAGTGGGTAAAAAATTTAGCGATTTTTGCAGCAGTTACTTTCACTGGTGAACTCTTCAACCCTATCGCCACTGCTCCCGTAATTTTGGGTTTCTTTATTTTTTGTGCAATTTCATCAGCAAGCTATATTATCAATGATATTTTTGATATCAAAAGTGACAAAATGCATCCGTTCAAAAAATTTAGACCGCTTGCCCATGGAGACATTGGGGTACAATTCGCCTCAGTTCTTGCATTTTTTCTGATAGTTGTTTCTATTATTCTATCGCTACTTATTGGGCCTACTTTTTTTCTTTTCATAATCGTTTACATTCTTCTGCAAATATTTTATTCAACACTTCTTAAAACAATTACTGTTATTGACATTCTGGCAATTGCCGCAGGTTATATTCTTAGAGTTTTGGGGGGGGAAATTGCAAGCGGATACCATATTTCTGTTTGGTTACTTTTAACTACAATTTCCATTTCATTATTCTTAGCAATTGGCAAAAGAAGATCAGAATTAACACTTCTTGCTGCAAGTAAAATTGAAAATATTTCAGCAACCAGAAAAACTCTTTCCCACTATTCAGAAAGGCTTTTGGATGTTTATGCATCAGTTTTTGCGACTTCAACATTTATTGCTTATTCTCTATTTACCTTTTTGGAAAACCCTAAGGGAATCCACCTCTCTATAGGAGATATATTTTTATCTGATTTTCTCCCGGGCTTTTTCCAAAGGAAATGGCTTATGTTAACAATAATTCCGGTTGTCTATGGGCTTATGCGCTATCTTCAGGAT
The DNA here is from genome assembly GCA_016186625.1 of Candidatus Levyibacteriota bacterium. GTDB lineage: Bacteria > Patescibacteriota > Microgenomatia > Levybacterales > UBA12049 > 2-01-FULL-39-10-A. The sequence continues at coordinate 70,393 of JACPLG010000003.1, forward strand.
ATTTATGAAAAACATGAAGGAGAAAGTCCAGAAAGAGTACTTTTCTCTGATAAACCTTTGCTTGCAACAGTAACGTTTTGGGCTCTTTTAGTAATCTTTATAATTTATTTTGTGGGACCTTAATTACTCTTTTCTGGCATAAGTTGAGCTAATCCAGCCCGTCCTCCCATCCAAAAGCTTCACTTCATACCAACCTTCTTCTTCTGAAATAAGATCTAGGATTTGGCCAGGATTTGCTGTGGTAACCAGCTCTGATCCGATAGATTTTTCGCTTCTCACATTAAGATATCCTGTTGGTGTATCAAGCACCACTACTTTAGGAATTGCGATAGAGGGTGTTGTTGTTCTTGATTTTTCGTTTAGATCCATTTTTATCCCAAGATTCATGGTTACTTCCAGTTTTTTACCTAAAACTCCTTTAACTTTAATAACTTTTTCTTTATATCCGTCTTTTAATAATTTAATTTCGTGGTCCGATGGCGTAATATCCACAAAGTATGGTGTTTCTCCCACAATATTACTGTCTAAAACTACCTGGGCTTTGTTTGGAAAAGAGACTATAAGAAGTTGGGCTACTTGCCTATCATCAATTGGAGATAAAGTTATAACTGTTGCAGAGGAGGCGGCAGTCTCTTTATCAAAAGTTCTATCAACTACAGTCAGAACGCCTTCATAAAGAGTAATTTTTTGCTCAAATGTCTTATAACCCGACTGGCCTGGAACAAGTTTTATATTGTAATCTCCAATTTCTAAAAGCTGGGGAAGTTCACACAAGCAAAGCGGAGTTTTGCCAATATATTTTCCTTCCAAAAATATTTGGCTAGAAGGGATAGATGTAACTTGCAGGGCACCTTTGCCGGAATTCCTGTTAATAACAATAACAATTAACAAAAATAATATCGTCAGAATTAAAAGTGGAGTCAAAAAAAGAATAATTTTTCGAAACATGGCTAGGTTTTAAATATAGCACAGGCGAGGAAGTTAGAGCAATTAAATAGCTAGTTGACTAATCAATTTTGGTCTCTATAATAACCTTATTGCCCGCTTATGGCTTCTTTATTTATTAGCAAACTTGAAAAACAATGGGCAGAGGATAAATTTGTCTGCATAGGGCTAGACCCGATCCCCGAAAAGCTCCCTAAAAAAATAAAATCTTTTTTTGAATTCAATAAGTCAATAATTGACGCGACTTACGATATTGTTCTTGCTTACAAACCAAACTCCGCTTTTTATGAAGCATTAGGTACAGAAGGAATTAAACAACTTAAAAAAACAGTGGATTACATCAAGAAAAATCATACACAAATTCCAACAATACTTGATGCTAAAAGAGCGGATATCGGCAGCACTAATGAGGGCTATGCCACTTATGCATTTGACTACTTGGGAGTGGATGCAATTACCATTCAGCCATATTTTGGACAAGAAGCAGTTGAACCGTTTCTTAAAAGAAAAGATAAGGGAGTAATAGTTTTAGCGCGGACGTCAAACCCGGGAGCCGGGGAATTTCAAGACATAAAAAACAAAAATGGCGAACCTTTATATTTAACAGTCGCGCAGAAAGTTTCCAAACAATGGAATATCAATGGAAATTGTTGCTTAGTAGTGGGCGCAACTTATCCCAATGAACTTTCAATAATAAGAAAGGCTGTGGGAGATATTCCTTTTCTTATTCCGGGGATTGGGGCTCAAGGGGCAGATGTTGAAAAAACAGTGAGAGCAGGAATGGACAGCCGTGGTTGGGGAATGATAATTCATTCATCCCGCGCTATTATCTTTGCAAGTAGCGGTGCCGATTTTGCGCAGGCGGCAAGACAAAAAGCAAAAGAGTTAAATGATGCAATAAATTTAGCAAGGGGTGTTAAAAAAACAGATAGCAAAAAATTAACAAGTGCCCAGAAAAAACTATCTTTACATCTATTTGATATTGGCGCAGTAAAATTCGGCGCTTTTAAACTAAAACTACATGACAAACATCCAAACGCTCCCCTTTCTCCAATTTATATTGACCTTAGAGTTTTAAGAAGAACTCCAGCCGCAAAAGACGCAGCAATTAAGGTTTATAAGGAATTAGTCCGGCCTTTAAAATTTGACTTAATAGCGGATATTCCAACTGCTGCAACTCCTCTTGCTTCTTCTCTCTCGGATAAACTAAAAATCGGAATGATCACTCCTCGTGCTGATAAAAAAACTCATGGGAGCGGTGCAAAAGTAGATGGAATGCTTTCAAAAGATAAAGGAAAATGGGCCATCTTGATAGACGATTTGGTAACTCGTGCCGATTCCAAATTGGAGGCAGCAAAAACATTAAGAGGTTCAGGAGTAAAAGTTAGAGATGTTGTAGTTTTGATTGATAGGCAGCAAGGAGGAGAAAAGGAAATGGCCAAAAACAAACTTAAGCTACATAGTGCATTCACAATGCAACAAATGCTGGATTATTTTTTGGAAGTAAAACGCTTAAGCAAAAAAGAATACGACACTATTTTACAGGGAATCGAATCCCTTAATAACTATTTAAAACCTTAGTAATCCATCCCGCCGGGGGGCACTCCGGGAGTTGCTTCCTTTTTCTCAGGAAGATCTGTAATTAGCGCTTCAGTAGTCAAAATCATTGTTGCGACAGAGATTGCATTCTGAACTGCAGTTCGGACCACCTTTAAAGGATCTACAATTCCTGCTTTTAACATGTCAACCGGTTGGGCTGTTTCAGCGGATTCCAAACTAAGAACGTCAAACCCTTGTCCGGTTGCTGATGCCTCTTTTGCTTTCGCAATTAACTGTCCTGGGTCAAATCCTGCATTTTCTATGAGTTTTTTAAATGGTGCTTCGAGTGCGTTCTTAACAATTTCATATCCCGAAACTTCGTCTCGTGAAGCTTTAGAATTATCAATCTTCATTCTGTTTGCAATATCAAGAAGCGCTATTGCTCCTCCAGGGACAATTCCTTCTTCAAGTGCTGCTTTTGTTGCTGAAACAGCATCGTTAACTCTTTCTTTTTTATCTTTTAGCTCAACTTCAGTTGCGGCTCCAACATTTATTACTGCAACTCCGCCGGTTAACTTAGCCAGTCTCTCCTGAAGTTTTTCGCGGTCAAACTCAGAAGTTGTCGTTTCAATTGCCCGTCTTATTTGGGCAATCCTTGCCTCAAGTGCCTTTTTATTTCCTTTTCCACCGATAATTCTTGCGTTTTCTTTGTCAGCCCAGACTTTATCTGCTCTTCCACACATCTCAACTGTTACATTTTCAAATTTTACTCCTGTATCTTCTGAAATTACCTCCCCACCCGTTAGGATTGCAATATCTTCAAGCATTTCTTTGCGACGATCACCAAATCCTGGGGCCTTTATTGCCAAAGTATTAAATGTTCCTCGAAGTTTATTTACAACCAGAGTTGCCAATGCTTCTCCTTCAATCTCGTCCGCTATAATTACTAAGTCCTTTGAAACTTTAACCAGATTTTCCAGGAAAGGAAGAAGCTCTTGGAGGTTTGAAATCTTTTTATCTGTAATTAGTATATAAGGATTTTCTATTTCTGCCTCCATTTTGTCCGGATTGGTTACAAAATAAGCACTGGCATAACCTTTATCAAATTCCATTCCTTCTTTGTATTCAATCTCAGTTGTTAGTCCTCGGCCCTCTTCAACAGAAACAACTCCGTCTTTTCCAACTTTTCCCAGTGCTTCAGCAATAAGCGCTCCAAGCTCTGGATCTCCTGCTGAAATCGTGGCAACATTTGCAATATCTGCGGTTTTTATGGCTTTTGCCATTTTCTTAAGTTCCGTGACCGTGAATTCTCCGGCTTTTTCCAAACCTCTTCGCATAATCATTGGGTTGGCGCCGGCTGTGATTCTAAGAATTCCCTCATCAACAATAGTCCTTGCTAAAATTATAGAAGTTGTTGTTCCATCTCCTGCAACATCCGCAGTTTTACTTGCTGCTTCTTTAATAAGGGCTGCTCCCATGTTTTTAAAAGGATCCTCAAGCTCTATTTCTTTTGCAACTGTTACTCCGTCATGAACAACACTAGGCGCTCCCCATTTTTTATCAAGGGCTACGTTTCTTCCTTTTGGTCCAAGAGTTGTTGCCACAGCATCCGAGAGCTCATCGACACCTTGTCTGAGAAGTTCTCTTGCTTCTGAATTGTATTTTATTTGTTTAGCCATGTTCCTTTCAGTCAGTCAAGTTAAAAATTAAAAATGAAAAATTCAAAATTAAACTTTTAACTTTTCACTTTAAACTTTAAATTTAGCCATCAACGATGGCGAGAATGTCGCCTTGTTTAACAATCGTCCATTCTTCACTTCCTACTTTAACTTCGTCTCCTCCCCATTTTTTGTACATAACTTTTTGTCCAGCTTTTACATTCATAGGATCTAGCTTTCCTTGGGGATTTACATGTCCAGGACCTGTGGCCATGACTTCTCCCACCTGAGGTTTTTCGCGTGCTGTATCTGGAAGGACTATCCCTGATGCTGTTTTTACATCCGCCTCAAGAGGCTTTATCAAAACATTGTCTCCTAAGGGCTTAATATTTACTTTAGTCTTTGCCATAATGTTGATTAAAAAAACCTGCCTGCCGGCAGGCGGGTATCAGTCAGACATTTTGTCTGCTAATTTATACAACAAAAAACCCAAAGTGTCAATACCCTTTAGGCCTTCTTAAGAATCTTGACACTCTCTTTATTTCTATATACGATAAGGTTAACTTGCCAAATCTTAATTCAAATATAAGGTTACCCAGTTTTTCCAGAAAAAAACTCCTTTTGATAGGCTTTTTATTTGTAATTCTTTTGGTAATTCCCGCTACAGTATTTCTTGTACAACAACAGCAAGATCTAAGAACAAGAGCCACCCCTAATACTACCTTATCTTTTGTTCCTTCAGAACAAACTGCTACAGTCGGTGCAAAATTAAATTTTGAAATTTGGGTTTCTCCGGGAAATAATCAGGTTAATTTTATCAAGCTGGTTATAAATTGGGATGCGACAAAGCTTTCGGCAACAAAAGAAAGTTTTGTACTGGATCCTGCTTCAAATCTTTCTATACTTGAGGGGCCAATACTTTCAGCCACTGAAGATGAGCTAGCTGTAAACTTATCCATTGAGAGTGATCCAACCAAAGTAATCCAGCAGGACACAAAAATTGGAGATATAACTTTTGATGTTATTGAATTCTCTGAAACACCAACTGAGATCGCTTTTGATAATGAAAAAGTTGAAATACGCTCCATTAGCGGAGCCAATCTAGATGAATTTAGTGAAAATGTATACTTAAAAAATGGAACACCGGCAGCGGTTACGTTTCAAGGGGAAGGAGAGGCAACGCCCACCCCTACTGTGACGGAGGTGGAGGAAGAGGCAACGCCCACCCCTACCGGAACAGAGTCTGCAGACGGGGAAGCCCCTTCAGAGAATCAAGCGCCAGTTTGTGAAAGTCTGGTTACAGACACAAGTACGGAGGGGGCTGCCCCCTTGACCATTACTTTTACAGCAAATGGGAGTGATACTGACGGCACAATTGACAAAATAACGTTTAACTTTGGTGAAGGGACAGTCGAGGATGTGACTACCGGCGGAGGAATAGGAACAGAAATCGTGAGCGTTGAAAAAGCATTTACCTATAACAATGCGGGGACTTTTACAGCATCTGCTCTTTTAACAGATGACAGCGGTGGGGTAAGCAGCAATAGTACCAATTGTTCTGTTACAATTACAGTTTCCGGCGATTCGGAAAGTGCTGAACCAACTCCACTTCCTGCTACTGGTCCCACCGAGACTATCATAGGACTTGGGGTTTTAGGAGGAATTCTCTTCTTAATAGGAGCGCTTCTTTTCTTCGCCCTCTAAACCCACCCATGTCATCCTGAGGCATCGCCGAAGGATCTTAAGGATTCTTCGCTTCGCTCAGAATGACAAACACGCTTCACTTTTCGATCATTGAAAAAAGGACTTCCTGAGGAATCTCGATTTTTGCTTTTTCAATCATCTTTGATTTTCCTTTTTTCTGCGCTTCAAGTAATTTATCTTTTCTAGTTCTGTCTCCCCCATAAAGCTTGGCCAAAACATCCTTTCTAAATGGCGGAATTTCTTCGCGGGCGATAATATTCCCGTTAACTGTTGCTTGAATAATTTGTCTAAATTGTTGACGCGGAAGTTTTTCCCTCAGAAGTTTGGCTTTTTCCCGGCCGATATAAGGCGCTTCACCCCGATACGCGTATTCTGATAAAACATCAATTGAAATATCGTTAATTTTTATTTCGATGTTGACCAGATCCGCCGGCCTGTAATCTGATATTTCATAGTCAATGCTGGCAAATCCCGAAGTTGAAGATTTCAGATCGGATGAGAGACCTCTAACAAGCATTGAGTAAGGCATCTCGTATTTCAAAATTGCGCTATTTCCAAAATAGGATAAATCAAGCAAATTTCCTTTTCGTTTCTGACAGACTGTAATTACGTTTCCGACAAAAGTGGAAGGAACGAAGACCGTTAGGTTCATGTAGGGCTCGTTCATTTGCCCGTTTTCTTTTTCTTCGTATAAAACTTGGGGTGAGGTTAAGAACAAATCAACATTTTCTTCTTGTTTGAGTCTTTCTCTGACAATATCTGCATGAAGTAATCCCAAAAAACCAACCCTAAATCCTGACCCAAGATATATTGAGTGTTCATCAGAGACTGTGATCGATGTATCATTCAATGCGTATTTGTTCAATGCCTCTTTCAACCTAACCAATTCATTCGTGCTCTTTGGGTAAACTCCAAAGAAAACCATTGGTTTTGGTTTTTTATACCCCGGCAACGGTTTTATATTTGATATTTGATTTTTGATATTTGATATTGTTACGGTGTCTCCAACTTGCGTTTGGTGAATGTCTTTAATTCCTGTAACAATATATCCAATATCTCCAGCAAAAATTGTATCTTTGGGAGTCATTACGGGAGTGAAATATCCGATTTCGGAAGCAATTGTGCTTTTTTTTGTTTGAGAAAAACTAATTCTTTCATTTTTACTTAACTTTCCATCAACAATTCTTACATAAACAATTACACCTCTATGTTCATCATATAAAGCATCAAATATTAGTGCTCTAAAAGGATTCGTTTCCAAACCTTTGGGGGAAGGGGTTCTATCAACAATTGCTCTTAACAATTGGTCAACATTTTTTCCAGTTTTTGCCGAAACATAAATTATTTCCCTGGGATTAATTGAAAAAATTTGCTCCATCTCCCTTCTTACCTCTTCTGGCCTTGCACTTTCAAGGTCAATTTTGTTAATTGCTGGAATTATTTTTAATCCTTCTTTTTTCGCACTATAAAAATGTGCAACTGTCTGGGCTTGAACGCCTTGGGTTGCGTCTACCAAAAGTATTACTCCTTCACATGCCGCAAGAGTACGGGAAACTTCATAGGAAAAATCAACATGTCCGGGAGTATCAATCAAATTCAGGATAAATTCTCCTGAATTTGAAAACTCGAAATTCGAAACACGAAATTCGAAATTATTTTTGTTATTTGAATTTGATGCATTTGTTATTGTTTCGGATTTCGGATTTCGATATTCGTATTTCATTCTGACAGGTGCAAGCTTTATAGTTATCCCTCGCTCTCTTGAAATCGGATTTTGATCCAAAAATTGTTCTTTGAGTTTTTGTTTGGAAACAGTACCCGTAACTTCCAAAAATCTGTCAGCAAGAGTTGACTTACCGTGATCAATATGCGCTATTATTGCGAAATTTCTGATACTCCCCTTCATAATTTTTGCAAGTATAATCTGCAGAAGATACAAAAGCAATTACTGACTAGTTTTGGCATCAATAATTTTTTCACTTTTATCAACAATTTCTTTATATTCACTCAATCTTCTAAAGATAAGCAGAAAAGTTCCTGCTTCTTTTACGTTTAAAAGCCACGTGAGAAAAAGATATATAAAAAGCCCGACGGCACTTGAAATTCCTGTCAGAAATATTAGGTTAATTGTCTTCGTGGTATCAAATACCAATTGATCCAAAAGCTTAATTGGTATATAAAGTGCAAAACCCATAAAGATTACGGACAGAAAAATCTTAAGCTGTGGAAGCAAAAATGGATGAATATCAAATATTTTGATCTTTTTGTTTAGAAAATAAAGTAAAGATCCTAAATTAAAAATTCCGGCAACTGATGTTGCAAAAGCAATTCCTTCCACACCTACTGGAATTAGTCGGAATCTGCTGCTATAAGCCTCAGAAAGGCTCGCTAAATTGGCACTCCAAAAAGAAATAAAAAGAAGGCTTAAAAGAAGCATTAAGGCGGTTGAGAGAGCTCCTATTACAAGAGGAGTTTTGGTGTCATGGAGCGCATAAAAAGCTCGCGATACTAAATAAATTAGAGCCTGGGCAAAAATCGCAAGAGAGAAAAATGCCAATGTTCTTCCAGTAAGAACTGTAGCTTCCCAGTCAAAACGTGCAGCTCCAAAAATTAGCCTTACAACAGGAATTCTAAGCACTATAAATAGTACTGATATTGGCAAAACTAAATAAAGCATTTGATTAAAGCTGGTCATAAAAGTTGTTCTAAACATATCAAGTCTGTCTTTTTCCCTGGATAAAACCGGAAACGCGGCTTGTGCAATAGTCTGCCCAAAAAGAACAATTGGAGCAAAAGCCAAAGTTTGCGCAAAATCAAGAATAACGTAATTTCTCCCAGAAGATGGTAGAAAAGATATTAATGATACAGTAAGAATTGTCCCTATCTGGAAAATAAAAAGCGAGAGGGTCCTTGGCCAAATCAGAGTAATAACTTCTTTAACCCCTAAAGTATTAAGAGAAAAAGTCGGTCTAAAAGAAAATCTAACTCTCCTTATTAGCGGGATTTGGAATGAAGTATATGCAAATGCTCCTATAATCACTCCAAAAGCTGGGGCATATATTCCAAATTTATCAGAAAATAAAAGTATTCCTACAATTATGCCTAAATTATAAAGCGCTGCTGCGATTCCAGGAATAAAAAAATGGTTATGCGATTGTAAAATTGCTGAAAAGAAAGTTGCAATCAAAAAAATAATTTGCCCAAAAATTATTATTCTCATAAGATTTGTCATTAGCTGCATTTGTGAAAGGCTGTAGCCAGATCCTAAATTGAAAAGCTGAAGAAAAAAAGGAGCAAGGATAAATAAAATTATAGAAATTACCCCAAAGAAAGCAAAGCCAAAAAGCATAAGGGTTGAGGCCATTTTATTGGCATCTTCACTTCTACCTTTATGCAGTAAATCCGAAAATACCGGGATAAAAGCCGAGGAGAGTGCACCTGCAATAACTAATTGAAATAAAAAATCGGGCAGTTTAGATGATACAAGATAAACACCTAGGGTATCCGAGGCGCCGAAAATTCCAGCCAAAAGTCTCTGTCTAAAAAGTCCTAGGATCTGAGACAGGACTACAGTTGTCATCAGAATCAATGCGGCAGAAAGAATACTCGTCTGTTTTTTTAGAAGAAGCGTTAGACCTTTTTGAAAAAAGTGCAAGGGCATAATAATTTAATGGTTAATAGTTATAATGGCTAGAATGGTTGATTGTTTAATTTAGAAATCAATATTAACCATGCGACTATCTCAACCATGCAAACCATTACAGCAAAAATGTGTTGGGTTGCGATATCCAGTATAGCATGCTAAAATGCGCGCATGCCAGTAACAAAACAAGCCAGAAAAAAATTAAGGAAAGATTTGCGTCGTGAGAAAAAAAATGCAAAGTTAAAAGCTAATTTAAAGAAAATCATCAAGAAAACCAAGAAAAGTCCGACAATTAAACATCTCAGCCTGTCCTCCAAAGTTATAGATAAAGCCGCAAAGAAAAATGTGATCCATAAAAATAAAGCCTCAAGACTAAAATCACGCCTGGCCCGTTTATCAAAATCAAAATAACTTCATTCGCCTTTATTTTGTGCGGGGTTTACAAAAAGACTAAAAAAACATAGACTAAAATTGCCATGCAATCTATAGCGTCTATTAACTTAATTAAAAGTAGGACAAATATCCTTGACGATATCTTAAAATGGGCGCTTACTGTTGGGAGACTTCTTGTTATACTTACAGAACTAGTTGCTTTTTCAGCGTTTATATATAGATTTACTTTGGATAGAACACTTATTGATTTGCATGACAAAATAAATCAGGAACAGGCAATTGTTGCGAGTTTAAAGGATAGAGAGGATGTATATAGGAACCTTCAAGGAAGAATTGACGATGCATCTAGGATTACTGAGGTGGGACAAAGAAATGTAAAAATTTTAAATGATATAGCAAAACTTACTCCCCCAGAAATTACTTTTACCTCTTTTATGATTGAAAAAAACCTCGTAACAATTGAGGCAAATATTGCCTCATTGTCCTCTCTGACAAACTTCCTCACACTTCTTCGAGAATATCCAGAAATAAGTTCAGTTAGCCTTGATCGAATAGAAAATCAGGCGCTTACCAACTCAATAAGTGTTTTAATTACTCTAAATTTAAAAGAGGCAAGACAATGAAAAAAATTTTTAAAAATCTGCGGTATGAGAAATACTATAAAGATATTTTGCCATACCTTAAAAAAGAAAAAAACCAGCGGTATTTTACAATAATCTTAACATTGGGAGCTTCAATCTTTTTTGCTCTTTTTGCAATCAACCCAACTTTGTCAACAATCGCAAAGCTAAGACGTGAAATTGAAGATAGTAGATTTGTAGAGAAAAAGCTTTCCGAAAAAATAAATAACTTGTCGAAGCTTTCAAGTGAATATCAAAAGATTCAGGCTGATTTGCCATTTATCATGGACACTATTCCCCAAAAACCGGAAGCTCCCACTTTAGTTGCCCAAATCCAATCCATTGCAGGAGACAACTCAGTAGAAATTTCCAAACTCGATCTGGCATCTGTTAAGTTAGAATCCCAAGAGGCATCCGTTAGCTCGTCTTTTTCTTTTGGACTAACAGGGAACGGAAACTATGATAATTTACAAAAATTCATTTCGGATCTAGTAAATATGCAAAGAATTGTCTCGGTTGAATCAATATCTATAAGTAAAGATACGGGTGTAGATGGAGATCTGGAACTGATTATTAATGGATCAGCTTACTTTAAAAAATAATGAAGCAAAGGGATTTTTTAATTATACTCTCCTCCTTTTTTATTCTTACAGTTTTGTGGGTTATATTTAATATCTATCATAGCTTCGTAACTTCAACTATAAAAGACCCGCTTTCGGTTCAGATAATTCCAATAGAAGGAACTTTTGATTTAAATACAATAAATAAGTTAAAAGCTAGAAAAAGAGTCAGCCCGTTATACGAGATACAGCCTCAAATAAGCGGGGTCCCTGAAGAATTAGAAGAAACAGAAATTTCAACGCAGTCCTCGGAAATTCTACCGACAGAAACTCCGCAAGAGGAGGAAAATGAATAATTTTTTGGATAAAAAAATTCCGACATTAATCGGTCTTTCGATTATTATACTAGGGACTGTATTAACAACTTTTTTAGTAAAAAGGGATACTATTTTCCAGTTAAGAGCAGGTCCGGATCAAGAGCCCAAAAACGTTAAAATAACAAATATCTCTGATGATTCTTTTACCTTAACTTACATAACTGAGGATGAAGCTATCGGAACTCTCAGTTATGGAGAGAGCCAAAATCTTCTAGATAACGTAGTTTTGGATGACCGGGATCAGTTGAGTCAATCAGTTAACAAATACAAAATTCATTCAATTACTACTCGGGATTTGAATCCTGATATTTCTTATTACTTTAGTATTACTTCAGGCGATAAAAAATATTTAGATAACGAAAATCCCTATAGATTACAGACTGGGAAAATAATAAATAAAAATCCGTCTTTTCAAATTCCTCTGAACGGAAAAGTGGTTATGCCTGATGGAACACCCGTAACAGAAGGGGTCGTCTATGTTGGTATCAACGGCGCGCAAGAATTATCTACGTTAATAAACAGTGACGGAACTTATACCATACCTTTAAATAGCTTAAGGACTGCTTCTTTTGATGATTACTTTACAATAAACTCAACAGCAATTATAAACATTGAGATTTATTCAGAAAATTTATTTTCTTCAGTAAGTGTTTCGCCCTCAGAAATTAATCCGGTTCCTTTAATTACCCTTTCCAACAATTATGATTTTTCAAACTTCTCCACTGATCCTTCTCCATCACCAAAAAGATCTACTGAGAGCGGTGGTTTTCCTACTTTTGGAACAATCTCAACAAACACAGGCAATCCTAAAATATTAACTCCCAAAAAAGATGAGGATCTAGCTGAAGCGAAGCCAACTTTTGAAGGAACGGCCCAGCCTAATGAGGTGGTAGAAATTACAATTCATTCAGATGAAAGTATAATAACCCAAGTAAAAGCCGATGATAGCGGAAAATGGTTTTATACCCCTCCCAAAGACCTTTCGGAAGGAGAACACACAATTACAATAGTTACAAAAAACAAAAACGGGGCACTTGAAACAATTACCCATAATTTTACAGTTTTTGCAACAAGTGAAATTGGCTCAGTCTCATCTCCACCAGTCTCAGTTATAACACCTCAAATATCCCCATCTCAAGTAAACTCTTTGGCTGCAAACCCGTTGGTAATAATTGCCGCAGTTGTAGGTCTTGTTTCAGCAGCTTCAGGGATAGTTTTATTCCTCATAAGCCGTGGGAAAAGTTCTATGTAAATCCCGTTAGGTAGGGTTATAGGTTGTTTGAATAGGACTCAAAGTTATAAAATGTCTAACGGGATGAGAATCGCAATTATTGGAGCCGGATTTACCGGCCTCTCCGCAGCCTATTATTTACAGAAGGATGGGCATAGCGTTACTATTTTTGAAAAAGATCCACATCCAGGAGGTCTTGCGATTGGATTCAGAGAAAAAGAATGGGAATGGAGTCTTGAAAAACACTATCATCATTGGTTTACAAATGATAAATTTATTTTGCGCTTAGCAAAAGAGATAGGACATAAGGTAATAGTACGCCGTCCCAAGACTAGCGTATACGTTGATGGAAAAATTTATCAGTTTGACTCTCCTTTAAAAGTATTACTTTTTCCAAAACTATCAATAATAGATCGGCTTAGAATGGGTTTTGTAATTTCTCTGCTTAGGTACAACCCTATCTGGAAACCTCTTGAAAAGATCAATGCTACCAAATTTTTGCCCAAAGCAATGGGGCAAAGGGGATACAAAATGATTTGGGAACCTTTGTTTAAAAATAAATTCGGGCCATATGCTTCTGATATATCCCTTGCCTGGTTTTGGGCAAGAATTGTCAAAAGGACTCCATCCCTTGCATATCCCCAAGGAGGATTCTTGGAATTTGCAAACCATATTGTAAAAGTAATCGAGAAAAGAGGTGGAAAAGTTTACTTCAATACAGATGTGGTAGAACTTTCTTCAAACGGTAAACCATCTATTAAATTCAAAAAAATTGGAAACGCCCAAAAGGCACCCGAATTGGAAATTGGAAATTACGATGCAATCGTTGTCACTCTTCCGTCATTTTTGTTTTTTAAAATTGCTCCGGAGTTACCACAAGATTACAAACAAAAATTTGCCAAGCTTAGAGGACTTGGCGCCACCAATTTAATGCTTAGATTAAGGAAGCCCTTTTTTAATGATGGGACATACTGGCTCAATGTCTGCGACGAAACCTCTCCGGTTATGGCAATTGTTGAACACACAAATTTTATGGACAAAAAATATTATAACAATGAGCACCTTCTCTATCTTGGCAACTATTTGCCTGCTGACTCCAAGCGTTTTTCGTTGGAAAAAGAAGAAGTTCTAAAACTACTTGATCCGTTCTTACAAAAAATAAATCCTAACTATAGAAAAAGTTTAATCGATTATGCGCTCTTTAAAGTCTCCTTTGCCCAACCGGTTATTCCAACAAATTACTCAAAAATGATTCCTCCATTTAAGACTCCACTTCCCAATGTTTATCTTTCTAATATTGAGCAAGTCTATCCCTGGGACAGAGGCACAAATTACGCTGTTGAACTTGGAGAAGAAATAACCGATTATATTCTTAATGAAAATTAAAAAATTCCTCTTAAATAATTCTTCTGAAATAATTGTATTTTTAATAGGAATTGCATTTGGAACTTTTTTAATGTTTTCCTCATTTTCATCTGGTGAGGGAATAATCATGATCTCAAGTAAAGCTTGGAGCGATTTTGCAAGCCATATTCCGCTAATTCGTTCTTTCTCTTTGGGATCTAATTTTCCGCCAGAGTACCCTCTTTTTCCCGGAGAACCAATAAAATATCATTTTATTTTTTATTATATTGTTGGATTATTAGAAAAAATTGGACTTCCAATTGGTCTTGCATTAAATATTCCCTCAGCCATAGGCTTTATTTTTTTAGTATTAATAATTTATTATTTCTCCAAACAAGTTTTTAAATCTAAAAGTGTAGGATTATTAAGTGTAGTGTTTTTTCTTTTTAATTCTTCTTTATCATTTATTTATTATTTTAGACAAAACCCTCTTTCCACCCAGAGTATTTTGCAAATTCCAAACACAACAAACTTTCAGTCATTTGCTCCATATGGGCAGGGAATAATTTCAGCCTTTTGGAATCTTAATATTTATACGAATCAAAGACATCTTGCAGTTTCTTTTGCGTTATCGTTTATCATTATTTATTTGGCAATCAAACCAATACTAGGTGAAAAAACATTATCTGCAAGGTGGTATTTTATTTTGGGAATTGTTTTAGGTCTTAGTTTTTTTATTCACACGGCTGTATTCTTAATGTCGTCTGTTGTTTTACTTTCACTAGCGGTATTATTTTCAAAAATAAGAAAAGGAGTATTAGTACTATTAATACTTGCGGCAATAATCGCTTTTCCGCAATATTTGTACTTAACCGGATCTGATGGTTATTCTCCAAACCTTGTCCTTGGTTATCTTCTTGCGAATGACTTGACCTTTCAAAAATTCATTGAATTTTGGATTTATAATCTAGGGCTAAGCTTAATTTTAATCCCCTTTGGATTCATATTTGCAACTAAATTCCAAAGAAAAATATTACTTGCCTTTTTTTCACTTTTTATTATTGGCAACACTATTCAGTTTTCTCCTGAAATTGCGGCAAATCATAAGTTCTTTAATTATTTTATTGTCATCGGCAATATGTTCTCTGCTTTCGCTTTGTTAGTGCTCTGGAACAAAAAGCACTTTTTCAAACCGATTGTTATTATGCTTTTTTTATTTATGGTCTTTGGAGGAATTATAGATTTTTTCCCAATTTATAATGACCATAAAATTTCTATTGATGATTATAAAAAAAATCCTGATGCGAATTGGATACTTACCAATACGCCTTCAAACTCTATATTTTTAAATTCAACTTATCTTTACAACCCGGCTTCTTTATCAGGAAGAAAAATATTTATGGGTTGGCCGTATTTTGCATGGTCACAGGGATATGATACGGATGCGAGAGGAAAAGTAATGAAAGATATGCTCTCTGCAAAAAGTAAATCAGTTGCATGTGATTTGCTTAAAAGGTATAAGATAGATTTCGTGGAAATACGAATACAAAATCCACCCGATCCCAACATACCAAACATTTCCTTACTCTACGAAAATGAATTTATTAAATCTTACGAAAATAAGAATAAAAACTATTCAATATATAATGTAGTCACTAATTGTTTGCCGTAAAATGGATGAGATTTTTAAATTCATTAAGTATGTTTTCAAAAGTAAACTTCTAATTCTAGGTTTTATTATTTATTTCTCATTTAATATATCTGCATTAAAAACCCATTGGTTTGATTATTTTTTTTTCGGAAGCTCCATTCACTACTGCTGTAAAGGGCTTGATTTTTATCAAATCCCAAACGGAATGTATGCTTTCTTAAATGGCGGCGATTTATCAGGAAAACTGCCAGCAGGGGTAAATTCCTACTCTTATCCTTACGCAAGCAATTCAAATGTTTACCATCCGTTTTTAACTATAATTCTTGGTTTTTTCTTTATTATTTTTGATCCGGAAGTTTCAATTAATTTATGGTTTTTTATTAAAATTTTCATAACGCTACTTACTGCTTTTTACATCTATAAAAATTTTAAGGACAACAAGTACTTAAATTTGGCTATTTTTTTGTTTTTAATCAACTTCTCACAATATAATGAAATTAAAATATCTCAGTATCAATTTTTATTTAATATTTTTCTTTTATTTTTTCTGATAAATCTTACTAAGAAAAAAAACAGTTTAGGAGGAGGAGTATTATACTTCTTAACTCTTATTGCAAAACCTATTGGTCTTCTATGGATGCCCGTATTATTTCTCAAAAAAAAGATTTCATTACTTTTATCAGGACTATCTCTCTTCTTAATATCAACCCTAACTTTTAGTTTATTAGGAGTTGGTCAATATTTCACTGATAATGTTTTGTATCATTTATTTCACCCAATGAATACAAAAAATATTGATTTTATGTCATTTGAGGCAATTCTAAGAAATAGTTTTAATTTGTCAATGGAATTAGTAAGAGCTATTAAAATAGCTGTCCTAGGATTTATCTATCTACTTGCATTATCAAAAAGAATAAGTGTAATTGTGCTCGTTTATCTTCTGGTTTTATTTTTCTTATTCTTTTATGACTTAGTTTTCCAGTATCATTTTAGTGTTCTTGGACCCCTACTTGCTATTTGTCTTTTAAGCTTAGATGAGTTTCAAAGTAAGGCCGCGAGAATATTAATACTAATTATAAATCTGCCAAATACTTTTTTTATATTTAGACTTCTGAATATTGGAGTTATTTCAAGTCCAGTCCTAGGAACAGATCCCACTTTTAAAACCCAGCAAATTGTTTCATTTTTTCAACTATTGCCAATAATACTTCTTACCATTATAGTAATATTTCCACATATAAAAACCTTGTTTCAAAAATTTAATTATAAGTATGTTTCAGTCTGATCTCTTTTTGATTTTTAGATGGTGGTTGGTTTTTCTTCTCATTGGAATATCTTTTCTTCCCGCAACTTGGAAGATTTTTAACAGTTTTATTGATAAAGGATATATATTTTCCAAAGTTCTTGGATTACTTTTGATCTCTTATTCAATTTATATACTTGGGACTTTACACATTTTAAAATTCTCGACATTTAATATTTTGGTTGTATGGTTAGTTTTAACAAGTATTTTCTGGTTTTTCTTAAGACCTAAAAAAATTGAAATAAGAAATAAGTTGAAAATATTTCTCTTCGAAGAGTTTATTTTCTTAAGTACTCTTCTAATATGGTCCTATGTTAGATCCTTTAATCCTGACATTCATGATCTTGAGAAATTTATGGATTTTGGATTTATAAATTCGATTTTAAGATCCGAATATTTTCCACCGCGCGATATGTGGTTTAGCCCGTTTTCAATAAATTATTATTACTTTGGACATTTATACACCGCCGCTGCCACCAAACTTTCACAAATCCCCTCTTTTATTACGTTCAACCTTATGATTGCAACTATATTTGCTTTCACATTCTCACTGTCTTTCTCACTTGGAATAAATCTAATCGAAAAAATTAAACGTTTTTCAATCAGAAAAACATTTATCTTGGGACTATTGTTTGGATATATTGTGACTCTTTCAGGAAATCTCCAAACAATTTATTCTTTATTTAAGAATTACAATGCAGAATCTCCGGTTCCTTTTTGGGATTTAGGGCTGTCGATTTCAACTTTTCCAAATTCATATTGGTATCCAAATGCAACAAGATTTATTTACCATACAATCCATGAGTTTCCGTCGTATTCCTTTGTTGTTGCAGATCTGCATGGCCATGTTTTGGATATTCCTATTGTTATTTTTCTGATTGCAATTGGTTTTGTTTTATTTGTAGAAAAAAAGCTCAGAAAAGAACTCATAATTCTAGCTTCATTCCTGGTCTCTATTGCTTATATGACTAACGCTTGGGACGGATTAATTTATTTGGGACTTTTATCTATCATTATATTTTTTTCTGATTTTATGAAAGGTCAAGACAATAATCTATCTAAAAAAATTCTTGATTCTATTATTAATTCAACAAAGTATATATTAATAATTGTAATTTCGTTCTTTATATTTTCTCTGGTTTTTAGTCAAAATTTTTCTCCATTTGCATCTGGAATAGGACTCAATTGCCCTCCAGAGTTTCTTACTAAAATTGAAAGCATTGGTCCCTTTTTATTCGAAAAAGGACAATGTCAGCGCTCACCTATTTGGCAGCTTGGAATTCTCTATGGCTTTTTTATCTATATGATCGCAGGATTTTTTATATTTATCAGGAAGAAGAAACTCATAGCTCCCGATTTTTTTGTTATCATAATTTCTTTATT